>SFEB01000041.1 GCA_004558105.1 Clostridiales bacterium
TACGAAGATAAATATATAATAAGTTACTGTACAAAGTAACTTATTTTAGACTCTAATAATATTCATAAATCTCTATAAGTAATAAAATACTATAGGTGATAATATGAATATAGAATTAATAAAAGCACTACTTTTAATAGCAGTATCATCAAGTATAATTAGTACATCATTTGTTCAAAAAATAAAAACTGTATCATTAATAAAATGTAGTGATTGCCTGGTATATATATCATTCTTAGTATCTATGAGTTTTGGTATGCTTTTTACTTTATCTTTTACAAATTATACATTAGTAGAATCTCTTTGGGTAGGCTTATTTAGTTTCATTGGAGCAGACTCTCTATATAAAGCATTTGAAGATAAACTATTTAAATCATTTAATAAAATAAACGAAGTAAAAGAAATAGAAAGAAAAGACTTATGATAAAACTATATTTTCCTTGTAAGTATGTAAGTTTCACAAGAGGGTATTCAAGTAGTCATAAAGGAATAGATATGGCATGGAACTCTAAATATGGAGGACCTAATCATAATATCCTTGCTCCAGCAGACGGAACGGTAATAAAAGTATTAAAGAACTATAATAAAACGGATAAAACAAGTAAAACTTATGGTAACTATGTAATAATAGATCATGGTAATAATATTGAAACAGTTGTTGCACATCTAAAATATAACACTATTAGAGTCAAAAAAGGTGATAAAGTGCATAAAGGTGACATACTAGGTGTAATGGGAAACACAGGATACTCAAAAGGTACTCACTGCCATTACGAAGTGAAAATTAATAATGAAAAAGTAGACCCACTAAAATACACATACTTAGAAAATACTAATATATTAAATGACGCTACATCTAAAGAATATAAAATACTAAAAGATGAAGTTAAAGATGATAAAAAAGAAGAAACAAAAGAAGAGTTAAAAGTAAAATTTGAATATACTTGTCCTAAAACAGGTATTTATAAAATTAAACTCATAGAAAATGAAAAGATTCTAATTATCTAGAATCTTTTCTGTGTTTTTAAAATTAAGTTTAGCTATCTTTTCAAGCTCAAGTTTACCATACTTAGAAACAATCTTTTTACCAAGTTCATCTACTTTATCACTAGCACCTTTTAATATTGTAACTCCATATTTTTCTGATAACTTATCCATTTCTACTAAGAATAAATATCTACTTATTACACTTGCAGCAGCTACACTTAAATGTTTACTTTCACCTTTAGTTAAAAATGTTATCTTAGTAACTTTATCAGTAATATTTTCTTGTTTTAAATAACTAAAATAACTTTTAGGAGTAGTAAATTGATCAACTATGATTTTATGATAAGGTATTCCCTTATTAGATAGTTCATATAAAACTCTATTATGTAGTATCGCTTTGATCTTATTCATATTAAAACCTTTATTAGATAGTTCATTATACTTAACATTTGATAATGTGAACGTAACATAAGGTATTTTATCCATAAGAATAGGGGCACATCTACGTATCTTTTCATCAGTCATCTTCTTAGAATCCATTATTTTCAAATCTTCAAGTAATTTTCTAGTAGATTTATCAACTAGTGTAGCAGTTACAATAATAGGACCAAAATAGTCACCAGTACCAACTTCATCACTACCAATCGCATCATAATAGTAGTATGTTTTATCATTCTCTTTATCATCTTTAGTTTTCATTTCACTATCTATATCTCTATCATTAAAATGTCTTTCTAAGTCTTTCCACATATTAGCATCAATATCAGCACTTATTCCTTGGAACATAACTTTACCACTTTCATATAAAGTTATAATAGTTCCACCTTCTTCAGCTTGAAAAATAGAGTATGGTGGTTTCTTATCTCTTTGTAATAATTCATAATAATCAATCATTTTTTCTTTGATATTATCACTTACTTTAAATACAATAGTTTTTTGTTCTGCCATATAATCACATCCAAGAATATTTTATCATATTTTAATAATTCTTGAAATCTTAAAATAAAAAATATATAATAAAAAACCAAGAGGTATATTATGAGAGATAAATATTTAAGAATATTTTTTTATGATTTAAGTATGATATTTGGAAAATTTGAATTAAATGATAATTTTATTAGTATGTTTAATTCTTTTGTAAGAGATAATTTAAATCCAACAACTATTGACTGTTTCAAAATGATAATAAAAATAAGAAAAGGAAAAGAAGGCTACGACGCCATTTTTACCTCCATAGATATCATCGAAAACCGTATAGGCAAAGAATTGAATAAAGAAGCGCCGAAAGGCATGTCGCAGGAAGAATACGAACAGTACTTGTTCTTAAAGGCGCGTGCGTACCGTCACCTCGGCAGTACTTATTACACCTTCAAAGACATCGACGTCGGTCACTATTGCAACGAAGCGTTGAAAGTTCTCGAAGTATTAAAATCCAACGGTTTCGACAAATCCAAAAAATCAATGTACGAAAACATGCTTTACGGCGTCGAAAACAATCTTTACCTGTACAATCTGTATAAGTTTATTTCGGATAACAAAAGAGAAAACGGTAACGGCGACACGCGCAAACTGGACGAAACCCGCCGTAACGTCGAAAAAGCGATAGAAGATCTTTCCGCGTTGCCCAAAGAAGAGCAGGACAACCACCGTATGTTGAAACTTTTGTCCTTAAAGTGTCAGATCAATAAGGTTTTCAGCGTAATAAAAAAAGAAAAAATGGATATCGACGGCACCAACGCCGATCTTAAAAAAATCGAGGCAACTCTGGCAAAAAACATATATTTCGACGATGCGATGGAAGTTTATACCAACCAGAAAGTCCAGTTGTTGTTTGAAGAGACCAAAAATATACTCATGGAGTAAAAACGTTGATTAAAAATCTCTGAAACGATTGACATAACTTGAAAATATTGATAAACTTGCCTTGTTTTGTGAGGATAGAATAATGGAGCAGCCCGTACCGCCTTTGGCGGACAATGTTGAAAAAGAAAAAAAAGAAAGTACGACTACCGCAACGGAAGTTTGTAAAGATCAACCTGTACTAAAAAAAGCCGTCAGTGTGGAAGGTTTCGTATGCCTTGCGCTGGTTATCGGCTTTTTTACCTTGTTCGGGATAAAAATGGGTTTTGCAAATACCCTCAATACATGGTTCAAGACTGCGTTCGACCTGTTGATTAATACTTGCTTTTACCTGATGGCGATAGCAGTAGTCATAGGTGCTTTGGCAGAGTTGTTGAGCGAATTCGGGGTGATAAGTCTTGCCAATAAAGTTCTGTCGCCGTTAATGAAACCTTTATTCGGTATGCCGGGCGCGACGAGCATGGCGATTTTAGCGTCGTTCTTGTCCGACAATCCAGCGGTGCTTACTTTGGCGGACAGTAAAGGCTTTCGGAGATATTTTAAAAAGTATCAACTCGGTGCGATAACCAACGTTGGTACCACTTACGGAATGGGACTTATCGTTATCGTTTCTATGGTGACGATGAAGAGCGGCAACGCTTTGCCCGTATTAATGGGCGTTATTGCTGTATTTTTAACCAGCATACTCGTAACGCGGCTCATGCTTTTTAAAACGAAAAAAATTTACGGTACCGAGGCGGAAGCGGTGGAAGATGAAGGCGAAACAATCGTTTACGACGCCGATCGCTTCAGAGAAATCCGCAGCGGCGGCGGTCTTAACAGATTTTTTTCGGCAATTCTTGACGGCGGAAAAAGCGGTGTAAAAATCGGTCTGGGAATAATTCCCGGCGTTCTTATTATAGCAACTATCGTAATGATGCTTACGTACGGCGAGCCTACGGGCGGATACACCGGAAGCGCGGGTGAGGGTATAGCGCTTATTCCGGCAATCGGCGAGTTTTGTTCGCCCGTGCTGAAATTCCTTTTCGGTTTTTCTTCTCCTGAAAACATTGCCGTACCTCTGACCGCACTCGGAAGCGCAGGGGCTGCGTTGGGTTTGATAGGTAGATTGAGTATCGAATTCAGTGCCAACGACGTAGCGGTGTTTACCGCAATGTGTATGTTCTGGAGCGGTTATCTGTCCACTCACGTTTCAATGATGGACAGCTTAAAGATGCGTAATCTGACCGGTTGGGCTATACTTTTCCACACGATAGGCGGCATAGTGGCAGGTATTCTGGCGAACGTGCTGGTGTGCATATTTTTGTAAACGGTAAAAATCAAAATAAAAATTAAAGCAAAGCGTAGCAAAATTGTTACGCTTTTTTCTTGATAAAACGGAAGTTTTCGTGTAAAATAAAGGTATGCTTATAAGCTTAAAGAACGTAACGAAGTCGTTTAAAGATCAGGTAGTGTTAAAAAACGTTGATTTTTCGGTAAACGAACATGACCGTATAGGAGTCGTGGGCGTAAACGGTGTTGGCAAGACAACGCTGCTTAACGTGATTTTCGACGGCGAGTTTGACAACGATCCGAAAAACGGCGTGGGCGAGTTGTATATAAAAAAGGACTTGAAAATCGGCTATTTAAAGCAGGTGGAAAAACTTCTCGGCGACAACACTTTGTATCGGGAAATCCGCAGCAGTTTTGCCGAGGTGGACGAGGTTGCCGCAAAACTTGACAACCTGCGTAATAAACTTGCCGATTTACCGACCGACAGCGTAGAATACAAGGCAACGAGCAACCAGATAAACAGCCTTATGGCGTACTACGACAGCCTCGACGGATACAACGTTGAGACGAATATCAAAAAGGTACTTAACGGTATGGGTTTTGCCGACAGAGATCTTTCGGGAAGCGTGAGAGATTTGTCCGGCGGAGAAAAAACGCGCTTTGCTCTGGCAAAACTGTTGTGTCTGGCGCCAGATGTTTTATTGCTTGACGAACCGACTAACCACCTGGATTTTGAAACGAGGCAGTGGTTGGAAGGGTATTTAAAGAGTTTTAGCGGCGCAATCGTTGTAGTGAGTCATGACAGATATTTTCTTGACTGTTGTTGCGACAGTATAGCGGAAGTGCGGGATAAAAAAATATACCGTTACAAAGGCGGTTATCAATCCTTTTTGCAACAGAGGCAGGCGGCACTGGATTTGCAAGCCAAGGAGTACGCAAAACAGCAGGAAGAGATTGCCCGTATGGAAGAGTTTGTAAGAAAGAATCTTGCCGCTTCTTCAAGCACGAACAGCGTCGGAAGTCGTGTCAAGGCGTTGGAAAAAATGCAACGCATCGAAGCGGTTCCGCCGCCTCCCAAGGATATTGTTCTCAATTTTGACTACGACGAAGAACCGACAAAAAACGTTCTTACGGTAAAAAATCTCGGCATTACCGTGGGCGACAATAAAAGATTGTTTGAAAACGTTAATTTTGAAGTTACGCGTGGAGAAAAAATCGCCATAGTAGGTACTAACGGCGTGGGTAAATCAAGTTTTTTATCCGCCTTATTCAGACTTATTCCGTTTGACGGCGTTATCGGTTGGGGAAAGGGTGTTAAAACCGCGTACATGGAGCAGGAAGGCAAGACTCTTAACAAAAATCTGACGGTTTACGACTTTGTTTGCAGTCAGCTTCGTCTCGCAACTCAGTATGACGTAAGAAGTTTACTCGCCCGCGTCAATATCGTAGGCGACGACGTTTTAAAAAAACTTAGCGAGCTTTCGGGCGCAACGGTCAGTAAGGTTCTTTTGGCAATTCTGATGACTAAAAGAGCCAACGTTCTGGTGCTTGACGAGCCGACAAACCACCTTGATTTTAAGGCGATGGAAGGGCTGGATAAAGCTCTTAGCGAATACACGGGTACCCTCGTTTTGGTTAGTCACGACAGATATCTGCTTAAAAAAGTACCAACGAAAATCGTTGAAATCACGCCCGAAGGTTTTGTTACCGTCAACGGAAATTACGACGCGTACCTGAAGTATAAAAAGGACGGAACCAACGTCCCGACTCAACCGAATGAGAAGGCGGAAAAGCCTGTCAGGCAGGCGTCGGATAAAAAGCAACAGCGTATCGACAGAATGGATAAAAACCGTTTGGAAAGAGAATTGACGGCGTTGGAAGAGGAGATACGGCAATTAAACGAAAGCTTGTCAGATCCGTCTGTCATGAGCGACTACAAAAAGATTATCGAAGTCACCGAACAGATAGAAAAGAAAGAAAAGAGTTATAACGAAAAGATGGAAAAGTGGCTTACGTACGATTGATTTATATTATTACTGCCAAACCCGCAGCATTTGCGGGTTTTTTTAACGCCTTTTTCCGATTTTTTAATTTTTTCAAGTTTAAAGGCGGTCTTAGTGGCAATAATACAAAACAAAATTATCGGAGGTAAAACTATGAACCCATTTGAAATGAAACCAAAAAAAGTTGACGATTGCGTGCTGAGCTGGTCTGATCTTGCCGCTCGTCCGTACAAAAAGCAGGAAGTCGATCCTTATACCAAAACGCGTATTATACTTTTAAACGGCGCAGAATACGAAGGCGTTTGGTTTTCACACCGTTTTTCACGCAGAGAAACGAACAACGACGTTCGCCGTTCCCTTGCTGTGGTAAGACGACAGGAACAACAGCAACAAAAACTTTTGTCTTCGCTCAAACCCGTAAACGAGACGCAACTGGAAACGACGATATCCTACGAACAACTCGCGGTTGACCTGACAAGTTTGTTTGCACAGCGCACCAAGGACAAAAACTTTAAACAAACGTTGGATTTTGCCCTTCTTGAGGACTTTGACCACTTGTACCGTTACGCGGATTTATTGCTTAACGACACGGGTATCAAGGCGGAAAACCTTGTCGGCAACTATACGGAGATTATGCCCGGTCGTCCGACTATCGCGCATCACAGATATCCGGCAGACACGATAAAGAAAGCCGTTTCTTCTCAGAAAGCCGATTTGCAGACAATTCTCGATACGCACATCATCACCGCTGCCGAGCAACAAACGATGAACTATTACATGAACCTCGGCGCGTTTTATAAAAACGACGCAGGTCGCAAGTTGTATACCGAAATAGGTATGGTAGAAGAGGATCACGTCACGCAGTACGGCAGTTTGCTCGACCAGAATCTGACCTGGTTGGAATGTAACCTTATGCATGAGTATTGCGAGGCGTATTTGTATTACAGTATGTATCAGGACGAAAAGGACAAATATCTCAAAGGTATTTACGAACGTCTTTACGAGATGGAAGTCGCACATTTGTTTGCGGCAGACAACCTTCTTAAAAAGTACGAGAACAAGAGTTGGCAGGACGTCATCAAGGGCGACGGAAGTTTCCCCGAAATCGTTTCGCTTCATTCCAACAAAGACTATATCAGACAAGTTCTTGCCGATACCGTTCACAACACCACCAAAAAGGAAGGTTATATCAACGTAAACAATCTGACTCCGAACAGCAAATTTTTGCAATATCAAAGTCAGGTCAACGGCAATCCCTCCGGCGTACAAAGCCATCTTGTTATCGAAAACTATATCATGAAAGCGGGCGAGGACTACCGTTATCAGGATAAGGCTCATCCCGTAAAAGAATTGCAGAACCGTAAGGTAGATAACGTGTCTGTCGGAGTTACCGTTTAAGAAAACGTAACGTAATAAAAAGCTCCTTTTGAAAAGGGGCTTTTTTATTGAAATTTTTCGTTAATAATTGCTAAACTCCCCTCGTTGTGGTATAATCGTAAAGCGACGGAGGAAAAAAATGAAAGAGTATATGGAATACGCCGTTGAAAAAACGGTAGAATTGTTACAAATAGACAGTCCGACGGGATATACCGAAAATGCAACCAAGTGGGTAATCGAACAGTTTGAATCGCTCGGTTTTTCCGCTCGTTACACGGTAAAAGGCGGAGTTGTCGTCGACCTCGGCGGTAAAGACTCGGACAACGGGCTTTTGCTTGAAGTTCATACCGATACTTTGGGCGGAATGGTTGCGGAAGTCAAAGGAAACGGAAGACTTCGCATAACCAATCTCGGCGGAATGAACGCCAACAATGCCGAAGCGGAAAACGTAAGAGTAGTTACCAAATTCAACGGAATATACGAGGGAACGTTGCAACTCGTAAACGCGTCCACTCATGTTAATCTTGAATACAACGGTACTAAACGTACTTTTGACACGGTAGAAGTAGTGCTTGACGAACTTGTGTCCAATGAGGCAGACGTAAAAAAACTCGGAATCGACGTGGGCGACGTGGTTTGTTTCGAACCGCGCACGCGCGTGACGGAAAAAGGTTATATCAAGAGTCGTTATCTGGACGATAAACTTTCCGTCGGAATTTTGCTTGGTTTTGCAAAATATCTTGCCGACAAAAAAATCGTTCCGCAACGCAGAGTTTACGGACATGTGACCGTGTTTGAAGAAGTAGGTCACGGCGGTTCTGCGTCGGTACCGACCGGAGTTACGGAAGCAATTTCGATAGACATGGGTTGCGTGGGTAACGGCTTGCAATGCACCGAAAGACAAGTGTCAATTTGCGCAAAAGACTCAGGCGGACCGTACAACTACACTGTAGTAACCAACCTTATCGCCGCGGCAAAGAGAGAAGGAGCGGATTACGCCGTAGACGTTTATCCTGCTTACGGCTCGGACGTTGAGGCAACGTTAAGGGGCGGTAACGATATCAGACATGGGCTGATAGGTGCAGGCGTTTACGCTTCTCACGGTTACGAACGCAGTCACAAAGACGGCGTACTCAACACTTTAAAGGTTCTTAAAGGCTATATTCTGGATTAAGCGATAAAGAATAAAACGTCCTTACCGAAAAAGGGAAGGGCGTTTTTTTAGTGGTTAAAAGCAAAAAAAAGATAAAAAGATTGTCGGATAAAAAGCGCACGTTCGACAAAAAATGCAATATTGTTGACTAAAATTTTCCGTTGTGATAGGATAAAACCGATACAGGAGGTAAGGAATGTTCGATATTCTCGTGGTGGACGATGATAAAAATACCCGTTTTATGCTTCGCGAACTGTTGGAATCCGAAAATTATACCGTTACGGAAGCGACTAACGGCGAAGAGGCGTTACGCGTTTTTGAAAAAAATCATATTGATCTCGTTATCGTCGATATAATGATGCCGAAACTCGACGGATACGAGTTTACGAAAGAATTACGAACTTTTTGCAGCGAGTTGCCCGTACTTATGGTGTCGGCAAAACAATTGTCCGAGGACAGGAAAAAAGGTTTTATTTCCGGTATCGATGATTTTATGTCAAAACCTTTCGATAACGAAGAACTTTTGCTGCATGTAAAGGCGCTTTTGCGACGCGCAAAGATAGAAAGCGAAAGAAAAATAACCGTGGGAAGTATGACGCTCGACTACGACAGTTTTACGGTGACGCGCGGCGACGAGCATATAGAACTTCCTCAAAAAGAGTTTCTGCTTTTATATAAACTCTTGTCCTATCCGGATAAAATTTTCACGCGGTTGCAACTTATGGACGAAATATGGGGTATGGAGTGCGATACGGTACCGGAAACGGTTACCGTACACATCGGCAGGCTGAGAAAACGTTTCGAAGGCTGGAAAGAGTTTGAAATTCAATCCATACGAGGGCTCGGGTATAAGGCGGTTAAAAAAGTATGAAAAACGACCTGAAAAATTCTAAGAAACAAATAAGAAACCTATACGTTTTAAGCCTTGTAATGGTAATTCTGGTGGTTTCCGTCGTCGTACTGGTTACATGGTACATTCTTTTGGTTACCGGTGCCGTTACCGTCGATTATCTTGAAGATTACGGCGAACTTTTCTTGTTTTTATTTATCGTTGCAAGCGTATTGCTTGGGATAGGTCTTGCCTACGTCATAAGTATTCTTGTTTTTAAACCCATTAATATTCTCATAAACGGTATTGAAAAACTTTCTGCGGGTGACTATTCCGTAAGGGTAAATTTCAAAGGTTACATGGCGATGAAAAATCTTGCAGAAAAGTTTAATAATCTTGCCGCAGAACTTGAAAAAACGGAAATACTGCGTTCGGATTTCGTAAACAATTTTTCGCACGAGTTCAAAACGCCCATCGTTTCCATCCGCGGTTTTGCGAGACAGCTCCGGAGGGGAAACATTTCTCCGGAGCTCAGGGACGAGTATCTTGAAATAATAGAAACGGAGGCCGACAGACTTGCCAGAATGTCCTCAAACGTGCTTTTGCTTTCAAAATATGAAAACATCAGCATAGTCAGCGATATTACTGAGTTCAGTCTCGACGAACAGATAAGGCGATGCATACTCCTTTTTGAAAGGGAGTGGACGGGAAAAAAGCTCGAGCTTGAAATTGAGCTCGAGCCTGTGACATATGTGTTTAACGAGGAGATGCTGTCCCATGTTTGGAACAACCTTATTTCCAATGCAATACGCTTTTCGATGCCGGGCGGAAAACTCTGTGTCTGGTGCGGGATGGAGCGCGGACGTGTGACCGTGAAGGTGAGCGACTGCGGACAGGGCAT
>SFEB01000042.1 GCA_004558105.1 Clostridiales bacterium
AAGGTAATCCCGTTTTAAATAAAAAGTTGTACATTATCATGTCGTCTTGCGTGGGATCATGCCGAATATCCACCAAAAATATAACCAGGCAAATATCAGGTTCGTTTGCCAGGTAGTCGTCTATTAACTCCGCCCAACGCCGTTTTTCTTCTTGAGATACTCTTGCAAAACCGTACCCCGGCAAATCGGCAAGTATAAACTCACGGTTGATTAAAAAATAGTTTATCATTTTAGTGCGGCCGGGCTGTTTAGATACTCTGGCAAGCTTGCCGTCGTGAGCAAAATAGTTGATAAAACTGCTTTTCCCCACGTTGCTTTTGCCAACGACCGCAATCTGCGGTAAACCGCTCTTTATCTTGTCTTTAGGTCTTGCCGCGCTCGATAAAAACTCGGCGTACGAAATTTTCATTTGTTACCTCTTTACGATTAAATCAGACTGTTATCAAATACTGTTTTTATATCCTCTGCCAAAACGAATGTCATATTATCCCTGACTTCTTTTGGAATCTCCTGCAAATCTTTTTCGTTGTCCTTAGGAATAATCACCTTTTTAATACCGACTCTGAACGCCGCCAAGGTTTTCTCTTTAAGTCCGCCTATCGGTAAAACCTTGCCCCTGAGCGTTACTTCGCCAGTCATGGCAACCTTTTTGGATACTGCGCGCCCCGTAAAAGCGGACATAATTGCCGTAGCCATTGTTATCCCGGCACTTGGACCGTCCTTGGGTATTGCGCCTTCGGGAATATGAACGTGAATATCGGTTTTTGCAAACACCTCTCCGTTTATACCGTAATCTTTGCTTAAACTCTTTACGAGACTGATGGCGGTACGAGCAGATTCTTTCATGACGTCGCCCATCATTCCCGTCAGTAAAATCTCGCCTTTGCCGTCAAACAAAGTTACGTCCACGCTGAGGGACACGCCGCCTACGGCTGTCCATGCAAGTCCTGTAGCGGTACCCACCTCGTCCTTGGTATCTATTACGTCGTTTTTATAAATTTCTACTCCCAGATAATCGCTGACGTTCTTTTCTGTTATCTTTTCGTTTATATCCTTGCCTTCTACCAAGGCGAGAGCCTTTTTACGACAAACTTTAGCAAGTTCTCTTTCCAAAGTTCTTACGCCCGACTCTCTCGTGTAAGATTCTATGATTTTTCTTATCCCGTTGTCGGTAATATTAAGACTGCCGACCGGCAAACCGTTTTGCTCTTCTTCTTTTTTGATCAAAAAGTCTTTCGCTATACTGAGCTTTTCTTCCTCGGTATAACCCGACAATTCTATAACTTCCATTCTATCCAGCAAAGGCGCGGGAATGGAATCGAGCTTGTTTGCGGTGGCGACGAAAAGCGTTTTAGATAAATCGAACGGTACTTCCAGATAATGGTCAACGAAAGAGTTGTTTTGCTCGGGATCCAATACTTCCAGCATCGCACTGCTGGGATCACCCTTATAGTCGCGGCTCATTTTGTCGATTTCGTCAAAAAGCATTACCGGGTTGATACAATGCGCCTGTTTCATCAGATAAATTATTTTCCCCGGCATACTGCCGACGTAGGTCTTGCGGTGACCTCTTATTTCCGCCTCGTCGCTGACGCCGCCAAGGCTCATGCGGACGTACTTTCTGTTTAAAGCACGGGCAATACTCCTGACTATGCTTGTTTTACCAACTCCCGGAGGACCAACAAAACACAATATCGGACCTTTTATCTTTCCCGTCAACTGAATAACGGCAAGATACTCCAAAATACGTTCTTTTATTTTTTCCAGACCGAAATGATCTTCGTCGAGTATCTCGCGAGCGCGCTTCAAGTCCTTATTATCGACGGTTTCTTCGTTCCACTCCAAGTCAGTCAGCCATTCGATATAACTTCTGCTTACACTTGCGTCGGGGCTTGCCGCAGGCATTTTAGCCAGTCTGCCTAATTCTTTCAAAGCTTTTTCTTCTACTTCTTTCGGCATTTTTGCGGCTTTGATTTTATTCTCGATTTCGACAATCTCGTCTTCACCCGAACCGAGTTCCTGAGAAATCGCCTTCATCTGTTCTTTAAGATAAAATTCTTTCTGCCCTTTATCAATCGATTCCTTTACGTCGCTGGCAATTTTTTTGTCAACTTTTGCTATTTCTATCTCGTTAGCAAGGCAATTACAAAGTTCCGTCAATCGCGCTTCCGTATCGCCGATTTCAAGAATTTCTTGCTTTTTACTGTCATGATAAACAACCAGATGACTCAGTAAATCGATAAACTCGTTAGGATCGTTTTTTTCGGCGAGTTGTGCCAGAACGTCCTTATTTATTTTGCCGTTTGTGTTAACGCTGAAAGTCGCCAATAACTCTCTTGCTTTGCGAAACAACGCTTCGGTCATGACGGTATCGTCGTTCGTTATTTCAATCCTGTCCGCCTCTGCCTCCAAAAACTCTTCGTTAGGCAAAAAGTTTTTTATTTTTACCCTGTACAAGCCTTGTACGAGCAATCTTACGTTTTTATTGGGCAAATCTATGCGTTGCAGAATACGGCAAACCGTACCGCAAGTCCTTATATCGCCTGCCGTAGGCTCAGGTAGTGACAGTTCTTTTTGCGCGCAAAAAAGAGCCTGCCCGTCGCGTTGCATTGCCGCAGTAAAAGCTGCCAACGATTTTTTTCTGCCCACGTCTATCGTAATCGTAGTATGTGGAAAAACTATTAATCCTCTGAGCGGAACAACAGGATATACCGCCATAAACTACCTCCTGAATTTCTTTTTACTATTATAAATAAAAACTGTCATAAAAGCAAGAATATTATTTGTTTTTGCAACAAAAAAATCCTTTTTTTAAAAGGATTTTTTCTTAATATTATTTCACTTTTCTAAAATTTTAATCAATAACGACTAAATTGCTTCCGTCTGCCTTCTTATTATAGTGGGTTCTTTTCGTTTAGACACGCAGTCTTCGTCGATAATAATTTTTTCTATCGACTTATCACTGGGCGCACTGTACATAAAGTCAAGCATAACCCCTTCGATAATAGACCTTAAACCTCTTGCGCCCGTTTTCAGCTCTATCGCCTTTTTCGCGATAGCCGAGACTGCCTCCGACTTAAACTCCAGGTCGATACCGTCCATCTTCATCAACTTGACATATTGCTTTACAAGGCAGTTTTGCGGTTCGGTCAGAATTCTTACCAACGCTTCTTCATCCAGCGGAGAAAGACCTACCGATATGGGCAGACGACCGACAAACTCCGGTATCAAACCGTATTTAATAAAATCCTGCGGCTGAATATCTTCCATCAATTCTGCCATGTCGATTTCTTTATTTTCGCTGATAGTATTACCAAACCCGAGACTGCCTGTATGCGTACGCTGAGTAACGATTTTATCCAGACCGACGAAAGCGCCGCCGCAAATAAACAGAATATCGGTAGTATCTATCGAAATAAATTCTTGTTGAGGATGTTTTCTTCCGCCTTGCGGAGGAACGTTTGCAACGGTACCTTCCAGTATTTTCAATAAAGCTTGCTGAACGCCCTCTCCGGAAACGTCGCGAGTGATGGAAACGTTTTCGCCTTTTTTTGCAATTTTATCGATTTCGTCAATATAAACGATACCTTTTTGAGCTTTTTCCACGTCGTAATCGGCGTTCTGAATGAGTTTTAAAAGAATATTCTCTACGTCTTCACCGACGTAACCTGCTTCGGTAATGGTTGTTGCGTCCGCAACGGCAAACGGAACGTTCAGCGTCCTTGCCAAAGTTTTTGCAAGCAAAGTTTTACCGCTACCGGTCGGTCCAAGCATCAAAATATTACTCTTTTCCAACTCTACGTCATCGTCTTTGGTTGACGCACGTTTGTTTTTGTTAAACACACGTTTGTAGTGGTTGTATACGGCAACGGCTAAAGTGCGTTTTGCAGTGGCCTGCCCGACGACGTACTTATCGAGTTCTGCCTTGATTTCTTCGGGCGTGGGAAGCTTAACGTTGACCTCTTCCGCACCGTCGTCTTTGTCGGACTTAACCAATTCATTGCAAATTTCTACGCATTCGTCGCAAATAAACAAATCACCGTTCGGACTGCCTATCAACTTGCCCGTCTTAGACTTGGGTTTACCGCAAAAAGAACAACGTTCCTCGTGAGTTTGAGTTTCTTTATCAAAAAAATCCATAAAAATCAGCCCTTTCTGTCATAAAAAATTTCGTCAATCAGACCGTATTCCTTAGCCTCTTCTGCGTCAAGATAAAAATCTCTGTCGGTATCCAATCTGATCTTTTCTATCGGTTGATTCGTATTTGCCGCTAAAATCCGATTTAATTTTTCTTTGGTTTTAAGTATCTGCTTTGTAGTAATTTCGATATCGCTTGCCTGACCTTTTGCTCCGCCGAGCGGTTGATGAATCATAATCTCGCTGTTGGGCAAACTATAACGTTTGCCTTTTGTTCCGCTTGACAGAATAAATGCACCCATGCTGGCAGCCAGACCGACGCAGATAGTTGCAACGTCGCACTTGATATACTTCATCGTGTCGTATATAGCCATACCTGCGCTGACCGAACCGCCGGGACTGTTAATGTACAAACTGATATCTTTAGTCGAGTTTTTGCCTTCAAGATAAATTAACTGTGCAATAATCAAATTTGCCAGGTTATCGTCAATCTCACCCGACAAAAATATTATTCTGTCTTCAAGTAAACGGCTGTACAGATCGTAAGATCTCTCGCCTCTGTTGGTTTGCTCAACTACAATTGGTACTAAACTCATACTTTACTCCCGATTTTGTGATAATTAAATGATACTGTTATTGCTCTTCAAGAATTCCAACAATTTGTCGGTAATAACTTCGTTTTCGATATAAGAAGTTTGTTCCGCATTAAGTTGTGCGGCATATTCTTTAGCGTCGACGTTCATTTGTTTTGCGTAATCCGCAATTTTAGCGTTGACCGATTTTTTGTCGGCTTTGATTTTTTCGGCTTTAATGATAGCTTCCATCACCAAACGCGTCTCTACCGTTTTCTTCGCTCTGTCTTTGTACTGAGCACGGATATCGTCAATCGAAGTGTTAGTATATTTGACGTAATCGTCAAGTTTTAATCCTTGATACATTAAAGAATATTCGAAATCGTGTAAATAATTGTCGATTTGCGTTTCGACCATGCAGTCGGGAACGTTCATCTCGCAAGTCTTTACGATTTCTTCCAGCAGCTGGTTTTCAGCCTTTGTTTCGGCGTTCTTTTCTTTACGTTCAACTATTTTTTTTGCAATATCGTCTTTGTATTCAGTCAAAGAATCGAATTCACTGACGTCCTTTGCAAACTCGTCGTCAATTTCAGGTAATTCTTTAACCTTGATTTCATGTACCGTTACTTCGAACACGCTGTCTTTGCCTGCAAGATTTTCCGCATGATAATCTTCGGGGAACTTAACGTTGAGATTTTTGGTTTCGCCGATATTCATGCCAACCATTTGTTCCTCAAAACCGGGAATAAAATGATGGCTGCCGATAACTAAAGTTTGCTTTTGCGCCGTGCCGCCGTCAAACTTGACGCCGTCCACGCTGCCGGAATAGTCAAGCACAACCTCGTCGCCCTCCTGAACGGGACGATCGGTAATCTGGATATAGCGTGCCGCTCTTTCGCGAGCCGCATTGATTTCTGCATTTATTTCTTCTTCGGTTGCTTCGACTTTATCCTTATTGACTGTCAGACCGGTATACGTGCCGAGTTTTACGTCGGGTTTTACGGTAATGGATACGACGTATACGAGACCTTTTTCGTTAATCGTCTTAGAAACCAACACAGGTCTGTCCACGGGATAAAGAGCCTTTTCTTTATCGTACATTTCCGTCAATTGCTTTTCGACTACGTCGTCGAAGGCGTGTTCTTCAAACAAAGTTGGACCGTAAACCGTTTCGAGAACCTTTCTCGGTGCATGTCCCTTGCGGAAACCTTGTACGGAATACTTGGACTTGTTCTTTTGATAGGCCTGTTCCTTTGCTTCAGCCCATTCTTCGGCAGGAACGGTAAACGTGGCGGTTACTACGCCATCTTGCTTTTTGAGTGAATACTTCATTGCTTTCTCCTTCAAATATTGTTTTGCAATTTTGTATTTTAACATACTTATAAAAAAATAGCAAATAAAAATAGGACAAAACAAGTTGAATTATTTGCGTTTTTGTAGTAAAATCGGTTAGGAGGTTATTTATGGCGTTTGATGCATTGAGTTTGTCTCTGATTTTAAAAGAACAACGCGCGTTACTGATAGGCGGCAAAATAAACAGAGTTTCTATGCCCGAAAAAGACGAGGTTGTTTTAACTGTTTTTAACAAAAAAACTTATAAACTCCTGTTCAGTTGCAACAACAACGTCAATCGTATTCTGCTTACCGAGCAGGAAGCCGCAAATCCCTTGACGGCACCGACTTTTTGCATGCTTTTGAGAAAGTACTTGCTTAACGGCACCATATCCGACGTTAATCAACAGCCTTTTGAAAGGGTTGCGGATTTTTTGATAACCACAAAAAACGATTTGGGCTACACGGGTGAAATTCACTTGATTTTTGAACTGACGGGACGAGACAGCAATCTCATTCTTACCGACTCAAATTACAAGATTATCGACAGTTTGAGACACTTTTCCTGCGATCTGCAATCTGCAAGAATAATTTTGCCTAACGCAACCTACCGTTTCTTTCCTCCGCAAATTGACAAATTATTGCCGACCGATACCGAAAAAATCGATTTTTTTGCCGGGTCATACGCCGACCAAAGACAATTTTTATCCGAAAAAGTATTGGGTATCTGTCCCACTACGGCAAACGAAGTATATTCTCTTGCAAACCATAACGACGTCAGCATCGGTCAGGCAATGCAACTCTATCTAAACAAACTCGATAACGCACCCCGCCCTAACGTAGTTTACAGCGGCAAGACTCCGAGCGACGTTTTTCCGTTTGAGTACCTGAGTCGGAAAGGCGAAAAAGTGTTTTTTGAAACCTTAAACAAAGCTCACGACTTTTTTTACTCCGAAAGAAACAAAACACAACGTTTTGCCGAAAAGACGAAAAGTATTTCTACCAATCTTAAAAACGCCATAGCAAGAACGGAAAAAAAGCTCGGCATCCAGCGACAGGCTATCCTCGACGCTCAGGGAAACGTAGAAAGCAAACTATACGGCGATCTCATACTTGCTAATCTGCATCTGATAAAAAAGAACGATGAGAGCGTTACAGTCGTCAACTATTACGACGAACAATGCCCTACCGTCGTAATTCCGCTTGACGTCCGCCTCTCTCCTCAACAAAACTCTCAGGCATACTATAAAAAATACGCAAAACTCAAAAGCAGTTTAAAACATAACACTCAATTGGTAGAAGAAAACGAAAGACTGCTCGAATATCTAAAAGGAGTTGCAAAAAATCTTACTTTCTGCGAAACAGACGACGATATTGCGGAAATTGCCAAAGAACTGACGGATAAAAAAATCATAAAGAACAAACCCGGCAATTCCGAAAACAAAAAACAGCAAAACCACACCACCAAGCCGTTGCATTATAACATAGACGGTTTTGATATTTATGTCGGTAAAAATAATATCCAAAATGATTTTGTAACATTTAAAATTGCCGATTCACATGACTTGTGGTTACACACTCAAAAAATTCACAGCAGCCATGCCGTGATAATAAAACAAAAAGGCGAAATTCCCGACGACGTCATAATAAAAACTGCAGAAATCGTCGCCCACTACACCCAAGCCTCGGCAGGCTCGAACATAGCGGTGGATTATTGTCCGAAAAAGTTTGTAAAAAAACCGAGCGGGGCCGTTTCGGGATTTGTAGTTTACACCGATTTTTATACAGTTTTGGTTGACCCGGATCCGCACAAAGAATACTTAATCAAATAAATTTTTCAAATATAAAAGGCGTATCCCGTCCGAGATACGCCTTTGATTTTACAGTAATTTAAAACAGTTTACCTGCCAGAGCAAAAATACTGATACACACGATTGCTACGGCAACGACCGCCGATACAACCATAAACCAAAAAGTCTGCTTCTGGAGTTTTTCGTCCTTCGTTTTAAGCGCGTCGAAATAATCGAGCACCTGCAATACCGTATAGGCGAGAGCGACAATCATCAATACGACGAAAGCAGCTTTAGTCAAGGCTTCGTTAGTCAGGATAACGCCGAGAACGGCAAGGAGCAACGAAACGATAAGGATACCGATAACGATGTTTTCAATAGTTCTTCTCATGTTCTACCTCTTTGAGTTTATTTTCATTTTCAATTAACGTCGTGCTTAGCAAATAACAAACGCATCTGAATGACTTTCTACTGCTCTATTTTAACTTAATACTCAAAAAAAGTAAACAAAATAGAGCAAAAATATAATTATTTTTTCAGTACCGACAAAATCCGACGGAAATAATCGGGCAATTCACTGTCGAAATGCATCGATTCCCCCGTTTTGGGATGAGTAAACGTTATTTCTTTGCTGTGCAACAGCTGACCGTTAAGGTCAAATCTCTGCTTCTTAAAACCGTAAACCTTATCACCGACGATAGGATGACCAATAAACGCAGAATGAACCCTTATCTGGTGAGTTCTGCCCGTTTTCAATTCAAATCTTACCAAAGTGTTAGCGGAAAAACGCTCGACAACGTTAAATAACGTTATCGCTTGTCTTCCGTCAGGATCGACGGCAATTTTTTTTCTGTCCGTTTTACTTCTGAAAAGCGGCTGATCAATGATGCCGCTATCCTCTTTAAAAACGCCTTCCGTCAATGCGTAATATATCCGCCTGCACTCCTTGGACGCAATCTGCTGCGATAAATTAACATGCGCAAAATCGTTTTTTGCAATCACCATGAGACCGCTAGTATCTTTGTCCAGTCTGTGAACTATACCCGGTCTTATATCGCCGTTAATACCGCTCAAATCTTTGATGTGGTATAACAATGCGTTGACAAGCGTATCCTTGTAGCTTCCGCCTGCAGGATGCACCGTCAAGCCCTGCTGCTTGTTTATAACCGCAAGGTACTCGTCCTGATAGACAATGTCAAGCGGAATATTCTGAGGAATAAGCTCTATAGGCTCTGGAGCAACAATAGTAATACCAACGTTATCGCCTATCTTTAGCGTTCTGGAAACTTTATCTTCAGTTTTTCCGTTTAACGTCACTAATCCGTTTTTTATCCTTTTCTGAGCGTTACTCCTACTGCTTTGTGCAACCTCGCCCACGAAAACGTCAAGCCTGTCGCCGGAATTTTCCTCCTGAACTATGAAACTCCTGAATTGAGTTTTTGGCTCCGTCAGGTTAATTCCGCTCATTTTCGTCCTCGCTTTCATCAATATTTTCTTCGTTTGAGACTACTATTTCTGAAATATTATTCTCGTCTTCCTGTAAAATCTGAACATTATGACTTTCCGAGGTATTATCTATCGTATTTCCCTCTCCTGTATTTTCATGAACTTCTTTCTTAAATATGGCGTCTTTATCGGTAAACGCCATGCCTATTATCAACAATACTACGCCTGCGCCAAGTAAAATATCGGCGAGATTGCAGATAAAACTTAACGGACCTAAAAATTCAAGCTGTAAAAAGTCCCTGACTTCTCCGTTAAAGAAACCGTCGCCCAAAAACAATCTGTCAACGGCGTTTCCCAATGCTCCGGATAGTACAAACGCAAAGCCGAATGCACTGATTTTACCGTATTTCAGCCTATACAACATTATCAAGACAAACGCCGGTACAGCCAACACGGTAAGGCAAAAAAACATGATACTGCTTCCGCCGAAACTTCCCCAAGCGGCACCGTTGTTGTACGCCAATACGAAAGACGCAACGCCGGGTATGATAGTAAGCGGAATTACTCCTTTTTCGTCAAGGTTGACGAATACTGCTTTAGTTATCTGATCAAAAACAACGCCCAAAACGATAATTCCTATGCAGATAATTAAATTAATTTTTGCTTTTTTATCAAAATTCAGTTTCATTATACCTCTTTTGCCGGATAAACTCTCTCTCCGAATAACGCAGTTCCCAATCTTATTATATTTGCGCCGTTTTTCAACGCAATCTTATAATCGCCGCTCATACCCATGCTCAACCACTTTACAGGCAAAGACGGATATATTTCCTTTAATCGTACATATAGAGCGTACATTCGTTTATACAAATCTTCTTCCGCAT
>SFEB01000043.1 GCA_004558105.1 Clostridiales bacterium
TATATAGTCAGTATCAAGGTGAGAAAGCTGTGCCGATTATCATCTTAAAAGGCGAGTGGCTAAAAAAGATAGATTTCAAAGAGGGGGATTATGTTGAACTGGATGTAAGTGATGAAAAGATAATCTAATTGAGTATGAACAAAAATGTTCAAAGACAAAATAAAAAAGTCTATCGACAAATGAAAAAAACGCACCCGTACGGGTGCGTTTTTTATAATAATATAAAATAAAAAGGTCAATGGCGGCTTTCATATCGTCTTATCACACGATACATTCTTTTGACAAGGTCGGTGGCGAGTTTTGCGGGTTTTACGACCATGATTTTATCGCCGAAGGACGCAAGTTTTTTTAAAAGGTAGTCGTCGTAGGGGAGATTGGCGTAGGCGCGGAAACCTGCGCCTTTTTTTATTATTTTTTCTTCGCCCAGCCATTCCTGAACGTCCACGAGAATATCGTTGTCAAAGGAGAGCTCAACGTCGACGTGATTGTGCTTTTCTACAAACTTGTCGAGGTTGTCGGCGTTTAACGAGTACGCACGGGGCGTAAACGTTTCCACTGTCGGAGAAAGCGATGAAATGCGGTTGAGTTTAAAAAAGCGAAAATCGTTGCGCTTGCGGCAATATGCGAAAATATACCAGACGTTGTCTTTGTAGACAAAGGTGAGGGGTTCGATATCGCGCTGAGAAACTCCCCCGAATTTGTCGATGTAGTTGATATTTACCACCGCATGGCGGTCTATGGACTGGTTGAGAATATTGTACTTGTTCTGGAAGGATGGGGAAAAGCCGCTGTCTATAAGAATTTTGTCGCCGCCGCTCAGGTTGGCAGGCTGACTGTTTTTTAGCCCGCGGAATTTGTCGGAAATGGATTCCGTTATTTTATCTTTGGGCATAGCGTCGAGGACGGTAAAAAGACGCTCGTACTCGTCGTTGGTAAAAAAGGTCGCAGGCATTTTGTAATTTTTCATTATCCCGTAGCCGCCGTTTCTGCCGCGGTAGGTGACGATGGGAACGCCGCTTTCGCTCAGGGCGTCTATATAGCGGATGACCGTTCGGGTGCTGATTTCGTACTTTTCGGCAAATTCTTCCGCGCGGACTTTGTCTTTGGCGAGAAGGGTGGTAAGCATACCGATGAGGACGCTGTTCTGCATATTTTTCCTCCGTGAAAAATATATTGTAGTGGACGGGCTTTTTCTGCCCGGTTACCGTTTTATTTTAAATATATGACATGCAGTTGTCAAGTATTTTGAAATAAAATATGGGCGAAAATAAGAAGAGGAGAAATAAGAGAAAAATGAAAAATCTTATTAAAGCGTTAATGAAAGAAAAAGAGGAAGGCAGAGCGGTAGGGATTGACGGAGTGACCTACAACCTGGCGGAAATCGAGAAAAAGTTGTACAGTCAGGAGGTTCCGCAGAGTTACGCCGATTTTTTGGTAGACAGTTATTTGTCGGTGTACACGCCAAAAAAAGAAGAGTTGAGCGAAGACGTCCGCGCAGGGCGAGCGGTGTATCAGCGGTTCGGAAAGCTGTTCGGCGCGGATAAAAAATAAAGCCGACTTAACGTCGGCAAGGCTTTTTCGGTGCGCAGGGATAGGGTTTTTATTTGGGTTGTCAACGGCGGCGAGCGGAGTCGGAACGAGAAGACGCGGCGCGGAAGATGTAGTCCAGAGTAGCGTCGGTTCCGTCTATTTTAAGGCGTTTCTGGGCGTGTTTAAAGAGAGGGGTTTTCGGGTAGAGAGAGGTGACGGCGTCTGCGAGAGAGTCGGGGGAAATATCCGGGTTGAGCAGAGCGCCGCAACCGCGGTCGGCAAAGTACCCGGCGTTGGACGTTTGTTCGCCGCGGGAGGAAGACGTAAGCGGAATGACGGCAAACGGGCGGTTGAGAACGCAGAGTTCGCAGAGGGTGTTTGCGCCGCCCCGGGTTATACAGAACGAACAAGCGGAGACGACGTCAAAGATATTGTCGCAAAACTCTGCGGCATGGAGAGTGGGCGTTTCCGTTATTTTTTTATTTTTGCCGCAAATGACGAAGATATCGAATTTTCGGTGGAGACGGGTATCGACGGAAGTCGCAAGATTGTTGAGCGTGAGAGCGCCCTGACTTCCGCCGAGAAAAAGTAAAACGGGTTTTTTGCCGTCAAAGCGCATGAAGGACAGACCTTTTTCGGGGTTGGCGGAGTAGATTTCACGACGGACGGGGCAACCTACTGTCACGGAGTCGGGCGGAGAGGCAAGGTCAAAAGAGGACAACAGAGCGTACGCATGGCGGGCACAAAGTTTGTTTGCCAGACCTATGGTGGTGTCGCTTTCGTGCAGGACGACGGGGATGGATAGTTTTCTTGCGGCGAGGACGACGGGTAGGGAAACGTAACCGCCCTTGGCGAAAACGACGTCGGGAGAGACGTCGGACAGAAGTTTTTTGGTTTTTACAACGCTGTCGGCGAGACGGAAGGGCAAGAGAAGGTTGGACGGGGAAAGACTGCGTTTGAATTTTGCCGCTTTGATAGGGACGAATACTGCGTCGGTGTTGCGGGTTATCAGGGTTTTTTCCATGCCGTCGCAACCGAAGTAATAGGCTTGCGCCGTGTCGGGCAGACTGTTGATAAGGGCGATATTGGGCATGACGTGCCCTGCGGTGCCGCCGCCTGTAAAAACGATTTTCATACATGTAGTATATGCGTTTTTTTGGAAAATGGAAAAACGCCGCGCAAGAACCGTTTGATTTTTTTAAGGCGGACGTAAAAACCTGCGACATATTGGACGTTTTCGCCCTTTTTGTCGATTATTTATTAAAAAATTAGTTTTTATTGTTGCTAAATCGGGCGTTATATGATATACTTACCCTACAATAAAATTCAGGAGCGGCGTTTGCCGTTCCCGTTAAGGAGGAAATTTATGAAGAAATTGGCATTGGGATTGTTGTCTTTGGTAATGTTGTTTTCCTGTTTAGGTCTTACTGCCTGTTCCGGCAAAGAAGAATATTCGAGAATGACGGTGGATATCAACCCCAGCATCGAGTTGATGCTCGACAGTAAAAACAAGGTCGTTTCGGCGACCGCTCTCAACGACGACGGCAGTATCATTCTTGCCGGCGAAACAGTAGTAGGCAAAAAGGCGGACGAGGCGGTGGAAATTATCGTCGAAGTATCTACCGAGACGGGTTACATCGTCAAAGGTAACGTCGAAGCGGACGAAAATACGGTATCCATTTCCGTTTCCGCAAACACCAAAAACCTCGAAAAGGTAAAGGAATCGGCGGAAAAGGCGGTAACCGACTTTTTCGAAAAACACGATATTCAGGGCAAGGTAGAATACGTCGAAGCGCTTAAGATGGACGCACTGCGCGAGCTGGCGAAAAACAATTCTATTTATTCCGAAGAAGAAATAAACGAGATGAGCGAGGAACAACTCTATAAGGTTATCGCTATCGGAAGAATAGAAACCGCTCAACTCGCTTCACAGGCTATGCGCGACGCTTATTTCCGCGCCAAAGAATACGAGATTTCGCTCGCGGACAGAGAAGAAACCGCAAAAGTCATTCAGGCTATGGGCGGACTGTACACCGCAACCCATACCCTTTACAAGACCGCTCTGGACGCTTATTCTTCCGCAATCGTTACCATCGACGAATGGAGATACGACACGTTCGTTTCTCCCGACTCCGATTATCAGAAGTCGTTGCAGAATCTGCGCGATAAGAAAGCGGATTTGCTCGAACAAAAGAGATTGGTTGCGTCGGTTGACGTCAACGACCAGATTTACGCCGAGCTTTCCGTTTCTTTGCAACTGAGCGAAGAGGCTTACGACAAAGCGCTCGCCGCATACGAAGCGCTCGGCGCCGAGTTGAACGCCGCTATCGAAACGATGGTGTCTTCGTTGAAAAAAATCGAAGCGAAACTTGTTGAAATCGAAGAAAGTTTCAGCGACGACATTACCGAAAAACTGAACGAAAAAGTCAAAGAAATAGACAAGACTTTAAACGAAAAGAAAGACGCATTCTTTGAAAAATTCGAAACGGAACACGCCGAGGATATCCGAAAAATCAACGGCGACCTCGAAGCGAAAAAGCAGGAATTGATTAATTCCGTAAACAGCGCGAACGCAAACGTTTAATTAATAACGGTCAGGCAAGGTAAAGCGAAAACTCATAGATTGATTTTACGACGTAAAACGGGAGAAAGAAAATTGTTTCTCCCGTTTTAAAAAGGCTTGCCGTTAAAAAAGGTACTTGAAAAATGGATTTGATTTCTTTACTGGTTATTTTTATGGTGGGCGCTGTCGGCGGATGGATTCTGGAATTGTTTTACCGCCGTTTCGTCAGCCTTAAAAAGTGGATTAACCCCGGATTTTTAAACGGACCTTACTTGCCGATGTACGGGTGCGGCGCGGTGATGCTTTACTGCGCTTGTTTTATACCCGTGCCAAAGTGGTGCCTCGTGCTTATTCTCGCCGTTTTATTGACCTTGCTGGAGTATATAACGGGACTGATTTTTATCAAGGGGTTGAAGATAAAACTCTGGGATTATTCCAATCAGTTCGGAAACGTTAAGGGCATTATTTGTCCTTTGTATTCTTTTTTCTGGACGGTCGTTGCCGCTCTGTTTGTCTATCTGTTGTACGAGCCTTTGTACGCCATGGCAAGCTGGTCTTCGGACAAAACGTGGATGATTTTTCTTCTCGGCGCGTTTTACGGGGTGTTTATCGTCGATATTTGCGTAAGTTTCAACGTCTCTTTAAAGATACGCAAAGCGGCAAAGCGCCTGAAAGAAATCGTGCACTACGAAGAACTCAAGGCTGCAATCAACGAACGCAGGCAGAAAAACATGGTGCGGCGCAGGTTCTTGTTTCCGTTTTCGGGAGTGTCCCTGCGTGATTCCGTAAGGGAATGGTACGAAAAAAAGAAGGGGAACGGCTTCTTTTTTAAAAAGAAAAAAGTCGTTGCCACCGACGGCGGTGCGTTTGCAGAAACGGAAAAAGGTAACGATACCGATACGGCGGAAACGCCGACGGCAGACGGCGAAAAACCTTCCGATTAACTTTATTAAATGACAAAAATTAATCCAGACCGATTGTCTTCACGTCGGTCCGGATTTTTTATCATAGCGAAAACAGCGAGAAAATAAAAAGATATTCTGTTGCATTTAGGGAAAAAATGTGTCATAATAAAAAAACAAAGCGAACGAAAAGGAAAAGAGTAAGGAAAAGAGACGCGTAAGAAACGTATTGAAATTTACGAAAACGGCGACGGACGAAGGAAAAGGAGAGATGGAATGGAATTGACAAAACCGAAGAAAAAAGATTTATTGCCCTTTGCAATTGCCGCAGTGTTTTTTCTCGTCGCCTGTGCGTTGCAGATTGCGGACGATTACGTAGAGAACGACGGCTTTGCGGTATTATTGGGGTTGATTGTCGATTTAATCTTTTTTGGACTTCTGGCGTATTGGACGGCGTCCGTTATCAGCCGTGTTTCGGACAAAAACATACGGACGGGTATTACCGTGACGATATCGCTGATGGGACTTATTCTTTTTATCAGATTTCTTAAATATCGTGTTTTTTACGACGAAACGCCGATGCGGTATTTATGGTATTCCTATTATATTCCGCAGTGTATGGCTCCCGCAGTTCTGCTTTTTACGGTACTCGGAATGGAGAGAAAAAGCGGAGAAACGATTACTAAAGTACGTTATCTGCTGTTTGTGCCGGCGGTCTTGTTCATATTGTTGGTTTTTACGAACGATATTCACGAACAGGTGTTTTCCTTTGCAAGGGGATTGAAGTATTCCAACGAAATTTATAAATGGGAATGGGGTTATTACCTGATTCTGTCGTGGATAGCGGCGTTATATCTTTCTGTCTGCGCATTGCTTTACGTTAAATGTCGCATTTCGCAATGTCGGAAAAAAGCATGGATACCTCTCGTTTTGTCCATTGTCTGTATAGTGCTTTGCGTTTTGAGAGAAATAATCAATCCTACGTTCATCAGAATGCCGGAAGCGGTGGTTTTCAGCGTAGTCATAGTTTTTGAAAGTCTTATCCGAATAGGATTTATACCGTCGAACGTCAATCATGAAGACTTTTTTTACGTCTCCGACGTTTCCGCGAGCATTGCCGACAAAAATCTGAACGTAGTTTTAAGTTCTAAGAACGCGCCTGAGATTACTCACGAACAGGCGGCGTTGACGGCGGGCGGGTGCAAAACCGAACTGAGCGAAGACCTGGTTCTGCGCGCCAAAGCGATACGCGGCGGGGAAGTGTTCTGGACGGAGGATTATTCGGTTATAAACAAAATCAACGAATCTCTTGCGGAGATAAACGAAACGCTTTCGGAGGAAGGCGACCTTATTGCGGCGGAAAACAAACTTAAAGAACAACGCTCGAAAATTAAAGAACAGAACAATTTGTATAAAAGCATTTTCGAGGTTTTCCGTCCGCATATGAAAAAGATAAAAAAGTGTTTTGCCAACGCCCAAAGCGAAGAGGAAAAAGAAAGAGCGCTTCGCCTTGCCGTCGTTTACGGAGTGTATCTTAAAAGGCGGAGCAATCTGGTTATACTTGCAAAGGACGGGAAAACGCAATTATCGGAACTTTTATTCGCGTTAAGGGAATCTGCCGACGCACTTTCTTTTTACGGTGCGGCGACGTCGGTGATTTTTGAATGCGAAGGCATCGTTCCTATCGAGCAGATTACCCTTATATACGAATTTTTCGAGGATTGTATAGAAAGCGCGCTTCCCGAACTTTCCGCATGCCTCGTGCGGCTGTACGAAAAAAACGGGATATTGCGTTGTCGTATCGTTCTCGATAACGTAAAAGACAGCATATCGGAAAGTTGGCGAAGCAAGGAATGTGAAAAACTCGGAGCGTCGGTAAGATTGCAAAAACAGGACGAAACGTTGTACGCAACCTTGTCGTTCGGCAAAAAGGAGGCGATTTTATGACGTCGTTTGTTGATTGTAACGAAATCGCTTTTCGCGGCACGTTCGTTATTTTGTTATGCGCGGCTTTCGTAGGAGTGGTATGTTTTGCGATAAGCCTTTCTTACCGACTGAAATTGCGGTACGTTATACCGGAGTTGCTTTGCGCGTTATGCGCCGTTACTACCTTCTGTTTTTTGTCGGACGGTATACGGATTCGCGATTTCGGTGAGAGCGGAACCGGTTTTTCAGGTTCGATATGTTTTTGTCCCGCGTGGTGCATGGTACTGATTTCGTTTTTACTTCTTGCGTCGGTCGGCGTGTGTCTGGCTCTGGTTATAAAAAAGCGGTTGTCCGGTCTTACCGCTATGTCCGTCAAAGACGCGATTTCCGTATTGCCGGTCGGCCTGTGCTTTTACGACGAAACGGGGCGGTTGCTTATTATGAACGGACAAATAGGCGACGAATGCAGGGAAATCACGGGAATGCCGCTGTTGGACGGCGCGGCGTTCTGGTCGGACATGTGCGAGGGAAACACAGCGGACGGCATTATTTGCAGTCGCGAAGGAAATTCGGTAATTGTGGAAAAAAGCGACGGCAGAGCAAGTTGTTACAAGCGGATTGAACATGTCTTAGACGGAAAAACCGTTTACGAGTTGTCAGGTTCGGATATCAGTCGGGAATTTGCGTTGAAAAAGAAGGCAGAAAAGCAAAACGAAGAATTGCGGAGAATGAATCTGAGGTTACGCAAGTACGGCGAGACGGTTACCGAGGTAACGAAAGAAAGAGAAACGCTTGCCGCACGGGTAAAAGTGCATGACGGAATGGGCTCTTTGATATTGAAAACGAAAAGGGCGTTATCGCAGGGAGAATGCGACAAAGAAGCGTTGATAAAAGAATGGAACGGTATCGTTTCGTTTATTGCCGCGCCCGAAGCGGAAGAGAACAGGGCTGACGAAATTAAAAAAACGGCGGAAAGCGTGGGCGTAAAAATTCTGTACACGGGCGCGCGTCCGCAGGAAGGGAGCGATGCGGAAAAGATTATTGTAAACGCAGTGATCGAGTGTATCACCAATACTGCCCGACATTCGGACGGCGACGAACTTTATATAACGGCATCGGACGACGGAAGATTTTTTACCGCACGGCTCAGTAACAACGGAAGACAGCCGGAAGGGGAGGTCGAGGAAGGCGGAGGGCTTTCCTCTTTGCGAGCAATGGTGGAAATGGCGGGCGGCAGCATGACGACGGAGAGTTTTCCGCGATTCTTGCTTACCGTAACGATTCCTAAGGGAGATAAGGAAGATGAAAGATAAAATTAACGTGATGATCGTAGAAGATCAGGCGATGCCTCGGCAACTTTTCGAAGCGATTATAAAAACGCAACCGGAATTTAATCTTGAGGTATCCATCGACAACGCCGCCATTGCGGACATTTGTTGCGCAAGGCACGGAATCGATCTCGTACTGATGGACGTGGTAACCAAAAACGGCGCGAGCGGGCTTGCGGCCGCCGAAAAGATAAAGGCTCAGAACAGAAAGGTAAAAATAATCATCGTTACGAGCATGCCCGAATGTTCTTACGTGGAACGCGCCAAAAAAATCGGCGTAGAGGGATTCTGGTACAAAGATTTCAGCGTAGAACCGATATTAACGTTGGTCCAACGAGTGTTAAACGGCGAACGGGTATATCCCGACGAAGTACCGGAAGTTTCGCTCGGGCTTGCGACGAGCGGCGAGCTGACGGCGAGAGAACTTGAAATCCTGCGCGAGATGACGGGTGGGTTTACGAATACCGAGATTGCCGAAAAACTCGGCATTTCTGAAAAGCGCGTGCGCAATCACGTTGCCAACATGCTTGAAAAAACGGGATTCAGAAATCGGACGGAACTTGCCGTAAGGGCAAGAGAATCCGGACTTACCATACTTGACAGAACGGAGGACGACGTTTAAACCGCAAATTTACAACGGTTTTAAGAATTTGTATTTAATAATTGATATTTTGACGGTAAACGAAAAAATAATCGGCGGCTTTTAAGGCTGCCGGTTTTTTTAAAAATTTTTTAAAAAAGTTGTCTAAAGAGGGTCATATGACACTCCCGAAAACAAAAAGAGAATGATAAAATATTATTGAAATAAGGCAAATAGTCGTAATATTCTTTATATTTCGACAGGGAGGTGTCAGGCAAAATGAAAAAAGTAGTCGTTGCGATTCAGAATATGCTCGTATGCGAAGCCGTCCTCGGCGCGCTTAAAAGAAAAGGTTTTTTTGTGGAAAAATCGCTTTCTCAAAACCCCGAAAAAGTGGTTGTGGCATGCGACGTGTTTTTTGCGGACGTTCTTTTGATGGACGTAGGCCGCACGTCGGAAAATTCGTTTGACCGTCGTATGGAGACGGTGCAACGCGCGGTAAAGAAAAACCCGTCTCTTAAAACGGGATTGCTGTGCGACAACGTTTCCGACCCGGAAGTTTCCTTTCGGGTTAAACAATCCAAGGAAGAGGGAAAGATCGACGTGTTTTTTTACGAATCAGTCCAGACGGATTATCTCTGCGACGTAATTGATTCTTTGTAAGGATAAGGCGCATTTTTAATCGGTCGTCAGACCAAAAACTACGAAGAAAAGCAAATTAAAGACTAAAAGCAAAAAGCCCGACGACAGTGGGTTTACGACCTCGTAGTCGGGTAAAAGGCATAAAACCAAAAATAAAAAGGAGAAAGAAAAATGAAAAAGAAAGTATTACTTACGATTTGTATGGCACTTTGTCTTGTCGTGCTTTGCGTGGCGATTGCCGGTTGCAAAGCTAACAGAGGGATTTGAGGCACACGTCTGGGACGAAGGCGCAATCACAACCGAAGCAACTTTTGTGAACGACGGAGTAAAAACTTATACCTGCACCGTTTGCGCAAAGACGAGAACGGAATCCGTTGCTTTTGAATGTGCCGAAGTGCCGTTTGAAAAGAGCACGGTTGCAGATAAAACCTACGCCACGATCACCATCACGGACGATACGATCGGCACGTACTATTTTAAGTACAACGTTTCGGACGTTTCGATGGAAAGATCGGAGTCTTACTGGATCGTCGTGAACAAAGCGGGCGGCGGTTTGACTCAGAACGACGTTAACAACTGCAAGATTTACGACGCGAACAAACAAACGATAAAGGACACGATATATACGCAGGCGGCGGGTCAGTTTATGGCAACGCGCGAAGGCACGGGCGAAGAATACGACAACGCCGAAACCATGGCGAAACTGAAAGCGGAAGGCACTCACTATTTCCAGATGACTTTCCACTCCGCAGGAGAATATCAGATTCAGGTAACGCATTTCGGTAACGTTGGATCAAATGCAAAATGGGCTATCCAAACAACCTTCGCTACGAGTTTTACTTCCGAAAAATGCAGTATTAACAGCGGAAATGATAAATGGTTTGCAATCGATCTGACGCAGGAGATTATCGACGCAATCAACGCAAACGACATCAGCGGTATGTTCCTGGACAGAGACGGAAATCGAATTTCTACCGTGACGATCAAGGTGTACGACAGCGAAATGAACGAACTCAAAAACGACGCGATTGCCGAAGGTGAAACCGAATCGGACTCGTTGTACGTCGAAAAGCTTAAACCGGGCAGATATTACATCTGTGTTCACGCAACGGCAACTTGCTACGGTTATTTGTCGATAAGCGTGTGCTGAAAATAGTTGTCGACAAAGAGAGGTCATAGAAATGAAAGGAGTAAGAAAACTAAACATGTTATTCGCCGTCGTTTTGTGCCTGGTTATGTTTTTCGCACTTGCGGCTTGCAATAACGAAGTACAGCAAAAACTGGTTTCAGACGCCGGTATTACAGTTGAGGGCGGCGGATTTGAAAAAGGTTCGGCGCTCGTCACCGAGTCGATAGAAACGACGGGAGAGAAGGGACGGGAAATAGTCACTCTCCTTGAAGAACAAAATTATAACAAAGAGCTCCAAGTGAGCATTTACGATATTTTCGTCGCAAAGGACGGAAACGAAGTTCAGCCTGACGGAAAGGTTAAGATCACCATTCCCGCTCCGTTCGAGAGCGAAAACGGCTACGTCACCTTCCACGTGAAGGACGACGACTCCGTCGAAACTCTGGTGACAACTTATGCGGAGGGAAAAATTTCTTTTGAAACGGACAGTTTTTCTTACTTTGTGGTTGCGGCGGCGAATAATCCTTCCGAAGCTAAAAAGTATACTTTCACCGCAACGTTAGGCGGAGAAGGTCAAGGTACAATCTACTATCTGAGTTTTCCGTATAGCACGTATCAGAATACCGTAAGTGAAGGTACGGAAATTAAGCTTAGAGCTACAGCATACTGAGGCTTTGCTTTTACCGGATGGTACGTCGTAGGCGAAATATTCGATGAGTTTGTTTCCGCTGACGAAGAGTATACCTTTACGGTAAATTCCGACATGACCGTGTACGCCAAAATAGAGCTGACGTTTACTTTTGACGCTTTAGTTTCTACAGGTTCCGGCAATCTCGAAGTAGACGGAGAAAACGTCGGCATGGCATTCAGGAAAGAGTGCGTAGTCGGAACAACGGTAAAAGTTAAGGCAATCGGAGACGAAAATTACGAATTTGAAGGATGGTACACGAGCGAAGCAACGCCCGTATTGATTTCTACGGACGCAGAGTACACCTTTACTATTGACGGAAACGTTCAGGTTTTAGCCAGATTTAAGGAAAAAGTCAAGTCTCTTTCTCTCGACGGGGCAAACGCAGGTTTTGAGAACGGTCAGGCGGTGTATTCGATTGGAGAAGGAAACCAACCCAGCCCCGCGGACGTTATCGTTTACGGCGTCACTTTGAGCGACAGGTCCGAACTTACCAAAGACGTTGACTACACGATAGACCTCGGCGGACTCGATTTTGAAAAAGTCGGTACGTACACCATTACTTACACTTACGTCAAAGACACTACCGTAAAGGCGACGTTGACCGTCGTCGTGGAAGGTCCCAATTATTTACTGAAAGTCGGACAGCAGGGCGCAGGCGGTACCGTTTCGATAAACGGCGGTCAGGCAAGCTCGCTTGAAAGCAGTGCGTTTTCCGAAAAATTCAAGGCAAAAACGAGAATTACTCTCGTAGCAGCAACGAGAACTTCCGATTATATCTTTTTAGGTTGGTACGAAGTCGACGATACCGTTCTGACGCACCTGGTATTGAAGGACACGCCTGTCAGCACCGACGCGACTTTTGCGTTCGATATGCCCGAAAAAGCATATACCGTTTACGCGGTATTCGAAGCAAAAGTTACGGGACTTATTCTCGACGGAGCAAACGCAGGCTTTACCGAAGGCAAAGCGACCTATACGATAGGAGAGGCGAATAAACCGACTCCCGAAAATGTAATCGTCAGCGGCGCAACCGTGCTCGGAAGCGTTCCTTTTACCAAAGACGTTGACTACACGATAGACCTCGGCGGACTCGATTTTGAAAGAGTCGGTACGTACACGATTACTTACACTTACGTTAAGGATACTAATATAAAAGAAACTTTGACGATAGAAGTAGTAGAACCGAAGTACCTGTTCGCCGCGTATATTGCAAGCGGTTCGGGCTCGATATCCTATAACGGTGTAGAACAACCCAACGGCTATCAGGCGGAATTGACGGCAGGAACGAAGGTTACGCTTACGGCTACGCCTTCTGATGGTTACAATTTCGTAGGTTGGTTTGAACCGGAAACTACCGATGCAACGGCTCTCGTACTTAAAGAAACACCCGTCAGCACTTCCGCAACTTACGAATTCACCGTACCTGCAAAGGAATACAGAGTTTACGCGGTATTCGAAGCAAAGGTTACGGGACTTATTCTCGACGGAGCAAACGCAGGCTTTACCGAAGGCAAAGCGACCTATACGATAGGAGAGGCAACCAGACCCGTTCCTGAAAACGTAATCGTCAGCGGCGCAACCGTGCTCGGAAGCGTTCCTTTCACCAAAGACGTTGACTACACGATAGACCTCGGCGGACTCGATTTTGAAAGAGTCGGTAC
>SFEB01000044.1 GCA_004558105.1 Clostridiales bacterium
TTTATGATATAATAAAAATAACTCTTGTGGTGGCAGGAGAAAAAAACAAGAACCACCACTCATAGGCGTTCTTTATAAGGAGAATACCTATGAAAGAAGAAATTAAAAATAGTATTATTCAGCAAATGCTTTCAGTGTTGGATAATGCGCAACTCAAACAGTTGAAGAAAGCAATCGAAAGCAAAAGGTTTAAGCGACTTAAATTCTTGTGTGTAAAATGACAATATTTGTTGGTTGTTATGAAAGTAACAGGTTTCAAATGCGGTTAGTTTAAATGTTAGAATTTTATTGGTTAAGCCTGATTTCAAAGGTGTAGTCTATTTAGCTATACTTTGTTTTCAGGTGTTTTTATATCCTTTTGCATATACTTGCAGGAGGATTTTTATTTTATGAAAAAACGACGATGAAGTTATTCTATTTCAGACCAAAAATTAAGCAAAGGAGATAAAATAATGATATTGAAAAATTATGAAATAGAAGAAATTGAAAGAACAATAGGTTAAATCAATTAAAATTGCTAGTGATAATCAATATAATCCTACATACACATTCAAGATTGGTTTTGAAAAAGATATTGTTGAATTTACCGTTAAAGAACAACATCGTCAAAATAGTGATTGTAAGAACTTTATGCGGATAAAAAATCGACCTAATTTATTTTGAACCTTTACCGTGTTTTTTAGTAGATTTCAATTATTAACGACATAAAAATGGACGGATAGATTTTGAAATTTATCCGTCTGTTTTTGTTAAAGGGCGTTCGTTGCTTGCAAATACTTTTTGCGAATACTGTTTTGCCTGCGCCAGATTGTCGAGCGGTTGACGTTTAGTATTTTTCCTATTTGTAGCATTGTAAATCCCGCCATCAAGATTGAAAGCGTTTCATATTCAACGGCGGTTAACTTCATTTTAGAAATAAGCCCGTCAAAGGCGGTATAATCGTTCTTTTGCTCGTTGTCGGGCATTGTTTCGAGTGTGGTGGCAATCTTCTCGTTAAGGCTCACTGTACTAGCCGTATAGCGAGTATATTGCTTATCCAAGTATCTGTCTGTATAACGAAAGCACGCTTGTTTTATAGTTATCTTCCTGTCTGTTTGGGTAACGTAAACCTCGTCAAGTCTTTTGCCCATATGTTGGCAAAGAAACAACATTGCCTCTTGCGCAAGGTCGTATGCGTTTGAAAACGGCGAATAATCGTCTTTTGAGCGGTTCATATCCCGCAATAGTCCTTTGTATAGATAATGCAAATCCTTGCCCGAACGGACGATTACCGTTTTAATACAGGTCAAGGCGATAACTTCGCCCATTTTCTGTACGTTTTCTGCCGAGATAACCATATCGTTATCTAAAATGCCTTTGTTTACTTTTTTCATTGTGTTTTACCTCCGATTTACTTCGCCTTTCGGCAAAAACGGAAGTAGCACCGGGAAAAGATAACAATCTTACGAGTTAAAGTCGCAATACGGAAGTCAACGGAACAGCAAAAATTATTGCGTTGCTGTTAGTAGCAAACACCTTTTTGAAAACAAAAAAATAAAGTCAAGGTTGAAATAAGCATCCTTGACTTTTGTATTTGTGGAGTAGTAATCAATCAATATTTGCAATTGGCAACATAGAAGTTTTAGGCAATAATTTTTGCCGTTTACTTCCGCCTTTCACTGTGCTACAAACGTAGTCCGAAAGGCGATAAATCGGACGGCAAAACGGCATAGAGAAACCTAGTTTTTGAACACTCGGTTGAAAGTTGCATGGCTATTTATCGTTTGATTTTTAGTCCATAATAATCTCTTGTAAAAAATAATACGAACTCTGAATTTGTATCAGGGTTCGTATTATTCTTGTTTGGTGCTCGTGATCGGACTTGAACCGATACGAAGTTGCCTTCGAGGGATTTTAAGTCCCTTGCGTCTGCCGATTCCGCCACACGAGCGCACCTTGGCAACGAAGATGATTTTATCACACCTTCGTAAAAATGTCAACAATCGGCGTGAATTTTTTTATTATTAATCGGGATAGACGAAACGCGCGTGTTCTTTCAGGTCGTTTTTGTACTTACGGACGTAGAATTTCGCAAGCGACAGATTTTGTTCGAGATAGTTGCCGCATTGTTCCGGTCTCGCACCCGGGATTTCACCCTCGAAACCGATGACGAAGTCGCACATTTCAATCACCGTCGGCAATACGTCGTCGACGGTCAGATTTCCGAAAAGAACGATATAACACCCAGTACGGCAGCCCATCGGGCCGAAGTAAACGACGTCGTTTTTTATTTTACAGTTGCGCAGGTAGATTGCGCAAAGGTGTTCAATGGTATGTAAAGCGGGCATGTCCACCGGCGGTTCTCTGTTTGGCGCGGTCAGGCGCATGTCAAACGTAGTTACGACTACGCCGTCTTTGACGTCCCTGCGTGAAACGTACAAACCGGGGAGAAGAGTGAGGTGGTTTATCTTAAAACTTTCGATTTTTTCCATGAGTTTTTACTTCCGCCTGTTATTATAGCACTCGTTCGGTCGATTAGCAACCGAAAAGGGTCGGTGTTTTCATTTTTTTCGCCTTTTCGGCATAGTGTAAAGCATGAGTACCGACCGCAAACCTTCAAAAAAACCGACGACGTCGTACAAGTACGATGAAGTCAAGCCGTATTTCCGTCAGAAAGCTTTCGCCGGCACTACGCGGTACGATTTTAAGCAGAAGAAGGGAAGAAAAATCGGATTTTACAACGTAACCAAAACGATTGCCATTGCGGTTTTGGTCATTGTCGTACTGGTTTTTTTCGGTTCGATTTTTTTCAAGTCAAAAACCGTAACTCTTGATGAAGAGACGGTTTACGGAGTAGTAATCGGCGAGTACGTAACCGAATCGACGGCAAATTATTATTCGATGGTTTGCAAAAGTCGCGGCGGTGCGGGCGGGGTTTACCGTGACGACGGCAAATATATGCTTTTCGTTGCGTTGTATTTATCCAAAGCGGACGCTACCGCGGTTGCCAACAAGTTACTTGAAAGCGGAGAAAGTGCCTACGTATACGAATTTACGCTCCCTGAAACGACAATTCGGTGCGAGGGTGGAACGCGTTACCAACTCAGAGAACTGACCACCGTTTTTTATGACGTTCTTGAAGAGTTACTGACGGTTGTTCTCGAGTACGACTCCGACACCAGAAACAGCGGTGATATTTCGTTGGATATAGTCAGAATGACTGAAATGACCGACGAAGCTATTCTTTCGGTAGAAAAACTGTCCGATTCAGCCGAAAAAGATAAAAACGTCACGGCGATAAAAACTTTTCTTGCAAGCCAAAAAACCATTCTTTCCCGTCTTGCCGACGGCGTGGTAAGGTCGACCGACCTGAAAATCGCTTATTTTGACTTGCTGTTGCTCAACAAAGAATTCCGCAACCGTTTCGGCAAATAAATTAAAGCAAAAAAAAACGCAAAACTGCGTTTTTTTTAAATAAATAGAATAAAAATGACGGATTTTTGCCCGTTACGGTGCAAGTTTAGATTTTTTTCACTATCTGTTCCATTGAGTTTAAAAAGGCGTAAGCTTCTTCCTGCGTATTTGCTCCGCTGACGCTTACTCTGACCAGTCCCGTCCTTGACGTTCCCAAAAAGTTATGGCACAAGGGTGCGCAGTGTAATCCGCCTCTGGTTGCTATTTTATAGTCGCGTGCGAGTGCGTCTGCGATTTCCTGACTGTCCGAGCCGAGAACTTCGAACGATATGATACCGCTGTCGTTGGGAACGCTTAAAACCTTTACTCTTTTCAGGTTTGTCAATCCGTTCCGTATCGTATCCATGACGAGTTTCATGTGCTCGTTGAATTCAACGTGAGTACTGTTCCACCAGGTTAACGCTCCTTTAAGCGCGAGTATGGCGGGGGAGTTGACGGTGCCGCTTTCAAATCCTTCGGGGCTGTCTGTGGGTTGTGTGAGCATATGACTTTGAGTACCCGTTCCGCCCAAACGAATGGGGTTGGGTTTGCTTTTTTCGTTGAAACACAATGCGCCTAAACCTGCGATTCCGTGTAAACCTTTGTGTGCCGGCAAAGCGACCATATCCACGCAGTCTTTTTCCATATTAAGAGGTATATATCCTGCGGATTGAGCGGCGTCAATCACGAAAGTCACGCCGTTTCTCCGACATATTCTACCTATTTCGGCTACTGGTTGAGTTGCGCCCAGAACGTTAGAAGTCTGTGCTAAAACCACCATACGGGTAGCAGGTAAAAGAGCGTTAAGCACCTTTTCGGGCGATATTATCATATTTTTATCCGGTTCAAGTACGGTCAGGGAGATATTGCCGCTCCGTTCAAGCATTTTAAGCGGTCTTAAAACAGAGTTGTGTTCGAGCACGCTTGTTATCACATGAGAACCTTTTACCCTGATACCGCCAAGTATCGCGAGATTTAAGGCGTCTGTGCAGTTTTGCCCGAACACGACGTTGGCGGGATTGTTTAGTCCCACCATATCAGCCAACGCTTTTCGTGTTGAAAAAATTTCTTCACTGAGTTCGTTAGTCAATTCGTTAAAACTCCGATTAGGGTTAACGGGTAGCAACGTAACAGCTTTTTTCAACCCGTCCAACGCCTCTTGCGGCTTAAAAAAAGTCGTTGCGGCATTGTCGAAATAAATCATATAATAAAAGAACCTCCGAGCACTTTTTTTGTTTTTTTGCAGTATAGTATATTATGTGGGCGCTTTGGTTTATACATATAAACGAAAGGAGAGTGTTAATATGTTTTTTTTCGTAGCATTCAGGAGTCGTACGGCTGCGTCGTCGGCATTCGGGCGCCTTAAAGACTATGGTTTGACATGCACCTTGTTCAGTACGCCTGCCGCGGCAAACCTCGGCTGCGGTCTGAGCATAAAGTTTTCACCTTCGGATCTGGACGCCGTAAAAAGCATCTGTCAGGCGGAAAACGGGTATGCAGGAGTATTCCGTGCCGTAAAATTCGGTGAAAAAACCGTCGTTTCGCGTTTGTAATAAAAACTTTGGCAAAAATCGTATACAAAAAGGTTTTGCTTGTGGTATAATAAAAAAATGCAGGAAAAAACTAAAAAAATCATTGAGATTCTGGCAGAAAAATACCCTAATCCGAAGAGCGAGTTGAATTTTGAAAATCCTTTTCAACTGCTCGTTTCGGTCATTTTGTCTGCTCAATGCACCGACAAACGCGTCAACCAAGTGACTCCGATGTTGTTCGCCAAAGCGCCCACGCCAGAGGCTCTCGCGGATTTGCCCGTAGAAGAGTTGGAAAAAATCATTTTCAGTTGCGGCTTTTATCACGCCAAGGCAAAACACCTTAAAGATATGGCGGCAGAACTCGTTGCCCGTTTCGGTGGACAAGTTCCCTCCGATATCGAGTCGCTGAGAACGCTTCCCGGTGTCGGACGAAAAACGGCAAACGTCGTGTACGCCGTAGGTTTCGGCGGACAGGCGATAGCGGTGGATACCCACGTTTTTCGCGTTTCAAACCGACTGGGGTTGACTCATGCCAAGGACGTTTTGAACACCGAAAAGCAGTTGATGGAGGAGATTGACCGCGATATGTGGGCAGATTGTCATCACTACATCTTATTGCATGGTCGCTACACTTGCAAGAGCGCGCGTCCCGACTGCGCCGATTGCCGTTTGACCGAATACTGCGACTACTTTAACCAAGCAAAAAAATAAGGAAAAATAGAATATGTTTATCGACAAAGTCAGAATTTTTATAAAGGCCGGCGACGGCGGTAACGGTGCGTGCAGTTTTCACACCGAAAAGTACGTTCCCAACGGCGGTCCCGACGGCGGCGACGGCGGTAGCGGAGGAGACGTTATTTTTCGCGCTACGTCGTCCCTGAATACGCTGAATAATTTTTATTACAGCAAGCATTTCCGCGCGGAAAACGGCGAAAACGGAGCAGGTAAAAACTGCTACGGCAAATGCGGCAAAGACCTTTACGTCGACGTGCCCGTCGGCACGCTGATAAGAGACGTGGAAACGGGAAATCTTATGGCGGATCTGGACGAGGACGGAAAGGAAGAAATAATAATGAAGGGCGGCATAGGCGGTAAAGGAAACCGTCACTTTGCCAATGCCCGTCGCCAGACTCCGAGGTTTTATCAGTACGGCGTAAAAACGCAGGAAAAGATGATAGAGTTGGAGTTGAAAACGATAGCGGACGTAGGTCTCGTCGGTTTTCCCAACGTCGGGAAAAGTACTTTTTTGTCTGTCGTCAGTCAGGCAAAGCCAAAAATTGCCAACTACCATTTTACCACGCTCAGTCCCAATCTCGGCGTAGTGCAGGCGGGGGAAGAATCTTTCGTTATGGCGGATATTCCCGGACTTATCGAAGGCGCAAGTCAGGGCGCAGGTCTGGGGCTTGAATTTTTAAGGCACATCGAACGCACGCGTATGCTCGTTCACGTTATCGACATCAGCGGAAGCGAGGGCAGAGATCCGATAGACGACTTTGAAAAGATAAACGAAGAGCTCAGACAATACGGCGAACAGGTTGCAGGTTTAAAGCAGATAGTCATAGCCAATAAAACGGACATGTACGGCGCAGAGGAAAACCTGGCGGCGTTTAAAAAGAAATACGGTAAAAAGTACAAGATTTTTGCGACAAGTACGGTGATGCACAAGGGCGTGGAAGAAGTGGTAGCGGAAATTATCGAAACGTTAAAAACGTTGCCCCGTCGGACTTCGCAGGACTTCGTACCGTACAAATACCAGACGGCGAACCCCAACGAGTTTAAAATCGTCAAGCATGACGCAGGCGTTTACGAAGTCGTTGGCGGTCTCGTGGACAGTTTATCGAGAAAAATTGCCGTGGACAACGTCGACAGTATGCGGTTTTTTGAAAAAGAATTGCAGGCGCGCGGCGTTTACGATCAACTTAAAAAAGCAGGGCTTAAAGACGGCGACACCGTCATCATCGGCGGCGTCGACTTTGATTGGGTGGAATAAAAATAATCAAAGTAAATGGTTTTATTTTTAAATAAAGGGTAGGCAGTTAAATAACTGCCTACCCGTTTCGTATTTTTCGTGATAGAAGTAATTTATCATTCGTACGTGACGTTCGTTTGGGTTGATAATTCTTATTGCTTATTAAAAATAGTTTTTACGTCGGCGCAATAGTTATTTCGGTTTTTCCCCCGAAGCTTTCTGTCAATGCCGAACGAAAAGGAGCGTCTTTTTAAGACGAAAGTAGGGCAGGCGTCCACGGGGATTTGAACCGTGATAAATTTTTCTTAAAAATCTCACGAATCGTAGCATTTTTCACTGGATATCTTCTCAAAACAATGGTATTATGCTGAATTGCAAAAGGAGGCGGAAAGTACTATGGGGCAAGAAGATTTGCAACTACTTATAAAAGGAATCGTGTTCTCTCTGCGACAACAAAAATTGCTGACGAAGGCAGAGTCCGAATTTGTATTGAAAATTATTGAACGAAAGTACCCACGGCCAAGAATTACGAGGGAAGACAATGAGTAGTGAAAAAGACTATTCGGTATTGCCTGAGGTAACCATAATCCAAGAATCGGCGAAAATAGAATCGGAGGAGCATAAGCCGAAAAAACTTCGAGTTTGCGCCTATGCGCGGGTTTCAACGGAAAAAGAGGAGCAAGAATACAGTTTCGAAAATCAAAGAGACTACTACATGGATTATATCTCGAAACGATCCGATTGGGAGTTTGTCGGTATATATTCTGACTTCGGGTTGAGTGGGAAAAACAAAAAGCGTCCACAGTTTATCAAAATGATAGATGATTGCCATGCTGGGAAAATAGACAGAATCATTACAAAATCTATAAGTAGGTTCGCGCGTAACACAATTGATTGCATTCAAACTGTTAGAGATTTAAGGGAAAAAGGTATCGGCGTATATTTTGAGAGAGAAGGGATTGATTCGCTTTCTCCGCAGAGTGCTCTCGTCTTATCAATTATGGCAATAGTAGCCGAGGAAGAGAGCAGAAGCATTTCCAACAACATCAAATGGGCTATTCAAAAACAGTTTGCTCAAGGCCATTATTTAATACATACAAAACACTTTCTCGGCTATTCAAGAGAAGAAGATAACCGAATTATTATAATTCCCAAACAGGCTTTGGCTGTACGGAGTATATACCAGTTATACTTGGACGGAAAAAGCATTCACCAAATTGCCTTGGAAATGGAACTAAGGGAGATAGAATCGCCGGAGGGAAATAAAAACTGGGGAGATAGCACAATTTTATCTATATTAAAGAACGAGAAGTATAAGGGCGATTGCTTGTTGCAAAAAACTTATTCCCCGGATTTCTTGGCTTCCAAACGATATAAAAACACAGGACAACTTCGCAGTTATTACGTAAAAAGTCACCATGCGCCAATTATATCATCAGCAATGTTTGATGAGGTTCAAAATGAGATGCAACGTAGAAAAGACTTGCGAACTGGTTCGAAAGCGTATCCAAGTAAATATAGCGGGAAGAGTTGCTTAAGCGGATTGCTTATATGCGGACAGTGTGGTGGTGTAATGCGTCGACATGTTCAATACCGTAAAGGTGGTGGCATCGGATATTGGGTTTGCCAAAGACATGACCAAGGCAGTTGTTCTATGATGCAAATAAAAGAAAAAGTGATAATCGATGGGCTTCAAATGGTTATACGACAGATATTGTTTCAAAAAGAGCCGTTGTACACAGAGATGACGGATACGATTATCAATTCTGCAAGGAAAGCACACAAGAGTAGCATAAAAAGTGTAAATGCAAAAATCAAAAGGGTTCAAAGAAAAATACAACAAATAAAAGACGATTATATAGAAGATGCGATTACGTATGAGGAATATTGCCACTTATCTCGTCAATTTATACATACTGAGCCATTCCTTGAATTGGAAAGAGAGGAAATGATACAAGAAAATAAATGTCTTGCACCAATTGAGCAACGAATAGAAGAAATATCTCAAAGGTTGAAGTTGCAAACGCTGTATGAACACTTCAACGAAGACTTAGTGCGTTATATCGTGGACGAAATAGAACTTGTAACAAATAAGTTGGCAATATGTCGATTGTCGAATGGTAGCGAGTACTATATGTTCTTGGATACTTGGTCCAAGGGAACGAAACGGATAAAGGAAGAATAATGATACATTGGCAGATATTCGAGTCCTATAAGTGGAGCCAAGTGTGATGGTCTATAAGTCTTTTCTTATAGACCATCATTTTTGCATTTTTAGGGGCATTTTCG
>SFEB01000045.1 GCA_004558105.1 Clostridiales bacterium
GACTGGCAGGTCAGATTTATTATACCACAAAGGAGATTCCTTTTCATCGGTTAACCTTTACTGAACCACGCGACTATCGCGTGGTTTTCTTTATACAACAAAAAAAGCACCCGGACGGGGTGCTTTTTTCCGTTTTTTTATAGATCGTAATAGAGCTCGAATTCCGCAGGATTGGGAATAGCGTTGACCTTTTCGATATCCGCCTTTCTTCTCTTGATCCAGAGGTCGATAAGGCGCTTGGGGAACACTCCGCCAACCTGTAAATACTCGTTGTCTTTTTCCAACGCTTCCAACGCTTCGGACAAGGATTTTGGCAAGCCCTGAACCTTCTTTTTCTCCTCATCGGACAAATCGAAGAGGTTAAAGTCGAAGGGTCCCCAACCGTTTTTGGCCGGGTCTATCTTGTTTTTGATACCGTCGATACCTGCCATAAGAATAGCGGCGTAAGCGTAGTACGGGTTGCAGGTTGCGTCGGGGTTGCGGAGTTCGAAACGCTTGGACTCGGGTGATTTCGCATAGGCAGGTATTCTTATTACCGCGCTGCGGTTGCTCGTTGCATAACCGATGGTAACGGGTGCTTCAAAACCGGGAACAAGACGTTTGAAAGAGTTGGTGCTCGGGTTGGTAAACGCACAAAGCGAGGGGCAATGCTTTAAGATACCGCCCATAAACCACAATGCTTCGTCGCTCAACGTTGCGTAGTTTTTGCCGCTGTAATCGTAGAAAATGGATTTGCCGTCTTTCTTTAAAAGCATATGTACGTGCATACCGTTGCCTGCTTCTGCCATGACGGGTTTGGGCATCAAAGTTGCCGTTTTTCCGTAAGCGTTGGCAAGGTTTTTGATGATGTATTTGATAATCATCGTGTTATCCGCCATCTTTACGAGGTCGCCGAGTTCAACTTCGATTTCCTGTTGAGCGGGACCGCCTACTTCGTGATGGTGATACTTTACTTCCACGCCCCACTTTTTCATGAGGTTGCACATCTGAGACCTGAGGTCAAAGTTGACGTCGTTGGGCAAAGAACAGTGATAGCCTGCCTTGTGACGAACCTGATAACCGTTATTTTCGTCGCATTGAACGCCGCTGTTCCATTCCGCCTGTACCGCGTCGATAGTATAACCGACGTAATCCGGAGAGGTGTTGTAACTTACGTTGTCGAAAATATGGAATTCAAATTCCGGAGCGATAAACATGTCGTCCGCGATGTTTTGTTCACGGAGATAGTCGACTGCCGACAACGCTACGTTGCGGGGGTATTGGTCAAAACGGGTGTTTTCTTCCTTGCCGATAACGCAAACGTTACCCATCATAGTAAGGGTAGGCGTCTCGACGAAAGGTTCGATAAAAGCGGTGTCCATATCGGGAATAAATACCATATCGCTCTTTTCTACCGCAGCGTAACCGTAGTTACTGCCGTCAAAACCGATACCGTATTTAAGAGTGTCTTCCGTAAATCTTTCAACGGGTATGGAGAGGTGACGCCATCTGCCGTCGATATCTACCATTTTAAAATCGATGATTTCAATATCGTTTTCTTTGCAAAGTTCATGAATTTGTTTGATTGTTTTAGACATAATTCCTCCTTTTTCGCCTGCACGTTTATTATACACTTTTTGTATATTTAGTCAACCGAAATTTCGGATTTTCGGCGGACTTTTTCTTATTTTTACAAATCTCCCGATTTATCCTTCGGTTACAGCGGCAATTCGAAGTAAAAATCGCTGCCCTTTCCCAGCGCGCTGTTTACGCCGTACTTACCGTCGTGTTTGGAAATGATGGTCTTAACGATGGACAAACCTATACCGTTGCTGTCGCCGGTCTGGTGTTTTAAGCTGGCTTTGGTATATCTGTCCCAGATATACGGCAATTCCTCCTGAGATATACCTATGCCGCGGTCGATAACGTCCACTCTTACGGATTTTTTCAGACGGACGAGAGTGACGCGGACGAAACGGCTTTCGCCGCTGTACTTAAACGCATTAGTCAAAAAGTTAATGACGACCTGACTGATTTTTTCTTTATCCGCCGTAACCAATACGTCGGGTTGGATATCGCACTCGATAATAAAACCCTTTTCGTCTCCGACGCGCATCATTTCAACGATTTCGGTTACCTGTTCGGAGATATTGTATTCTTCCGTATTGAGTTCCATTCGTTGCTCGGTCTTGGAAAGTTTTAAAATGTCGTTAACCATATTGGTCAGGCGGTCGGTCTCGCTGATAATCGTATTGAGATGCTTATCACGTTTTTCTTTATTGTCGCCCGACAAGTCGCGTATCATCTCGGCGTAAGAACGGATAAGCGTAAGAGGCGTACGAAGGTCATGACTTACGTTTGCCATTATATCCTTTCTCACGGTCTCCGCTTTTGCCAATTCTCTCGTAGCATAGTTTAAACTATCGGACAAATTGTCGATTTCCACGTACCCGTTTCCCTCGAAATGAACGTCGTAATTGCCTTTTGCCAGTATAGCGGCTGATTTTGACATCTTTTCTATCGGCTTTGACAACTGCCAGGACACCAAAGCGCCGACGGCAAAGGTCAGAACGAGCGCCACTACGGTGACGACCGACATCTGTGCCGCCAGCGTATCCATCGTAGTAGACATAGAGTACATCGGAGCATAAACGAAAATCAGAACTTTTATCTGGTTGTGACTGAAATACCTGGTGTATACGATGGCTCTGTTCTCCTCTGCCTGATCGATGGTTGACTGCAATAAAGTCAGATTGCCCGTCTGCCCGTCGTCCCCGGACGGATCGTCGTCTTCTATTTCAAAAACGGAATATTCGTCGACGGGAACTATCTTGCAAAAACCGGAATTTTCGTCCGCTTTAACCTCTTCGAACAAAGCTTTCATACGCTCTTTGGCGTCGGCGGAAGTCCAGCCGAGAGCCGATACGGTTTTGTCTTCCTGCCCGTTGCTGTCGTAGCCTTGCAGACATTGAAAGTACTCGTCGTTAAACATATAGACGTTAAAACCGTTTACCTTTGCGATACTCTTTAACGTACTGCCGTCTTCAAAGTCGCTCTGTACGGAAGCGTCTATATATACCTGAGCCATATCGTCGCAGATTTCACGAACGTCTTTAAGTTTAAGATCGTCGTAATAAGACTTTGCAAAGACGAACTGATACAACCACATGGCAACGATAATGCACATGGCGAAAAGCATAAAATACAGCCATATGCCGAATCGTATTCCGTTAACCTGCGATTTTTTTACAGACAAAATACCGCCGTTCTTGACGGCGGAATTTCTTTTGTTTTTATTCTTAATTTTGCTGTTATTCTTCCGGCTGTTCATATTCAAACTTATAGCCGAGTCCGCGCAAAGTCACTATGCAATTTCTGTACGGGCCGAGATTGCTACGCAACATCTTGATATGGGTATCGACGGTGCGGTCGTCGCCGTAGAAATCAAAACCCCATACGTTGGAAAGAAGTTTTTCTCTGCTGACTGCTTTGCCTTCGTTTCTTACCAGGAAAAACAGGACTTCGTATTCTTTGGGAGTCATATCGACTTTTTTCTTGTCGACGATGACGTTACGTCCTTCAAAATCGATAACCAATCCGCCGAAAGTGCGGGTATCGCGTTCTTTTTCGACGCTGCGGCCGGAACGGTTGAGAATAGCCTTTACGCGGGCAACAACCTCTTTGGCGCTGAAAGGCTTGGTGACGTAATCGTCGGCGCCCATTTCGAAACAGAAAAGTTTATCATACTCTTCGCCTCTGGCAGAAAGCACGATAACGGGTACATTCTGCGTTTTTCTGATTTCCTTCAAGGCTGTCATGCCGTCCATTTTGGGCATCATGATGTCCATAATAACTAAATCGAAATTTTGGTTTTCGCAGAGTTTGACAGCTTCCAACCCGTCGGAAGCGCAAGTGACCTCAAAACCGTCGTTTTCGTTGTACTCAAGATACATCTTTAAGTTTTCGCGTATCCCTTGCTCGTCGTCGACAATCAAAATCTTTTTCATAAGTTTCTCCTTTAAAGTTTACATTACTGACAATACTGAATTATTAAAACCACGATCCTTGGACCGTTATCATTTTCCTACTGGCTGAGCCACAGAGTGACTATGAGAATCGCAAAGCTGAAACCGAACAGAATACACAAAAACGGTTTCAGATAATGTAAAAAAGCCGCGCGTCTCAACGCCCTCATTTCTTTTTTATTCATCTGCAAATCCGGTCGGGCGGTACGGCGTTGTTTGTGCAACGGTCTGGTCAGATCCATATCCGCAAAACTGACCTGTCCGTCGTCTACCCACACGTGATCGGGACCGAAATCATCGTCAAAGACAGGCGGTTTTTTCTCCGTCTTTTCTTCTTCAACGGTATTTTGTTGCTCCAAATCCTTGTCGTTCATGGCTGTTTATCCTTATTTTTTCCGATTTTCACCGATTAAAACGTCGCTTTTGCCAAAACCCAAACTTCACGCATATATATCTTAACATTTTTTTATCACATTTGCAACAATTATCAATAAAAATCTTCATTTTTTTTTAGGAGTTTGCATATCGCGTCATCTTTATGCGTTTCCAAAACAAAAACACTCCCCGTCGGAAGTGTTTCGTTTATCGTTCGCATTACAGGTCAGGCAATCGTATTCTCTTTTCCTTCCACGTATCCCGTTATTACTTTTGTTAAATCCGAGCCGTAAGCGTCGGAAAAACTCTTAACGAGTTGCTCGGGCGTGGCGATTGTAAGACGGCACGTTTCAAAATATTTTTTCAACGCCCTGTTAAACTTAGTTTTGCCCATCAGCGTTTTTAAATCGTCGAACATTATCATCGATTTGACGTAACACATATACGCGTATTCCGTCTCGTTGCGGTATTCGCCCAACGCGCGACACATACTCGTGTCTATATCCTTAAAGTAGTTGCCCGTTATGTCCAGAAACCCGTTGAGATTGGCTTTTGCCGCCGCCATCTCGCCCTTGGCGTCAATACCAAATGCCGGATTTGCCCCGAAGAAAGCGTTGGTTGAGTATTCCGCAAGCCCCTCGTCCATCCATGCGTTGCGAATCTGGTCGTTGCCCACCAGGCAACACCACCATTGATGCGCAATTTCGTGCACTACTGCGTTTTTATACGATTTTTCTTCCAACCCCGACGTAACCATAACGAGGCGCGGATACTCCATTCCGCCCTCGCAAAAATCGCTTTCAACGACGGATAAAGTTGCGTACGGATAGCCGCCGAACGTGTCGGAAAAGTATTTAAGCGCCGCCGTCGCAAGTTTAAGAGTGTCGTTTGGCGCTTTGTCGGCAAAATAATACAAATTGACCGTTACCCCGTCCGTGCTTTCCGACAGTACTTCAAAATTTTTGCTCGCTATTATCGCAAAATCTCTTACCGAAAGAGCGCAAAACTCGTATCTCGTGCACCCGTCTGCCGTCGTGCTGTTTACTAAGTCGCCGCCTGCCGCGACAACGTACTCGTCGGGAAAGGTGACCGAAATCCGATAATTTGCGACGTTCATCACGAACGGATCACCGTAATGGCAATACGGGTCCTGAAGAAACTCGCCTTTTTGACCGTCGTAAACGCAAAGAACGGGAAACCAATCGGTAAGATTAACCGTGTTATCGCCGTACCCCAACCTGTGCCATATATTGGCAAGCGTCGTACCGAAGGATATTTCCACCTGCGTTTTCTGCCCGTCTTTTACGCCTTTTGAAAGCGGTACTATAAGAACGTTGGAGTCAACGCCGCCTATGCTGAAAGGAACGTCCTCCCCGTTTTTGACGTAATCAATCGTAATACCGCCGTAACTGTATCCGTTTTTATATGCGCGCGCACCCTTTGACGCACTTACGAGATTGATATTGGCGTCTTTGCGGTAAGCGTTGGGATACAGGTGAAACCGCAACTCGCTTAACTCCCTCCCCGTGTCGTTTAAAAAGTCAAAAGTCATCACGCCGCTGATAACGTGAGCATCGTCGTCGTAACCCGCTTCTATCGTATACGTAGATAAATCTTTCGACGTCTTTTTGATATAATCGCCGTTACAACCGGCAAAACAAACCGAACAACCTGCCAGAATTGCCACAAGAACGGCAAAAGACAAAATTCTTTTTAAAATCGTTTTCTTCATACTTTACCTCGCAGTATTGTATGAAGTCGCAAGCACAATAATGCAAAAAAAAAGCACGGCGGTACCGTGCTTAATATCAGGTCAGTGTTAAACCGATTTCCCCATAAGGTAAGCTTTTTGCATTGCAGGGGTGTTTTTTATTTCGCCTTTTTCGTAAACGCCCGTGCCGTAAATAACGCCGCATTCCTTGGCGCCCTCTACGCAGTCGGCGTAACCGCGAAAACACGCCAGCGTGGTTTCCATCGACTCTTTCACGTCGTCCGCGGCGGTCATTATATAATAAAATTCCTTATCCTTTACTTCCAGCCATCTTGCAACGGTGCGGTCTATAACCGCCTTCAACTGTGCGGCTATGGAATAAAAATAAACGGGACTTGCCAGAACGATAACGTCTGCGTCTATCATTTTTTGCAGAACCTCGGCCATGTCGTCTTTGATAACGCACTCGCCGCCGCTGTTTTTGCAATAATAACAACCCTTGCAATACCCGATATTTTTTTCCGCAACTCTGATTTTTTCCACCCTGTTTCCGCTTTCTTCGGCTCCACGCATAAACTCGTCGCAAAGAATATCCGAATTACCGTTTTTTCGGGGGCTCCCCGACAAAATTAAAACCTTTTTATTCATAAATTGTCTCCTTACGGGCGTCTCGATTTTATTCAAAATTCTCTTCGCTCCGCTCTTTTTGTCCGTCTGCGGACTGCGCCTTTTTCCTGTTTTCACCGTAAGTTTTTATCATTCCGCCGATAATGGCGCAAAGAACGATAATTTCACGGATAATCCCTATATAGTCTCCGGCAAAAACGTTAAATCCTATACTGAGAAACTGTTTTATTCCGCATGCGCCCTTAAATAAAAAGTAACTGTTCAGATGATTGGCAAGCATAAACCCCGCCGTACCTATAAGCGGCAGTACCCCGTACCATTTTTCCGCCGTAACGGTAGGCAATCCGATACCGAGAACCGCCGCGACGAAAATCGCCGTAATCCAGAACGGCATCTTTTTGTTTTTGTTGTCGTAAATTATCTGAACGACGTTACGCGCGATTGACACGCTGTAACTGATACACACGCTGTATTGCTTTAAAATAAGATACTCGATTACGCACACGAGCAAAGCGATAGACAACAGCCACATGTATTTTTTTCTGCTAACGTAGTAGCAGGCTATCATGAGGACGGTCGCTATAAGACTGAAGACCTGATTGAAAACGTTGACCGTCACTCCTAAAATTTCTATTTCCGTATTGAGTATTACTTCCATAACGGGGAAAGTGTAACATGCCGTCGAAAAATTTGCAACAAAAAAATGCATTTTTGTATATTTTTAGCGCCCATGCGCAAAAAACGGTTTAAAATCGTTTGATAGGAAACGCTTTGTATGTTATAATGTCGGCATGAAAATTTTACACTTGGACAATCTTAATAACTTCCGCGATATCGCAAACGACTCGGTTCGCGAAGGAGTTTTGTTGCGCAGCGCTAAAATCGACGACCTCACCGATGAAGGCAGAGACCTTCTCGTCAATAAATACAACGTAAAAACCATTATCGACTTGCGCACCCTTTCCGAAACGAAAGAACAAATAGCACCCGACGGGGTGGAGTTTTTTAACGTTTCGATGACGAAAACGCCCATTTTCGGTATCACTAAATATAAAAAAGGGTTCGTTAATTTCAAAAATATACTCAACATGCTTTTCGTCGTTCGCCATGTTCCAAATATTCCCGAATTGTACGAAAACCTTATCACGCCCGACACCGCTGAAGCCTGGCAACAACTTTTCGACGTTATCCTCAACGCGCCCGACGGGGCTATCCTCATGTATTGCGAACAAGGAAAAGACCGCACGGGACTGCTGTGCGCTTTCATCGAATACTGTCTGGGTTACTCCGAACGGGAAATCGTCGCCGACTACGTCGAAACAAGTAAATTTACCGCCCCGCGCGGCGAAAGGGCCTACAAAAAAGCCCGTCGCTTTTTACTTAGCAAAAAATTCGCCGGAAAACTTCGCGACATTTACCGGGCGGACGAAAACGATATCCTGTCCGTGTTTGAAAAAGTAAAAGCCAAGTACGGCAGCGTCGAAGAATTTTTACACTCCGTCTGCGGAATGACCGAAGAAAAAATAGCTGCTCTCAATAAAAAATTTAAAAAATAACCGATTAAAGAAAACGATCTTTTAGCTCGTTTTCTTTTTTTTACCTTTTTTCGCTACTTTTTGGTGCAATTTGTCTATTTTTGTTCACTCAGAAATAAAAATTGCAATATTTGTTGAAATTTGAAGAAATAAGTGCTAAAATGTATTATATGCTTTTTATAAGGAGTAGCTTATGAAATACAATTATCCACCGCTAGAGCGGAAAATGTGCAAAATGCATCTACAAATGTTTTAGAGTAGAGGATCCGCATTTTCTCGGAACAAATGAATGCAAATATGCAGATGAACCAATAAAGCAAATAAAAGAAAATTTTGGAGTACAGGAGAGATTAAAGTTATGAATAGAATTGAAATTTGGAAAGATATAAAAGGATACGAGGGCTTATACCAGGTTAGCAATATGGGAAAAGTAAGAAGTTTAGACAGAACAGTGTATCAAAAAAACAAATTCGGAAAAATGCAAAAACACATATATAAGGGAAGACAATTAAAAAGACAGATACAAAAAAATGGATATGAAGTTGTGAACTTATATAAAAATAAAAAGATGACAAAAAAATTAGTACATAGATTAGTTGCAATAGCTTTTTTAGAAAGGCAAAACAATAAAGACTATATAAATCATAAAGACAATAACAGAACTAATAACAAATTAGAAAATTTAGAGTGGTGTACTCAGAGTAGTAATTTATATCATGCGTATACTTATGGAAATAAAATTGCACCACATATGAGAAAAATAATTCAAATAAGTTGCAAGGGAAAAACATTGAATACATTCGATTCGATTAAAGCTGCAGAGAGAATAACAGGGATTAAAGCAAGTAATATAAGTAAGTGCTGTAGAAATTTGAGAAGTAAGGCAGGTGGATTTAAATGGGAATATGTAAGTTAGAAATACCATATAAATTTCCAA
>SFEB01000046.1 GCA_004558105.1 Clostridiales bacterium
CTGTTTATCTCAAGCGGGTTTAAAACCATCAAGGTCAAAAATCGGAATTACAGATGAAGAACTATTTGAAGAAATAGAAAATATATGGATTAGATTAGGAAAGCAGCCAACATATTCACAAATGCGTGATCTTTCGAAATATTCAGTCGGCACCTATGAAAAACATTTCGGTGGATGGCGCAATGCATTAGTAGCCTTTGTAAATTATATAAACGAAAATGATTCCGTAGATGATCAAATAAAAGAAAATAATATTGACAGCGAAGGTTCTACTCATAGATCCTCTCGAAATATAAATTTGAGAACCAGATTTATTGTCTTGCAGCGGGACAAGTTTAAGTGATGTGCCTGTGGTGCTTCCCCGGCAAAAGACCCCTCTGTTGAACTTCATGTAGACCACATCATCCCATGGTCAAAAGGCGGCGAAACAGTAATTGAAAACCTACAAACCTTATGTTCGAAATGCAATCTTGGAAAAAGTGATTTGATACTGGATTGATATGTTTCCAAGAACTATTGATATTAACCGGGACAGGCGCAGTTAGTCGATTTGTTTCCGAGAACTAACAGAGGCAATCTGACATCAATACTGTTTCCTCGTCCCACGTGGAAACGTTGGTGGTCTTGACTAAAGACGGAAGCCGACCTGTTTGATTGTGGGGAAAAAGAAATGAAAAGAGGGATTATCTTGACGACCGTTGCTCTGTTTGTTGCGACGTGCGTATGCCTCGTTTTAGATATAAAATATTCTTTGGACGTCTTTTTTTCGTTGACGGTGACTTTTGCGACCTGTTTTTATCACTTTGCAATGCGATTGCTCGTCGGGTTTGCGGTCAGTTACGTTAAACGCGACAATTATAATTATACCGGTAAATGGTTTTCGGAAAGACCGTTCGAAAAAAAATTGTACGAATTCCTTAAAGTTAAAAGGTGGAAAAGTCGCGTTCCTACTTTTTTGCCTTACCAATTCGATATAAAAAACCGTACGATAGAGGAAATAATAATAGCGACTTGTCGGGCGGAGGTCGTGCACGAGATAATCGTGATACTGAGTTTTTTGCCGATTTTAGCGTCGATATGGGTAGGACTGTGGTACGTGTTTTTAATTACTTCGGTACTTGCGGCGTTGATGGACTGCGCTTCCGTCGTTCTTCAGCGTTACAACCGTCCGCGCCTGTTAAGATGTATGAAACGTATGCAAAAAAGCGAATAATCTCGTTTTGCATTGAAAAAAACGCTTGCAATCGGCAATAATATTTGTTATAATACATGAGGGTTAGAACGAACGGAGGGCGTTTGATTTGTCCTTTCCGTTGTTTGAAACTTACAGACATTACGAAATATAATAAAAAGGAGATTGGTAATATGATTACGAAAGATATGACGATTATGGAAGTTTTGCAAACAAATCGCAATACGGCTGGCGTTTTTGCCTCTTACAATATGGGTTGTATCGGCTGTCTTGCCGCTCACGGCGAAACGGTAGAACAAGCCGCCACCCACCATGGTATAGACGTTGACGAAATGATTGAAAAACTCAACGAAGTCTGCAAGGGCTGATGTAACTTTTAAAAGCAAAAAAACCGCCAAACAGGGCGGTTTTTTTGTTGTCTTTTTTAACGCTTTTATTCTCTTTTACATTTCAGCGATAGCTTCGATTTCAACCAAAACGTTTTTCGGCAAAGTTTTGACCGCCACGCAACTGCGAGCGGGTTTGCTTGTAAAATATTTTGCGTAAACTTCGTTGAATTTTGCGAAGTCACCCATGTCCGCGAGGAAACAGGTGGTTTTTACGACCTTGCAGATGCAGGTGCCTGCCGCTTCCAATACGGCGGCTACGTTTTTGCAGGATTGGTCCGCCTGAGCTTCGATACCCTCGGGAATGGTGCCGTCGACGGGATTAACGGGAATCTGCCCACTTGTAATGACGAGGTTGCCTACCATCATTCCTTGACTGTAAGGACCGATAGCGCCGGGTGCTTTGTCTGTGCTTATAATTTTCATAATATTATCTCCTTTTCGGGTATTTTTTCGTGTGTATATTTTAACACCTATTTTGTTTTCGGTCAAATACTAAAAGGGGGTATCGCCTTAAAAATTGCAAAAAATACTTTTCGGAAAAATATTATAAAAGGGTTGATTTCAATTATTTGTCAATAATAAGTTATTAAAATTTATCGAAAATAAAGCTTTTATATTTGGTTTTGCCAAAAAGCGGTATAATAATATTATCAAACGGAGGCGTATCATGAGAAAATCGGTTGTTTGCAAGATTCTGGCGGCGGTTGTTTGTCTTTGTATGGTTTTTGCCCTTACGGCATGCTCAAAAAACCCCGTATCCGCGTACGAAATAGCGGTAAAAAACGGTTTTGTCGGGAGCGAGGCGGACTGGTTGGCAAGCCTTAAAGGCGAATCGGCGGAAAAACTGTCGATGGACGATATTTACGAATCTGCGGTGGAAAACGGATACACGGGTAGTTATCTTGAGTTTTTAAAAGAGTATCTGAGTTACGACGCGTCGGGAAACGTGGTTACGGGCGCCAACAAAGCTTTGCGTTCTGCGGTATCCGTCGTAGGTCGCTTTGACGTCACGAACAGAACTTATTTCGGGACGTATCAGGAAACGTATACTTCGTCGGGCAGCGGCGTCATTATCGAGATGGACAAGGATAGCGGAAACGCTTATATCGTGACTAACTACCATGTGGTTTACAGCTCTTATTGCAATACTTCGGATCATATTATCGACGATATTTCGGTATATATTTACGGCAAAGAATACAGCGATTATGCGATAGGCGCGGAATACGTCGGCGGCAGTCTCAACTACGATATAGCCGTTTTAAAGGTGACGGGTAGCGATATACTTCGCACTAGCGACTGCGTTGAGGCAAAAGTCGCAGTCAGCAGCGAGTTGGTTGTCGGGCAAACGGTAATGGCGGTTGGCAATGCGGAAGGAAACGGCATATCGGTCACCAAGGGCATAGTAAGCGTGGCTAGCGAGTATATAGAGATGACGGCGGCGGACGGTGTCAGCACGGTTAGTTTCAGAGTCGTCAGGGTAGACGCAGGTATCAACGGCGGCAACAGCGGCGGCGGCTTGTTTGACGAAAACGGCAACCTCGTAGGTATAGTCAACGCCAAGATGGTGGACGAAGAAATCGAGGCGATGGGGTACGCGATACCCTCCAATAACGCTTATGCCGTCGCACGGCAAATAATAGACAACGGCAAAGTAACCAAGTGTCTGTTGGGGGTTACGTTAAAGGTGGCAGGCAGAACGGTAGACTACGACGCGGCAACGGGAGTTTTTAATATAACGGAACAAGTGGTGGTAGAGAGCATAGGCACGGGCGCGGCTTCTAACGTATTAAGGAAAGGTGATGTGTTGGTCAGTTTTACTCACAACGGTACGACGACAAAAATCACTCGTGATTATATTCTTCTCGATCTGATGCTAAGGTGCAGAGTCGGAGACGAGGTAACCGTACGCTTCATCCGCGACGGAGCAGAACAGGAGGCAACCATTACCATAGGCGTACTGCACGTTACTACGGTCGGCTGAACAAAACAGGTTTTTTTCGGAAAAAGCGTATAATTTTCAACGCAGTTGAGCAGACTAAGACTACATTCTTTAAACGGAGGTAGAAAATGAAGAATATCGTTAAAACCGGCGAAAAGCCCGGCAAAGGAACTTATTCCTGCACGAACTGCGGTACTGACGTTACACTCGGCACAAGCGACAAATGTCCGCCTTGCCCCAAGTGCAACAACAGCGAGTTTAAAAAATGTAACGGCTAAAAGTTAGTCGAACAAAAGACCTTTCCCCGACGGAAAGGTCTTTTGTTATATATGATATCTGGCGAAAAACGCGGTGTTAAAAGTTTCACGAAGAAGTTTTCATTTTTCGGTTGACATTGACAACTGTTGTGATATTATAATATTGGTTGAGATTGGGATTTTGTCGGATTGCTTTGTTTTTATTTTGAAAAATAAACGGGCAAAAACCGAAAAACCGAAACAAAAACCGTAAAAAATCAATAAAATATCAACAAGAGGAACAAAATGAAAAAAGTTGCTTTTACCGAAACCGTCTTGAGAGACGCCAACCAATCTTTGATTGCTACCCGTCTTTCTTTTGACAAATTTGAAAAGATTTTGCCTACTATGGACAAAGCGGGATATTATTCCGTAGAGTGTTGGGGCGGCGCGACCTTCGACGCTTGTCTCAGGTTTTTGAAAGAAGACCCTTGGGAAAGACTGCGTAAAATACGCGCGGCGATGCCCAACTCGAAATTGCAAATGCTGTTCCGTGGTCAGAACATGCTGGGTTACAAACACTATCCGGACGACGTCGTGAGAAAGTTTATCCAGAAGAGCGTAGAAAACGGTATCGATATCATCCGTATCTTCGACGCACTTAACGACACGCGTAACGTAAAGGTCGCGATAGAGGAAACCGTAAAGCGCGGCGCTGTCGCAAGCGGCGCAATCAGTTACACCACCAGTCCCGTTCATACGTTGAAGAACTTCGTAGGCGTGGCGGAAGAAATGAAAAAAATGGGAGCGACCACCATCTGCGTTAAGGATATGGCGGGCGTAATGGGACCTCAGGAGGCTTACGATATTACCAAAGCCCTCAAGGAAGAAGTTGGTTTGCCGGTTATTCTTCATACGCACTGCACGACGGGACTTGCGTACGCCACTTATCTGAAAGGTATCGAGGCAGGCGCGGACGTTATCGACACGGCAAGCAGTTGTTTCAGCGGCGGTACGAGTCAACCCGCAACCGAGACTTTTGCATATTTGTTGCAACAACTCGGTTATCAGGCAGACGTCGATATGGCGGTACTTAAAGAAGTGAACGACCACTTTAAACCTATCCGCAATCAGTATATCGCCGACGGAGTGTTGATGCCCCGTTCCCTGACCACCGACACAGACGCTCTTACTTACAAAGTGCCCGGCGGTATGTTGTCCAACTTGTTCAGCCAACTTAAACAACTTAATGCACTGGACAGATTGGAAGAAGTTCTGGCAGAAGTTCCCAACGTTCGTAAAGACCTCGGTTATCCGCCGTTGGTTACTCCGATGAGCCAGATGGTAGGCGTTCAGGCGACGCAAAACGTTTTGCAAGGCAGATATAACAATATCGGTAAGGAGGTTAAGTCTTACCTTCGCGGCGAATACGGTAAGGCCCCCGGCGAAGTCAATCAGGAACTCGTAAAAAAGGCACTTGGCGACGCCGAAATTATCACTTGCCGTTTTGCAGATACGTTAAAAGACGAATTTGAAGAAACGAAAGCTAAGTTAGGCGACAAAGTCAGATGCGACGAGGACGTTCTGAGTTATATCGCATTCCCGCAGGTTGCGGAAACGTTCTTTGCCGAAAGAAAAGAGAGGGAAGAAAGAAAAGTTTCTTATTCCATCGAAAAAATCGAAGACTAACGGAGGCAAAAAATGACGAATATGTTGTTGGCGGAAAGCGTAAAAGTCAACGCAGGTGAGACCTTTTTGATTTGCCTTATCGGTTTTTTGCTGATTATGGTCGTTTTGGCTCTTCTCATCGGCGTTACCTGCGCAATGAAGTGGTTTTTGAAGAAAATCCTGAAGCAGTCGAAAAATAACGACGCGGCAGCTACGGCTACGACGACTCCTGTGGCAGAGAAAGAATTGGCTAAAGGCAGTTGCGGAGATTTTTGTCTCAATAACGTCAGCGAGAGAGAAGCCGCTATGGTTATGGCTATCGTTGCAGATCAGTTGCAGACGCCGCTCAATCAGCTGAGATTTAAAAGTATCGAATGCGTAGGAGAAGAAAAATGAAATACAAAGTCAGACTTAATAAGAAAATTTACGAAGTAGAAGTTGAAAAAGGCGAGGCTATCCTTTTGGACGAGTACGAAGCAGTCGCTCCGACTGCCGCTCCCGCAACCCCCGTTGCCGTTAATACTGCGGCACCCGTTGCCGCACAGGCTCCTGTCGGCACGGCTGCAAGCGCAAGCGCGGTAAAGAGTCCGTTGCCCGGTACGGTGTTGGACGTTAAGGTTTCCGTCGGTCAGACGGTCAAGAAGGGCGACGTGGTTATGCTCATCGAGGCCATGAAGATGGAAAACGAAATCAACGCAAGTAAAGACGGAAAAATTACTAATGTATATGTTGCCAAGGGCGCAAAAGTTGAGCAAGGCTCACCCTTATTCGATTTGGCATAAACGGAGTGCAAGATGGATATTTTAGGATCTTTGGTGGGGCTTTGGGATGAGAGCGGCTTTTATAATCTGTTCATAAATTTTACAACGAGCGGATGGCAGAATATCGTTATGATTATAGTCGCTTGTCTGTTGCTCTTTCTCGGTATTGCTAAGCGGTTTGAACCGCTGTTGCTCGTTGGCATTGCTTTCGGTATGTTGCTTACGAACTTGCCCAACAGCGGAGTGTATACTCCGGAATTGTGGATAAGCGAGGCCGCGACGGCTAACGGTGTCGATTACGGCGAGGTTTTACGTCACGGTGGGCTTATCGACATATTATACATAGGCGTAAAGACAGGCGTGTACCCGTCTCTCATTTTTATAGGCGTAGGTGCCATGACGGACTTTGGTCCGATGTTGGCAAGACCGTCAAGTCTCTTACTGGGCGCGGCGGCGCAACTCGGTATTTACATCGCTTTTATCGGAGCGATTACCCTTTGCGGTTTCGACGCAAAAGTCGCGGCGTCTATCGGCATTATCGGCGGTGCGGACGGTCCTACGGCAATATGGCTGACTAAAACTCTGGCACCCGAATACCTCGGTTCTATCGCCATAGCGGCGTATTCGTACATGGCGTTGATTCCGTTGATTCAGCCGCCGATTATCAGACTTTTAACGACTAAAAAAGAACGGCTTGTCAGAATGGATAATCCTAAACAGGTATCGAAGGCGACGAAAATCATTTTCCCGATCGTCGTTACCATCTTCGTCGTGTTGCTTTTGCCCTCGGTTGCGGGGTTGCTCGGCTGTCTGATGTTCGGTAACCTGCTCAAAGAATGCGGAGTGACCGACAGACTGAGCGATACGGCGCAAAATGCTTTGATGAATATCGTTACGTTGTTCCTGGGCATTTCCGTCGGCGCAACGGCTACGGCGGCAAACTTCCTGAAATTGGAAACGTTGATGATCGTTGCTCTGGGTTTGGTGGCGTTCTGTTGTTCGACGGCAGGCGGCGTATTGTTCGGCAAGCTTATGTGCAAGATAAGCAAGGGCAAGATCAACCCGATGATCGGCGCGGCAGGCGTATCCGCAGTACCAATGGCGGCAAGAGTGGTGCACAACGAGGGGCGCAGATACGACCTCGACAACCACTTGCTTATGCATGCTATGGCTCCAAACGTCGCAGGCGTTATCGGCAGTGCGGTTGCGGCAGGTTTGTTTATGTCGCTGTTCGGTTAAAAAGTAAAATCGGAAAAATAAAACTAACGATATAGTGCAAATTAAGAAAAAGAAAGAAAATGCATCGACGGGCTGTCGGTGCATTTTTTTTGGGAATTTATTAAAAATTCTTTGACTATCTCGAGCGTTTGTGCTATAATAGCCAAGCAGTCGGATTAGCGACGGCAGCAGGAGTGGATTTTCACTGCTCGATATTGGTTTGGAGAAGTACCCAAGTGGCTCAAGGGGCTCCCCTGCTAAGGGAGTAGTACGCATAGAACGTGTAGCATGGGTTCAAATCCCATCTTCTCCGCCAAGAGCAACCGTATCCGAACTCAACGGATACGGCTGCTCTTAATTTTTTTTGTTATAAAGGGGTTGCCCGTATTATAATACCTACTCCAATAGTTGAAAAAAGACGGTCAACTCATTTGAAAACATTTAAACGAAATAAAGGCATTTGGACTAAATAGTGATAAAAAGAGGTTGCGTAAACATTTTTAACGCAACCTCTTAAATTAAATATTTATTGATTGTCTATTATTACCAGTCCACCCACGTCATTTCGTTTTCTACATCATAAAAACTTTTTCCATTCCAAATAGGAGCATTTTCAAAAGCGACAATGCAAGCGGTAATTGAATCGCCCTCAAACTCATAAACATCCGATAAAAACTTTCCATTATCGTCAACTTTAATAATGAAAAACGAATATTTATCATCAGCTCTCATTGTGATTCCATCTGAAAAATATTTTTCTCCTTTATACACAACTGCAACTGATTGATAAGAGAAAGCATCTATAAAATCATTTACTCGTCCACCTTCCATCTTAACTTACCCCCAAAAAACTTTTTATACTTCTCATACTCTTGTGCTGTTAATAGTCTATTAGGTCTATGACTCAAATTCCCCGGTTCATATTCATGAATATGTAGAATCGGTTTTCTACTACCGTCTAAATACTTTTCGGGGTGATATGCAATTTCTTTAACAAGATAATGGTTCTTGTCATAAAAACGCATCATACTAAATTCACCATTAGGTTTCAATTTAATATAAGCAGAACTTGAATGTGTCTCTACTGGTAAATCATGTAAATTACCCACACCTTTTAAGACTTTAATACCATCTACTTTTCCAACCGTTTGATAGGTATATCCCACATTATTACCTACAGCATACGTTCCTTTACCTCCCATTGC
>SFEB01000047.1 GCA_004558105.1 Clostridiales bacterium
TCGTATTCTTCCTGCGACATGCCTTTCGGCGCTTCTTTATTCAATTCTTTGCCTATACGGTTTTCGATGATATCTATGGCGGTAAAAATGGCGGCGTAGCCTTTCTTATCCCCCAACAATACGTACGACCAACCGATAAGGTCCATATATCCCTTTATTCTTTCGACTTCGTCGGTAGAAAAATAGGTTACGTACTCTCCGAGTTTTATTCTTGCGTTGTGCTGCTCTATCTGCAATAGTATACGGTTTACGTCAAAAATACGTTTGATGAGATTTTTGCTGATTTCTATATTTTTTTCAAGCGAAGCGTCGGACATTACGCTGTGCAATCCGTTGTACGCTTTTAACGCCTCCATATCGCTGTAGTTTTCGGATCTGCAACGAATGTGTTTTCGGATATCTTCCTCCAATTTTTCTTTTTTAGCACAATATTCGGCGTCGAAATCTTTTTCGTTAAACTTCGATTTAAGCAAATATTTATTGACGATGGATTTGTTGCGTTTATCGAGTTTTTTCTGACTGGATAAAAAATCGAATTTTTTCAGTTGTTTAGCGTTTGCCCTTGCCAGCGCAGTCATCTGTTTGACGTACTTTTTGGCGTTGTTGATAATGGACGCACTGCCGAGCGTGCGCTTGCGCCTGAAAAAATGCACGGCAAAATATACGAGATATCCGAGTATGACGGCACCGAGAATACAATATATTATTATTCTCCCCGTTTCCGTGGTATCGTCCTTAAAAACCAGAATCGCAATGCTCGAAAGCAATGACAAAGCAAAAGAAATATATTTGTCGGAAGTAACGTTTTTCATATTAAACCTCACTGGCAAGAGAATAACACAAATCGACAAAAAAAGTCAACTATTTGCCTTAATATGACGAATACAACGCCCTTTTTTAACGATTTGAGACAGTTTTTACCCTCAACGTAAGCCCATTTACTCAAAACTTTAAATTTTTCTTAAAAAATGCTTTAAAACAGTTGACAAAATACGACATTGCTATATAATGTTTTTTGTTTAGCAAAAATTAACCAAAAGTTTACTTTTACTAAACTTTTTTAATTTTTCGAGGGTATTATGGAATTAGGCAGTAAAATAAAACAGTTACGGCTTAGAGCGGACCTCACGCAGGAAGAGTTGGCAGACAGGTGCGAGTTGACGAAAGGTTATATTTCGCAGCTAGAAAACGACAATACGAGTCCCAGTATCGCAACTCTTGAGGATATCGTCAAGGCGTTGGGTATAACGCTTGCAGACCTTTTCAGCGAGACGGAAGAACCTAACGTGATTTTTAAAGCCGAGGACTGTAACGAAAAAGATTACGACGGATACAGTACGACATGGTTGGTATCCAACAGCACCATCAACGAGATGGAACCGATACTCACCGTTATTCAGCCAAATCAATCGACCGACGAAGATTTGCCGCATGAAGGCGAGGAATTCGGCTACGTACTGGAAGGCAAGATAATAGTTGTGATAGGTAAAAAGTCTTATAAATGCGCAAAAGGCGACAGTTTTTACTTTAAAGCCGAAAAGACGCATTATTTAAAAAATAACGGTAATAAGGAGGCAAAAGTTTTGTGGGTAAGCAGCCCACCCAACTTTTAGAGGACAATGGCAAAAGTTTTGAAAGAATCAGATAACGGCGCAAACATTTTACAAATTAAAAACGTTTCCAAAACGTTTGAAGACGGAAAGAAAGCGGTCAAAAACATAAGCCTTAACATTAAAAAAGGCGAGTTTGTAACTTTGCTCGGTCCTTCCGGATGCGGCAAAACCACTACTTTAAGAATGATTGCCGGTTTTGAAATGCCGGACGACGACGGCGGTCAGATACTTTTTAACGGCGAAGACATCACTCGCATGCCTCCCCACAAGCGCGCGCTCAATACCGTTTTTCAACGTTACGCGCTCTTCCCTCATCTCAACGTTTTTAAAAACGTTGCTTTCGGTTTGAAAATGAAATTCATTCCCGACGGCGAAAAGACGGACAAAAAAGGAAACGTCGTACAAAAATTCAGAAAGTACACGAAGGAAGAAATCGAAGAAAAGGTCAACAAATCGTTAAAAATGGTCGACCTCGAAGACTACGGTCACCGTAACGTCAACAGTTTGTCGGGCGGTCAGATGCAGAGAGTCGCTATCGCACGCGCTCTCGTCAACGAACCGGAAATCCTTTTGCTGGACGAACCTTTAGGCGCGCTCGACCTCAAAATGCGCAAGGACATGCAAATAGAGTTGATGCAGATGCACAAAAAACTCGGTATCACCTTTATTTACGTCACTCACGACCAGGAAGAGGCTCTCACAATGAGCGATAAAATAGTTGTAATGCGCGGCGGCGTCATTCAACAAATCGCAACGCCCAAAAAGATTTACGACGAACCGGCAAACGCTTTCGTAGCAGACTTTATAGGCGAAAGCAACATCTACTCCGGCGTCATGAAAAAAGACTTTTGCGTTGAAGTACTCGGCAAAGAAGTCGAGTGCGTGGACAAAGGATTTAAACGCAACGAACCCATCGACGTTATTATTCGTCCCGAAGACGTGGAAATACTCGACAAAGAGGACAAAAAGGCTCTCTACACCGCTGAGGTTACCGGCGTCGTATTTAAAGGCGACCACTTCCAGATAACTGCCGAAACGATTGCGGAAGAACGCAACGAAATACTTATTCACTGCAATCTCAACGACGTTAAAGAAGGCGATATCGTCGGTCTTTACGTCAAACCTTTTGATTTTCATATCATGCACAAAAACCGCATTATCAACGAGATTAAAACGAAAATGATAGAGCCTAATCTGGTTGAAATCTGCGGCGGAGAGTTCCCCTGCAATTGCGATCTGGAAGCAGATACTCCCGTTAAAGTTAAAATCGACTTTGACGACGTTATCGTTACCGACGACGAAGAGGACGGAATAATCGGCGGCAGAGTGATTACGAGCATTTACAAAGGCAGTTACTATCAATGCATAATCCGTACCGATATGGGTTACGACTTTTTCGTCGATACCGACGACGACTGGTTGAAAGACGACAGAGTAGGCATTACCGTCGCTCCCGAAAAAATCATTATCGAAAAAGACGAGGAGGTAGTCGAGTCAAATGAAAACTAACAACCTTATTGTCAACGACAACGGAGTACCGCGCGAATTGAAAAAACGTCGCGAAAAGTTCCGCCTCAACAGAAAGGTATTCAGTTATCCCTACATGCTTTTCCTGTTGGTGTTCGTCGTCTTACCTCTGGTCATGATACTCGTTAACGCTTTTTTGGTGGACGGTCAACTTTCCTTGGGTAACTTCGTGGACTTTTTCACTCAAAAGACTTCTTTGCAGGTATTGGGCAACAGTTTGTTGGTGGGATTGGTTACCACCCTGCTATGCTTGATAATAGGCTATCCGGTTGCGCTTATACTCTCAAAAATGGACAGCGGAAAAATTCTCGTTTTGTTTTTCGTATTGCCAATGTGGGTTAACTTTCTTATAAGAACTCTGGCAACAAAGACCATTTTCGAAAGCCTGGGCGTTTCGATGGGAATGGGTACCGTCGTATTCGGTATGGTGTACAACTACCTTCCGTTCATGATACTGCCATTGCACACCACCCTGTCCAATATCGACAAGAGCTACGCCGAAGCGGCAAAAGACCTCGGCGCTGACGAAGTCAATTGTTTCTTAAAGACGACCTTGCCTCTGTCCGTTCCGGGAATAATCAGCGGCATAACTATGGTATTTATACCTACAATTTCAACCTATGCAATAAGCGAATTGCTTTCAGAACGCACAATTAAACTGTTCGGCGACAGTATTTCGCTCAAATTCAACAACGACGGCGCATGGGGCGTCGGCAGCGTAATGAGTATTATCATGCTCATACTCGTTATCGTAAGTAACGTCCTTATCAACAAGTTTAGCGACGGCAGTACGAGTAACAAAGGGAGGAATATCTGGTGAAAAAGAATTTTGCAAAAACCGTCAGTTGGATATACCTCGCGGTTGTTTTATTCGTTTTGTATGCTCCTATCTTCTGCATTATCCTGTTCTCATTTTTCAACACGAGTTTATTCAGTTTTTCAAACGGGTTCAGTCTCGAAGCGTACGCGTCCATATTTACAAGCGACAAAGCGCCTGAATTGTGGCGCGCAATAGGTAATACCTTCCTTATCGCAACGGTATCGGCAGTTGTAAGCACGATACTCGGAACCTTCTCTTCTATCGGCATCTTCAGTCTGGGAAGAAAAACCAGAAGACTGGTTGAAAACGTCAACCAACTTCCCGTAATCAACAGCGAAATCGTAATGGCAGTATCCTTCATGGTTTTCTTCAGCACGTTGGGTTTCCCCGAAGGATATTTACAACTCTTTATCGCCCATATAGCGTTTTGTACTCCTTACGTCGTACTTAACGTCATGCCGCAACTCGTCCAGATGGACTCCAATATTTACGAAGCGGCTCTCGATCTCGGAGCAAGTCCGATGAAAGCACTGACTCAGGTGATGTTGCCTATGCTCCGCCCCGGTATCGTCAGCGGTTTCGTATTGAGTCTGACTTTGTCGATGGACGACTTTATCATCACTCAGATCAACAAAGGTACTACTACGGGTATCGAAACGCTTTCGACTTTTATTTACAGCGACGCCCGCGTCAAGGGCATGGAACCTTTCTGGTACGCGGTATTCAGTATAATCTTCGTAGTCGTACTGACTTTACTGTTAATCATGAACCTTAAAAAAGTCAGCAAAAAGGAGGCAAAAAATGAAAAAGTATAAGAGAATTTGTTTATGCCTCGCTATTTGTCTGATCGTCGGTGTTTGCGCCTTTTCGTTCAGCGGTTGTCAGTCGTACGACGAAATGCTTATCATCTACAACTGGGAAGATTACATCTACAGTAAAACCGATTTGCAGGACGATTTTAACCAATATTATTACGCACTTACCGGCAAAACGGTAAAAATAAGGTACAGTACTTTCGATACGAACGAAACGATGCTGACCAGAATGCTCAAGTGCAACACCGTTGCCGATATGATTTGTCCGAGCGAATACGCCATTCAAAAACTCGTCAATAACGGACTCGTTCAAAAAATCGACGACGTAATAGACAACAATATTAACGGCGAACAAGAAAAAACAGAATTAAAATCCGCTATTTACGACAACGTCAATTCTGCAATTTACGACAAAGTCGACCAGGTTGAAGGCATGAATATCAACGATTACTTTATCCCCTATATGATGGGTACGCTCGGTATCATGTACAACGCAGACCTCCTGCCCGAAAACATAAGTGACTACGGCTGGGGGGTACTGTGGAATAAAACGACAACCGGCGAAAAGATAATGGACGAACTCGACGGAAAGATTTATATGAAAGACAGCATACGCGACAGTTATGCCACCGCCGTATTTTACCTTAAAGAACAAGGCAGATTGCCTGCTGGATACGAAACGAAATCTGCGCAGGAATTGATAAACGACACTTCGCCCGAGATGATTAAAGCCGTCTCCGCCGTGCTGAAAGAACAAAAGAACAGCGGTTGTCTGAAAGGTTACGAAGTAGACTTCGGTAAAGAAGCAATGGTAAGCGGAGCGGTTTACGTCGACCTTGCATGGTCTGGAGACGCAATGTACGCAATCGAAGAAGCGGAATTGGAAGGCGTTACCCTCGACTACTTCGTTCCCGAAAGCGGCTCAAACATCTGGTTCGACGGTTGGGTAATCCCCACAACGGCTCAAAACCCCACTGCCGCCCTGTATATGATGTCATTTTTAAACCAAGCCGACGTCACCACCCTTAACATGATGGAAATCGGATATACCAGCGCCGTCGATAATACAATTCTGATTGACAACGAGGACGTGCGCGACATTTTACTGGAATACGAATATGCCGAAATTGACGAGGAAACGGGCGAATATTTTACCGATTATTTTGACTATGAAGTCAGATACCCCGACTACACCGACGCAACACTCGGCGTTATGCAGGATTTCGGAGACAGCAATAAAGAAATAACCGCCATGTGGGAGGAAGTTTTAAGCACCGACAACGATTTAAGCGTAATATGGATAACTTTAGGTGCCATAGCGTTAATAGCCCTGGTGTTTTTAATAATTATTTTCGTCAAAAATCATCGAAAAAGAATAGTTAAAAGAATTTAATCCGCTTAAAATCCCGATTACGTAAAAATCCGCGACAATCGTCGCGGATTTTTTAAATTACACTCTATTATTCCTATCTCTTGTTAAATATCTTTAACGTATCGAAAAACTCGTCGTTATTTGCCGTACCGGTCAACATATCGATGAGTTGTCTGCACGCTTCGTGATTTGTCGTATCGGCAAGCTGACGTCTTACCGCCCACATACCTTCCAACTCTTTTTGCGTAAGCAACATTTCTTCTCTGCGAGTACCGCTCTTTCTCAAGTCTATCGGCGGAAAAATTCTTCTGTCGGCAAGCTCTCTGTCGAGATGAATTTCCATATTACCCGTACCTTTAAATTCTTCGTAAATAATATCGTCCATGCGGCTACCGGTGTCCACCAAAGCGGTAGCAAGAATGGTCAGACTGCCTCCGTTTACAACCCTGCGGGCAGAACCGAAACAAATCTTAGGCGCTTCTAACGCGGCGATATCGAGTCCGCCGGTCAACGTGCGCCCGCTGTTTTCGGCGGTTTTGTTGTAAGCACGTGCCAAACGAGTGATACTGTCCAACAGAATAAGAACGTTTTGTCCCTGCTCTACCCTATGTTTGGCGTTGCACAATACCAATTCCGACACTGCAATATGGTGAAAAGGCGTCTGGTCAAAGGTGCTGTAAACGACTTCCGCCCCGGGAACACTCTCTTGAAAATCTGTCACTTCTTCCGGCCGCTCGTCGATAAGGAGAACGAAAACTTTTATAAAGTCGCCGTAAGCCTTTATTACAGACCTGGCAATATTTTTTAACAACGTCGTTTTACCTGCCTTCGGAGGCGCTACGATCAAACCTCTCTGTCCCATACCGACAGGCGCAACGATATCGATTGCACGCAAAGAATAATCGTATTTGTCTGCGCCGGCGGATAAAAATATTCTTTTGTTGGGGTAGGCGGCGGAAAATTCGTTAAAATGCGGACGTCTTCCGAGTTTTTCGCACGGAACGTCGTTGACGGTATGAATGAAAATCAAAGAGGGCGCGCGACTTTTATCGAACACTCTCGCCGTGCAGTCTATCTTGTCTCCCTGACGGAGATTAAAACGTTTGATTTGCTGCGCGCTGACGTAAATATCGTTTTTAGACTGATAGTAGTTGACCGTGCGCAAAAAACCGAAACCGTCGGGAGATATTTCAAGTATACCCGACACACGGGTATCCCCTTCTTTAGGCAAAATATGAGTAGTCTCATGTTCGTCAACCGAATGATCGGACAAAGAATCGCCGTAATATTCGGTATTTTTAGATATTTCTTCCCTTTGGGCTATCTCTTCTTTAGTGGGACAACTCAACCTGTCATCGTCTTCTTCATTTTCGAACGAATCGCAAATTTCCAAAGGTGAGACGTAAGGTGCGGTCGGTTCGGAAAGAGCCGTTATCTTAGACTTAACTTTTCTACCGCGTGCGGAAATTTCAGGTTCGTCAATGCCATCCTGAATCGCTATAATACATTGAATAAGTTGTTCCATATTTTTGGTAGTCGGCGATTTAACGCCCTTTATCCTACCAATAGCCCTCAATTGGGTAACCAGATTCATTTTACGCAGTTCTTCTTCTGTGTACTGAGTATTGAGTATTCTTTCCGCCTCAGCAACGGTAATGTTGTTGCGCTCCGCAACTATACTAACGTAAATAGGATCGTACTTTCTGGACATGCAAGCCTCCTGACGATACAAATAAGGAAGTTAAAAAACCGATTTCAAAATAAAATACGATTTCAGTATCCTTAATTATACCACATATTTAAAAAAAAGTAAATCTTATTACAAAAATTACAATTTAACTATCAATAGCCGTACCGTTTTTTGTTGGCGACTAAAAACACAATGGAAACGCACAAAGCCAAGACCTCGGCTATAGGCGCAGCAAACCATATTGCATTAACACCGGAAACAGCAGGCAATATAAACACGCAAGCCACGGGGAAAATAAAGGTTCGCAACAACGCAATCATAGCGGAAATGAAACCGTTGTTGAGGGCTGTAAAAAATCCCGAAGAAAAAATATTCAGCCCCGACGCCAAAAAGGACAAGCCGCATATCCGCATGGCAATAGTCGTAAGTTCACACAACGTCTGATCGTAGCCGGCGTAAAGTCTGGCAATCAAGCCTGAGGTCAATTGTGCCAGAATCAGCATAGCGGCACCGCTTACAACGTTAAATCCTATGCTCTTTTTAAGTATTCCGTTCAGTTCTTCCCGATTTTTAGCACCGTAATTAAAACCGACAATAGGTGCTGTACCGACGGAAAAACCGATAAATA
>SFEB01000048.1 GCA_004558105.1 Clostridiales bacterium
GGCATCATAGTTGCGATGCTGGGTTTCGCCATAGTTTTCGGCGGAATATATTACTTGTCTTTTTCTTTGATACTGCAACCGGCAGTGAAGAAGAAGTTTCTCAGATGCTTGCGCAGATTCTTGATTCGATATCGGGATACGGCGCATACATGTATCCTAACGTTTTTAAGGCTCAGGCTTTGCTGATTGGGTCGGAATTTGTAAACGGATGGGGATGGGGTGCGATATTAGCGCTATTAAGCGATCTTTTGTTGTTTGCCGTTGCGGCATTGTTGGCGAGGGTCGCATATCAGAAAACTCTTTTGAACATGGAAGAAAACGTGTCGCAGACCGTAAAAGCGAACGGCAAATTTAAAGGACGGAACAAACTTTGGCTGTTGATTAAGGACGACTTCCGTAATATTTTCCGTGATACTTCGCTCGGCACGTATTGTCTGATGGGGATTGTGATAATTCCCATTATGGTCGCCGTCTTCGGATTTGTTATGAGTGAAGATGCAAATATTATTGCAGGCGGCGCTCAGTACAAGACTTTTGCTCTGTTTTCTCTTGCTTTACTGATGCTGTCAAGCTGTAATACTGTCGCAACGTCTTCTGTAAGCAGAGAAAGGGAGTTGTTTTTCGTTTATAAGTATCTGCCAATCGACTCAGTTGACAGGGTAAAATCAAAGGTTTTTACTGCTCAGATCGTGTCATGTGTCGTGTCTGTTGTGACGGTAATCGTCGGTATTGTATTTAAAATGTGCAACGTTTGGTACGCATTGTACATTTTTGTTGTGATTAATCTTGTTTGTTTTGGAATGGGAAGTATTCAGGTTTATTTCGATATAAAAAATCCGCGTCTGAAATGGACGAATATTCAGAACGGGCTTAAAAACAACAGTTCTGCGATATGGAGCCTTGTTATTATGTTAGGCGTTATATTTGTTTTCGTTTTGCCGTTCGGCATGGCTACGTTGATTCCGGATAATCTCGGATTACCTTTGATTAAATACCTGGTTCCTGCGGTATTGTTCGTGCTGGCGATTGTTTTTGCCGTCGTTTCGTATCGCATCGTTATCAAAAAAGCGCCAAAACGCTTGACGGAAATAGAATAAAACTTTAAAATGTTTGAAAGAGGAGAATTTTTATATGGCTATTAAAAACGTAATGGATATTTTGAGAGAACGCGGATTTATCAAGCAAACCGTATATGAAGAGGATTTGTATAAACTTCTCGGTGAAAAGTCCGTTACATTTTATATAGGGTTCGATCCGACGGCTGACAGTCTGCACGTCGGACACTTTGTTCAGCTTATGGCAATGGCTCACATGCAAAGAGCAGGACACAAGCCTATCGCTTTGATAGGCGGCGGCACCGCCATGGTCGGAGACCCTTCGGGGCGCACAGATATGCGTAGCATGATGACCAGAGAAACCATTGCCCACAACTGCGAGTGTTTTAAAAAGCAGATGGAACGTTTCGTGGATTTTTCAGACGGCAAGGCTTTGATGGTGAACAACGCCGATTGGTTGCTTAATCTTAATTACGTTGACTTTTTACGCGAAATCGGTACGCATTTTTCCGTAAACAAAATGTTGACGGCAGAGTGTTTTAAAAAGCGTCTGGAAAAGGGTTTGTCCTTTTTGGAGTTTAACTACATGCTTATGCAGGGCTACGACTTTTTGGTGTTGTACCAAAAATACGGTTGTCTGCTTGAGCTTGGCGGGGACGATCAATGGAGTAACATGCTGGCAGGCGCGGATCTTATCAGACGCAAGGAACAAAAAGACGCTTTTGCTATGACTTTTTCTTTGCTTACCACCAGCGAAGGTACGAAAATGGGTAAAACGGCAAAGGGTGCGGTATGGCTTGACGCCGAAAAAACCACGCCTTACGAATTTTTCCAGTACTGGCGTAACGTCGCCGACGCAGACGTTGAAAAGTGCCTGAAACTTTTGACTTTCGTTGATATCGAGGAAATCAAAGAACTTTGCAAGTATAACGACGAGCGTATTAATCAGGCAAAAGTGCGTCTTGCTTACGAGGTTACTGCGTTGGTTCATGGCAAAGAAATTGCAGACACGGTAAAGGCGCAGGTAGAAGCTGCTTTTTCCAACAACGCTGATAATATGCAAAGTAAAGAAGTAGTCTCCGACAATATCATAGACTGCCTGGTAGAAGTTGGTTTTGCCAAGAGTAAGGGCGAGGCGCGCAGACTTATCGAAGGCGGCGGCGTATCCGTAGACGATACCAAAGTTAGCGGATTTGACGTCGTTCTGCCGACAGAGTTTATACTCCACAAAGGCAAAAAGGCACACTTGAAGGTTGTAAGAAAATGACCGAAAAGCCCGTACTGATTCCTAAACCGAACGAGATATTTTTTAAAGAAACCGTGATAAACAAATCACGGTTTTTGGCATATTGCAAAAACGTCGACGACGTGAGTCAGGCTACGGATTTTTTGGCGCAAATAAAAAAGAAACATTACGACGCCACGCACAACTGTTACGCTTACGTCGTAGGTGATTTCGTTAAATTTTCGGACGACGGCGAGCCGGGAGGCACCGCAGGTAAACCGATATTGAACGCAATTCAGCAAAAAGGTTTTATCGATACGATAGTAGTGGTGACGAGGTACTTCGGCGGAGTTAAACTCGGTGCGGGCGGACTCGTACGGGCGTACGGCGGAGCGGCAAATGATATTCTTGCCGTCGTTCCGACATGCAAAGAAGAGAGGGCTGTGGATATTTCGGTTAAAATTTCTTACGCCAATTTCAGCGCCGTCACCAATATCCTTAGCGTCAAGGCGTTGACGGTGAACAACGTTTTCGATACGGACGTTACCGTCTGCGCAACCGTTAAGGTTGAAGATTTGCAACAAGTTTTAACGGCAATCCGGGACGCCGTCAACGGTCAAGCCGTGTTTAGCGTAGGCGAAGAGTATAATTTGAGGATTTGAGCGGATTATGCATGAATATACGATAACGGCGCTTGAGCCGCAAAAAAACAGCAAACGTCGCTACAACCTTTATCTTGACGGCGAGTTTAAATGCGGAATTACCGAGGACAGCGTTGCGGTGTTTCGTCTGAAAGCAGGACAGACGCTGACGGAAAGTAAATTACGGGAGATTATGGATACTACCGAAACGCAAATAGCTTTCGATAAGTGCCTTAATCTGCTCGGTAAAAGCATGAAAACCACTAAGCAAATCAAAGAGTATTTGCAACAAAAGGGGTTCGGCGACCGTGTTTCTCAAAACGTAATAAATAAGTTGAAGGAGTACAAATATATCGACGACCAAGCGTATGCGGTTGCTTTCGTTTCGCAATTTAAAACTTGTAAGGGGGCTTTCAGAATCAGACAGGAGTTAATGCTTAAAGGTATAAAAAAAGAGATTATAGACGAAGCTTTGTCGGACATCGATGAAAATGAAAAGGTCGAAAACGCTTTTAATCTCGCGAAAAAAGCAGTTAAGGGTAAGCAAATCGACCAAAAACAGCTGATAAAGGTCAATCGACATCTGCTTTCGAGGGGTTTTGATTTTGAAACGGTAAACGTTGTCCTTAACCGGTTGAAAACCGAAAACGGTTTTTCCGACGACGAAAAGGAATAAAATCGGTGCAAAAACGGGCGGCAAATAATGCCGCCCGTTAAATCTTTGACCTTTTTCAGCTCGTCTTTGGTAACGCTTTTGTACCGTGAGTCGTCAATGGAAAAAACCAAGGCTGATAAGCAGTGCGTTATTGACTTCTTTCATTTGTTCGGGAGTGAGTTCGCCTATTTTTTCTTTAAGACGACTTTTATCTATAGTACGGATTTGTTCCAACAGTACGACGCTGTCTTTTGGCAGGCTTGACGTGCTGCTCGGCAACAAAATGTGAGTCGGCAATTTTGCCTTGTTTAGTTTTGAGGTTGTAGCCGCCGCTATGATGGTGGGACTGTATTTGTTGCCGATATCGTTTTGCAGTACGAGAACAGGTCGGATTCCGCCTTGTTCGCTACCAATGACCGGACTGAGGTCGGCGTAATAAATTTCTCCGCGTTTAATCAATTTGCACATCCTTTGACGGCAACTATCCTCATTGATACTTTATTCTTTGCCTTAAAAAAAGGTGTATGTATTTTGCCGTCGCAAAGAAATTTTGGACAACTTTTGCTTATTTTAAACGCATGGTCTTTTTTTTGTTAAAAAATTCTGGTTGAACGTAACAAATTGGCACTTTGCCTTGACTTAATTTTAAGATTGGCTTATAATGTAAAAAAAACTGAAAGGAGAGTTTTTATGCTTTCGATGTTGAACGCTCCCATTATCGATTTTCACAGCGACGTGTCGGGTAATCCCGCCGTCTCAATCTTTGGTGTGGGAATTACTTATTACGCGTTGATAATAGTTGCCGGCATGATAATGGCTATACTTTTGTCAATGTATCTGTTTAAAAAGTGCGGTTTTAATGCCGACGACGTTCTGGATTACGCTATCATTCTTATTCCCAGCGCCGTATTGGGGTGCAGGTTGTACTTTTTTATGTTCCCGTACGAAGGAACGACTACCGACTGGTCTGAGTTTTTTAACTTCCGTTCCGGCGGATTGGCCATTTACGGCGGCGTTATCGCAGGATATATTACGGTAAGGGTAGTGGCGTATTTTAAAATGCATAAGTTTGAACGTATAGCGGATATAATCGTAGTCGTTCTGCTTATGGCGCAGGCAATAGGGCGTTGGGGCAACTTCGTCAACCATGAGGCTTACGGCAACTTGGTTGAAAACCCCAATCTGCAATGGTTCCCTTACGCGGTCCATATCGGAAACAATTATTATCAGGCAACTTTCTTTTACGAATCCTTCCTGAATATTATCGGTGCGGTTATCGCTTTTCTTTTGTTGACCCGTTGGAAAAACTATAAACGCGGTTTTAACCTTGCCTTTTACTTTATTTACTACGGCGTCGTCCGTTTGATAGTGGAAAGTTTCCGCTCGGACAGTTTATATTTTTTAAACACGGGAATAAAGGTTAGCCAGCTTGTTTCGGCTATACTGATTGTTATCGGCATAGTCAGACTTGTTCTTATTTACACCAAGACAGACTTAAAAATCGATATCTGGCTTGCAAAAACTTTTAAAACGCGCGAGAGATTCGAACGCAATATCGTGAAAGCTCAGACAAAGGCAGACAAGTTGCGTGAAGAGGCAGATAAACTTGCCGAGCAGTTGCCTGCCGAAAGCAGACTCGTTGTTTCTGCGAAGAAAAAGGCAGATTATGCTCTTCTTAACGCCGCAAACGTAAAAAAGACGGTGCAGAACTTTTACGACGAGTACTACAGACACGGTCTGGATCTCAAAACTTTGCAGATAGTGTCTAAGCAGAAAGTTACAGCACAGGAAAACAAAGAGGGAGAAAAATAATGGAACAAAGGAATTTGACGTTGTTGACCGACTACTACGAGTTGACGATGATGAACGGATATTTCAGAAAAGGCATGAGCAATCGTACCGCCGTTTTCGATTTGTTTTTCCGCTCAAACGCGGAGAGCAATTACTGCCTTGCTGCGGGGCTGAATCAGGCGTTGGATTATATAAAAAATTTGCATTTCGGGAAAGAAGAAATCGATTATTTGCGCAGCACGGGCGAATTTAAAGAGGACTTTCTCGATTACCTGAAAACATTTAAATTTACGGGAGATATTTACGCGGTGGAAGAAGGCACCGTCGTTTTTCCTTACGAGCCGCTTATGGAGGTTAAGGCGCCGATTATGGAAGCTCAACTGGTCGAGTCGGCCTTGCTGAATATAATGAATTTTCAGACGTTGATAGCAACCAAGGCTAGCAGAATTACCCGTGCGGCGTATCCCGGCAAGGTTATAGAATTCGGTCTTCGTCGTGCGCAAGCTCCCGATGCCGCAATATACGGAGCGAGAGCGGCAATAATAGGCGGATGTAACAGTACGAGTAACGTTCTGGCGGCTCAGATGTTCGGTTATCCGCCCAAAGGAACACATGCGCACAGTTGGATAATGTCTTTTCCGAGCGAGTTGGAGGCATTCAGAGCTTACGCCGAGATTTATCCCAACAGTTGTTTGTTACTTGTCGATACTTACGATACGTTAAAGAGCGGTATACCAAACGCAATCACCGTGTTTAAAGAGATGAGGGAAAAAGGATTGAAACCGACGGGAATTCGTCTCGATAGCGGCGACCTTGCGTATTTAAGCAAAAAAGCGCGTCAGATGTTGGATGCGGAGGGCTTTAACGACGTAAAAATCTTTGCAGGCGGCGATCTCGACGAATACGTCGTCACGAGTTTAAACCTCCAGGGCGCGAAAATCGATTTGTACGGTATCGGTACCAAACTCATTACGAGTTTTACCAATCCCAGTCTGGGCGGCGTTTACAAGTTGGCGGCTATCGAAGACGAAAACGGAATGCAACCGAAGATGAAGATAAGCGACAATCCCGAAAAAGTTACCAATCCTGGCGAAAAGCGTATTTACAGATTTATCAATAACGCCACAGGAAAGGCTCTTGCGGACGTCATTTGTCTTGCTGACGAAAAAATCGACGAGTCAAAGCCTTATACTCTGGTTCATCCGGTTGACAGATGGAAGACAAAGGAAGTTAAAAATTTTACGGCAGTCCCTTTGTATAAAAAGGTTGTGGAAAACGGCGAGCGGATTTACGATTGCCCGTCGCTGGATAAAATTTGCGAGCATGCCACGGAGAGCCTTGAGCAGTTCTGGGAAGAATACAAACGTATCGAAAGACCGCAATTGTACAAGGTCGACTTGTCGGATAAGTTGTACGAGTTAAAGCAAAATATGCTGTCAAAGTTAGGTAAGCACTGAGGAAAAATATGATCTGTATCAAACAAGTGGAAAGAAAAACTATAGAGCCTTTGGCGGGTAGTGCCGGCAATCAATACGTTTTGCGTGCCGACGAAAAAACAGGAACCGTCCACGTCGCCTATTTTGACGACGATGAAAGCGTGATAGGGTGCTTGTCTATGTCGGTTACGGCAAAAGCATGTTTTGACGCAATTCCGCAATATAAGATAGACGGGATTGCAGTGGCAAAAAATAAGCAAAACCAAGGCGTTGGTTTTGCTCTCGTCAAGATGGCGGAATTTATTGCTTTGAACAATCAGGTCGGGTGCGTCTGGCTGGATAACGGTAATTCCGCTGCAGATTATTTTAAAAAACAAGGATACGTTCCGTTGGCGGATGACGAAAAAATTCTCGTTAAATATCCCGAGGATCATTGTTGCTCTTCATGCGCCGATTGTGCTCAGAATACGGTTTGCGGCAATAAGCACGTTTGATTTAATTGCCGAGGTCGAGGTTTTCCGCGTAAAAAGCCCGGTCGTCCATAAATTCACTTGGCGTAACGCCGAGACCGTTGGCAAGTAAAATGACGGTTTTTAAACTGATACCTTTAGTACGGCGTTGCATTATGCTTTTTATAGTAGCAAAAGGTATTCCCGAAGCCTGGGCAAGTTTGTACTGAGTCATGTCGTCGTCCATAAATTTGTAAAGTCGTTCTACAACGACGTCGTTTAATGTTTTCATATTCTTTTTCTCCGCTTTTAGTTTGCGCCAAAGTATGTAAAAATATACGAGGTTTTAAGGGGAGCAACGGAAAAATAAAAAGGTCTTTCATGTGAAAGACCTTAATTTTTTGCTTATAAACCGTGTTATTTAATAACTGAACAACCCATATATGGGACGAGAGCGTCGGGAACGGTTACGCTGCCGTCGGCGTTCTGATAGTTTTCGATAATGGCTGCCACCGTACGTCCGATTGCAAGACCGCTGCCGTTAAGCGTATGAACGAATTTGAGTTTACCGTCGGTATCGCGGAAACGTATATTGCCGCGGCGAGCCTGATAGGACTCGAAGTTCGAGCAGGAAGAAATTTCCATATACTTATTGTAGCTGGGCAACCAGACTTCCAGGTCGTAAGTTTTTGCGGAAGAGAATCCTAAATCGCCCGTTGACAAAGCGGAAACATGATAAGGAAGTTTGAGGAGTTGCAAAATACGTTCCGCGTCTGCAGTGAGTTTTTCCAACTCGTCGTAGCTTTCTTCGGGGCGGACGAATTTTACCAATTCAACCTTATTAAACTGATGTTGTCTTATTATGCCGCGGGTGTCGCGACCTGCGCTACCTGCTTCGGCACGGAAACATGCTGTGTAAGAACAGTATTTGACCGGCAGATCCGTTGCCGACAAAATTTCGTCTCTGTGAAGGTTGGTGACGGGAACTTCTGCGGTCGGAATGAGAAAATAATCGGTATTTTTGAGAGCAAAAGCGTCTTCTTCAAATTTTGGCAGTTGTCCCGTTGCCGTCATGCTTGCGCGGTTGACAGTGTCGAGCATAAAAGTGATAAGTGCGCGTTCCAACTTTGCGCCGAGGCCGCGGTATACGGTAAAGCGTGCGCCGCTTATTTTTCCCGCGCGAGTCCAATCGAAAATATTAAGTTTTTCGCCTATAGTCCAGTGAGGTTGCGGTTCGAAGTTGAATTTAGTGGGTTCACCCCAACTGCGGATGACGACGTTTTCGGCGTCGGACAAACCGACGGGACAGGTTTCGCTCGGTATATTGGGAATAGCAAGAAGAGCGGTGCGAATATTTGCTTCCGCTTCAGCCTGTTGAGCGTCCAGTTCTTTAATCTGCGCGCTAATCTGTTGCATAGACGCAATCAACTCGCTTGCGTCCTGTTTCGCTTTTTTCAACTTGGCTATATTATCGCTTTCGGTGTTTCGTGTAGCTTTCAGCGTTTCAACTTTAGCGATGATTTGTTTGCGTTTTTTTTCGTTTTCTACCGCGCTGTCGATGTAAGGTTCGAAATTGCCGTTGCGGTGCGAAAGAGCTTCTTTGACTTTATCCGTGTTTTCTACCAGAAATTTTATATCGAGCATAAATTGCCTCCGTTTCACTTTCTTATAATTTTATCCCAAAACAACGATTTTGACAAACGTTTTTAGACGATATTTAAAAATAAATGCTGTTTTTTGCCGAGAAGGGAGATATTTAACGTTGATGCTGTTTTTTTGCGGTAAAAAAGTTGTCAAAAAAAATAAAATTGTTTATAATGATAAAGTCATATACGATTGACAAAGCGAAGGTTTTTTATGGATTTGAAATTTTATAATACTCTGACACGAAAAAAAGAAGATTTCGTACCTATCGACCCAAAGTTGGTGAGAATGTATTCATGCGGACCAACCGTCTATAATTACGCACATATCGGCAATATGCGCGCTTACGTGTTTATGGATACGTTGCGTAGAGTTTTGACTTACGCGGGTTATAAAGTAAAATCGGTTATGAATATTACCGACGTAGGTCACCTTTTGTCCGACGCGGACGACGGCGAAGACAAGATGGAAAAGTCTGCAAGAGAACAGAAAAAAACGCCCAAAGAGATAGCGGACGCAATTTCCGCTCAGTTTTTCGACGACCTTAAGGCGCTCAATATAAACCGTCCGACGGTCACTCCCAAAGCCACCGACAACATTCCCGAAATGATAGAAATTGTCGTTGCTTTGCTGGAAAAAGGCTATGCGTACGAAACGGACGACGGAATTTATTTTTCTGTTGAAAAATTCCCCAGATACGGGCAGCTCAGCGGAATCAATCTCGACGACCAAAAAAGCGGTGCGAGAGTGGAGGTCAACGACCAGAAACGCCATCCTGCCGACTTTGCGTTGTGGAAAAAGGCACAGCCTAATCACATACAACAGTGGGACAGCCCATGGGGTATGGGTTTTCCGGGCTGGCACATAGAATGTACCGCTATGAGTAACAAATATCTCGGCAGTCCGTTTGATATTCATACCGGAGGCATAGACCATATTCCGATTCACCACGAAAACGAAATTGCTCAGTCTGAGTGCTGGCTTGATAAAAAGTGCGTCAATTACTGGATGCACGGCGAGTTTATGCTGTTTGACGGCGGAAAAATGAGTAAGTCTCTCGGCAATTGCTATTTGTTAAGTCAACTTAATGAAATGGGTTATTCTGCGATGGATTTCAGATATTTTTGCCTTAACACTCATTACCGTCAAAAGTTGAACTTTACTTTCGACACTTTGGCGGCGTCAAAGACGGCTTATAACCGTTTGTTGACTTTGTTGCGTCAACATTTTGACAGTGACGTCAGGACGGAAGAGAGGGTTTTAAAGGCTTTTGACGACGAGTTTAACGCTGCGATATCGGACGACCTTAACGTACCTATGGCGCTCGGCGTACTGTGGAAGATGTTAAAACTTCCCAAGAGTAAAGACGTATGTCTGCTGGCGCAAAAGTGGGACGCAGTATTCGGTCTTAATCTCGACAAGCTTCCGCAACCGGAAAAACAGCAGGTCAACGCGCCGCAAGAGGTGATAGACCTTGCGGAAGAAAGACTCGTTGCCCGTAAGAATAAGGATTGGGCAAAGAGCGACGAGTTGCGCGCCAAGATAAAGGCGTCGGGGTATGACGTCAAGGACACTGCAACAGGCTACGAGTTGTCAAAAAGTTAAGATTTAAACAGTCATGTTAAAAATCGGTTTTGAAAGTTTTCAAAACCGATTTTTTTATTTTAAAAAATCAGACATCGGCATATATTTTTTTGGGAGGTATATAAATGGAAACTCAAATAAAAAAACATACTATTTACGTAGAAGACAATAAAAAAGCCGTTCTTACCGGATTAAGCAGGGTGGTGAGTATATTCGATAAGGAAATAGAAGTTGCCACTCCTTCGGAAAGAATAACCGTAAGAGGCAACGGATTGACGGCAAGCGAACTAAACGTTACCGAAGGGAAACTGGTGATAGAAGGCGAATATATTTCTTCCGTTATTTACAGCGGACAGGCAAAGAAAATCAGTCTGAGAGGAATGTTTAAGTAATGGTCGGGTCAGCCGGACAGGTACGTGAATTTTTGGCGTTTTCTTTGGTCGGAGTAGTCATCACGTTGTTGTACAGCGTCGTTTTTGCAGTAAAAGAGAAAAATATTTTTGCAAACGTTTTTAAAAACGTTCTTTTCGGCAGCTTAAGCGGTTGCCTGTTTTTATACGGTTGCTGGCGCTTCGTTTCTTTCGATATGAGGTTTTTTCATCTGTTGGGTGTCGTTGCCGGTTGCTTTCTTTGCACTTTTTTGTTTAAAAAGACACTTGACAGCATCGTCGTCGGGTTGTATAATAAAATAAAGAAATATGCCAAAGGAGTGTTTGAAAAAAATGCAACTAACGGACGGAAAGTTAAAGTTTTTAACGGTGTTAGGCGTTGTCCTTCTGTTTGTATTACTTCTTGTGTTGATTACCCTTATCGCGCAAAGCGTTCAACTGAAATCAAAAGAAAAAAATCTTCAGGAACAACTCTCGCAGCTGGAAAATATCAGAGACGAACTCGGGGAAAAAACCTCAGACGGCAGTTATCGCATGACAATGGAAAAAATAGAAGAATATCTGCGCGAGAACGAAGGTATGATCGACGTTGACGACACCGTCTGGAAACCGGCAGAGTAAGAATAATATATGAGAAAACACAACAGAGTTCTTTTTTCGAGATATACTCGATACGGACGCGCGCAAAATTATTTGATAGTATTGAGCGTTATAAGAGGGATTGCGGTATTGACGAAATTGTTTAC
>SFEB01000049.1 GCA_004558105.1 Clostridiales bacterium
CCGTATTGTAGCGGTCATAGAGAAGCTCGCTTTTCATTCTGGCCCACATGCTTTCACATCGGGCATTATCATGGCACCTGCCACCAGCACTGTTCATGCAGCACTACCCACTTTTGATTTACAAAGTCCCAGATTTCATAACGGTCGAACACAAGGCTCTCTGCGCCTTGCCACGACAACGTAATGCTCTTTCCGCGTTCGTAAACCTGCGCCGTATTGTTCAAAACGTTTTCGTAGTTTCCGCTAAGCGTAACCTTATTCGTAGGATCGCTCACAATCAATCTGAACGCCGAAGGCTCTTGGGGTACAGTCAACGTAAAGTTGTTAAATGCAGTGCGTTTTGCGCACAGAGTCTTTATGTCCTGTTCGATATCGCCGTAGGAGTAGCTAACCGATTTGCCGTTTTCGTCAAGGTTTTCGAATTCTTTGGGAGATACAATGGTGTTGTACGTCTTCATGAAATAAACGGAGATTAACGACGTACCATAGTTTTCATAACCGTAGGTAATGCCCGTTGCTTTGTCGACGTGGAAATATTGTTGATAGCTTTGCCCTTTGTCTCTGACGTAGCTGATAATATCTCTTCCGTCAGCCGCTTTTCCTTCACTGTTGATTTCCCATTTGGTGTCGGAGAAATCGTTGTAGGCTTTGCTTGTGGGAATACGCAAGCCGTTGTAGACTTCTGCCCAAAAATCGTGACGTGACGCCAACAAAGAAACTCTTGCGCTCATATTATTACCTAAAACCATACCGTTGTTGCAACCAACGTTAAGGTCGGGCGTTTCCAAAAGGGCAACCCAATCGTTTACGTCGTGCGCGTATCCGTAAATAGCCCAAAGATATTCGGCTTTTTTGTCGCCGCGGGATTTAGATAGATAAATAGGCTCGATGGTTTTCGGATCTTCATCATCTATATACATAAAGATGTACGTATCGTTGTTGTCGGCACTTGTCGAATATTCGTATGCATATTGGAATGCCCAGACGTATACCTTTTTGCCTTCGGCGTTTCTGTAGCTGTAATAGTATTCGTCGTGGCACACCTTGCCGCCGTAGGTGTATTGATAATGAATCATCTTGCCGTCAATAAAGCTAACGAAATCCAAGCCGCCCAGATACCAATATTCTTCGTAATAATCACAGTATTTACAACAAACCCGATATTTGCCGTATTGTCCGTTTTTGCTTTCTTCTACGATATGCCAATCGTCATAATCAACACTATGCTCATCCGTAACGGGAATGGATTCCGTCCACGAATAGCCACAGCTGCATTCGTGCCTCATCACGCCTTCTTTGGTGTGCGTGGGTTGTTGTTCTATTTCGCTGTTTTGCTTGGTGTGCTCTTCGAAAACAAGTTCGCCGCAAATCACACATTCTTGCTTGTGATATTCGCCGTTGTAGCTTTTGCATACAGTCAACTCGTGCCGTCCGTTGTTTGCAAATTCCAATTCGTATTTGATATCGCCCTTGGAATTTGTTGACATATAAAGGGTGCCTTCTTCGCAGTTCCCTTCATAAATCTTTTTGTTGTTTAAAAACTCGTCGGCATCTTCAAATACGGGATAATAATAACCGCTTCTAATCACCAGCATAGAGAAATCTTCATCCGGGATAATTGTGCCGGTTGCCGAAGCCCAGTGCTTGAATACTCGTCCGTTTTGGTCGTTCAACGTAACGTTCAGCACGTCGTTTTTCTGCGCAACGTAAACGATGGCGTTTTTGCCGTACGAATTGTCGATAGCCGTAACCGTTTCCTTGCCTGCAAAAGTTGCCGTGCCTCCGGCTATTACGATAATAATACCCGATTCTGCGGGTTTTTCTCTTCCGCACAATGTGCAAATGCCGTTTGGATCAAACGCACAGTCGCCGGTTTCTTTTCTCCGCACGCACACTCTCTGCAGTGCTTGTTTTGGTCGTCTTGATCAGGCGTCCAATCGCCAAAGCTATGTACGTGTTCGGCAGGTGCCGCTTCTGCAATTATGAAGTAGGAAAAACTGCTCGTTTCAAACGAAATCTTTCCGTCAGCCACAGTAGGAACAAGATTTTCTACCGAGTTGTCTGCCTTAACGTGGAATACAAGGTAGTTATCAACCTGAATATTCGGAAGCGGAACAGAAACCTTCACCTTGCCGCTCGGTTGTACCTTTGCGCCGTCTTTCGTAACGTAGATATCGAAAATATATACGCTACCGTCTTTGTTGTAGTTCTGATCGGCAATTGCCGCAAGAACCTGTGTCGCTTCTTCCGTGCTTGCCGCAATTTCGTTGCTTACCAAAGTAGAGCCTTTTTCAAAGCCACCTCCGTCAACAACGATACCGTATTCGTTTTGCAACTTATCAAGCGTGACGTCATTGCATGCAGTGAGCATTGAGATTCCAAGAAGCATTACCATCATCAATATCAGACCGATAAAAATGCCTCTTTTTCTTGTTTTCATATTGTTGATCTCCTTTGAAAAGTTATTTTCATATTTAACGGGCAATGCGGACGGACAAAATTTGTCCGTCCGCACTCCTTGGTCATAACATCCTGCAAGACGACAAATAATTGTCCGTCACACCCTATATGTTTGACTTTTGCGGGCGAAAAAAGTCGTGTTTCGTCCACGTTCATCTTCGGTTTTCAGATAAAAACCGACCATGACCAACTATCCCTTTATTACGGCGTTACCTTTGATGAGGTAGTCGCCTACCGCAACATCGGATTCCGAGATGCCTCTCAGCAACAAAGTGACAGTCCCTTTGGTTTCGGGGGTCACCGATTTAACAGCGGTGCCATCCACCATAATCGCGGACACCTGTACGGTTAAGCTACCGCCTGCCGCCCTAAAGAGAGTGAAGGTGTCGCCTACGTTTATAATACCGCCGTCAACGGTTCCATCTACAGCCGTTCCTCTTCCGGGAACAGTAGTTTTGCTGGTGATAGTGAATTTCGCATAATCGAGAATGTCGGCGGTTAACGTCGCGTCGGTTTCGGGTGCAAGGTAATTTGCGCTATCCGCTCCGCTGATCAGGTAAGTCACGGTCACGGTAATATCATTACCCACTGCCGCACTTGCAAACGTGCCGCTTGCGCTGACGGTAACGTCTTCCCCTTCCACAACGCCGTTCACCGTGCCTACCGTGACGTTTGCCGTCGTATTGCCGTCATAGTTCTTATCGGCGACGATCGTACCCGTGACGGTCAGTTGTTTCTTTGTAATGGTGAATTCCTTTTCCGCGGTGGCTTCGGTGTAATCGTCGGTTTCCGCAATCTTAACCACAACCTTATAGTCGCCTGCGTTGACAGGGGCTGCCGCAAGAGGCGTACTGCCGTAAACGCCGTCAACTTTCTGATACCATGCAATCGAGAACGCGCCTTCAGCGTTATTTGTGGTACAGTCGGCAAGAACGGGAGCCGCAACAGGGGTCTTGTCATAGGTTTTGTCGGGTGCGTAAGATGAGTTGATGGAAACCGTTCCCTCCGTCTTAGCTAAAATCGTGATCGGCTCGGTCTTGGTTTTATCGCAGACGGTGCAGGTATAGGTCTTTACACCGGGCGTCGTTGTTGTTGCCGGGGTGGTGATTACGCCCTCGTCCCAAACGTGCTCTGCTTCGTCCAACTTATCGTCGTGACCTTTGGTTGCGCACTCGTGCCAGTGTTGTGTGTCGTTGTACTTCCACTCAGACTTTGCTTCATGCTTGTTATTGTTACAAGCAACAAGAGAAACGCTAAGCAATAAGCAAAGCATAAGAGAGATCATACCGATAATTTTCTTTTTCATGTTCATAACTCCTTTAGTTTATGTTTTTTTATCTCAAATCGCCATAATGCGATGTGAAACCTGTTTTATTTTTTCTTGAACAACGCAATCAGGTCGGCGAATTTCTTCTTCTTGATAACGAACCAGAAGAGAGAGAAACCGCCCAAACCTAATACTGCTACCGAACCAACGGCAATACCGGCGATAGCGCCACCGGAAAGTCCGGTCTTTTCAGGTTCTTTATCTCCGCCCGGATTTTCGACATTGCCCATTGCATAATCGCAAATATCGCACTTGCCGTCATTGTTTTCGTCTGCGTGCGCCGCTTTATTTGCCTTATCTCCGCATTCACATTCATGCCAGTGCTTGTCGGCGTCAGTTTTCCACTCGCTGCCATAGCTGTGGGTATGCTCACCGCCGAGTCGTTTTCAAACACGCCGTCCAAAGTAATGCCGTTTTCGGCAATCAGTTTGCTTACTTCTCCGTTTTTATCGCCGCAAGCGGTCAGCACAAGACACAGCGACAACGCAAGCGCAAGCGCAAAGAAAAGTAATGATTTTTTCTTCATCGATGTCTCCTTTATATTTGTAGAAAACGACACGAATAAGCGGGTTTTTACGCCCGCTTATCCGTTATTTTGATCAGATAATAACTTTTTATGTTATTTTTCTACGATTTTGCCTCCCAATATATCACCGGGATCCTTATCAAGCTTTATAATAACTCTACCGTCGGAAGGAATTGCACAACCACTTGCACTTGTTGTGCCTCCGGCTATGATTTCTGTAATCGTGGCTTCGCCCACTATATCGCCAGCCTTATTGTAAAGCACAACCGTTTGTCCGACTTTGAAGTATCCCTTTTCAACAGTCGCGTAAATCCTTTTTTCTGCCGCTTCTACGATTTGGATCGAACCGGAGGTGGACTTTCCGGTGGTTAACTTCTCAACAACCGTAATCTCAACTGTCGTTACGCCGGGGGATGAAGGAACGATTTTGTAGTTTTCCATAACAGGGGACGAAATGTTTGCTATTTTAAGGAAGAAGCAATCAATCGTTACCTTCTTTTTCTGGTCAGGGACAAGCTTAGAACCGTTGGTTTGCAACCCTGCTTTTTCGTTGTTAAGCCAAAGTTGGATTTCCTGACCTTCGATAAGATTATCGTATTGTCCGAGTAAAAACGTTTTGCCGCCATCATACGACGGATTGTTTTGGTTAGGACCGTAACCAAGTTTGAGCACGAACTCATACGGTGTGATTGTGAACGTTTTTACTTCGGAAACCACTGCTTCCCATTCGTCCGTTGCCGTGACGCCGATGCGGTATTCATACTCTCCTGCGTTCGTGAGAACGTTGGCGACGTTCAAATTCCTTCCCCATTCTCCGCCAACTTCACGGAACTCGACATATTTCTCGCCGGAGTCCGTAGCCGACGTGATATTTTCTACGCCGTCAATTATAGTTGCGCCAAATTTTTTAACAAGGTTATCAAAGGTGAAGTTCGTCACCTGCTTGCCGTCGTACGTTTTACTCTCAAAGTTATTGACTGTAATCGTTCTTGGTTTTGCCTTCATAGTGAATTTGACGAACGCGTCTCCGAAATTGTAGTTGTCGCCTTCCGCATATTTAATGTGCACTCGGAACGTTCCCTTTTTAAAGTTTATTACTTCTTCTTTTGTAAGGTTACGACTCCAAACGCCACCTTCAAGTTCTTTTTCCCAGACGATAGTCTTTGCGCCGTAACCGGTGCCGATTTCAACGTAATTTGTTGTGGGATCGGGGATATTCGTTGCGCCGATAAAAATATTATTGAATGCGTCTGCATTGCTGATTGTAAAGTTGACGATGTCTGCTTTGACGATTTCAACGTTGACGTCTTTTCTTGCAAGGCTGTAATTGCCCGCGTCTTTTCCGGTGATTTCAAAGCTTTGGACTGTCGCGCCGACGTTGGCACTTTCCATTGTAACGGTAATCATTGCTTCGTCGCCTGCAAGCAATTCGGCGGGCTCGCCTGAGAAAACATTTGTATTATCGTATGGATGCTCCCATTCAACGCTGATTACCATGGGGGTGATTGCAAAGTCAAAAGTTTTTGTCGTGCCTTTCCACTCTGCCGTGCCTTCTACGCTGACCTTGACGATATATTCGCCGGCTTTCTTCGGTGCGGTTGCGGCGTAAGTATTGTCGTCCGCGCCTTTTGCCTTGAACATAATTGTGGGTACGCGATTGCCTTCAATTACGAAATCGTCTTTCGTAATCGCAAGAACTTCCCCGTCATATTCCTTGCCAAGCGTTTTGCCTTCTGCAAGTTTAATTTCGTTGTCCTTCGCGCCAAGTGCGTCGATGGCTTCTGTCTTTTCGTATCCGCATACCGTGCAGGTAAATTTCTTTTCACCGACTACGCCGTAGTCCGCCGGTTTGGTAACTTCGCCTTCGTCAAAGGTATGCGCGGCGAAATCGCTCTTCATTACGTCATGCGTGGGAGCCGTTGCGTCACAGGTCGATTCGTGCCAGTGTCCCGTCGCGTCTTTTTTCCATTCATCGCCGTAAGTGTGCGTTGCGGTGCCGGAAATTGTCCTTTCGGTTTCGTATCCGCATTCACACACGCCCTTTTCGACTTTGTCCGTGTGAACGCCTGCGGGCGTTTTTTCTGTCCACGTAAACTTGTGCGGAAGTTTCTCCGTTGTGTCGGTGTGTTTCTTCGTGGTGCATTCGTGCCAGTGATTTGTTTCGTCAAACTTCCATTTGCTTGAAAACTCATGTTTATTTTTGCTGCAAGCGGTAAGAACCGAAAGCGACAAAACAAGCATCAACGCTATTGCCAAAATAGTGAACAGTGATCTTCTTTTCATGGTTTTTGTCTCCTTTTTTCTAAATTGATTATTTATTTCAAACCGCAAATCAGGAATTGCGTTCTAAAACCGTTGTTTGTTGTGTTTGCATGCCTTTGTCGGATTATTTTACCACAACGCTATACTTATATTTAATCGTTCCCATTCCCGGTTGGATATTGCTCTGTATAATGGTCGTTTTATCTGCTGACAACTCAAACGTTGAGCCGGCAAGCAATCCGTATTTGTGCGCGGGGATTTCTTTTTCCATATCTTCTTGGCTGTCATAGAACACGATAGCAGAGCCTTTAATCCTGTACAACAGCGTTCCGATGCCTTTGCCTTTATCGTCTTCTTCGCCCGGGTTTTGATCAAAAGTCACCGACACGGAATCTTTATCCGCCGCAAAAACGAGCGTAATTATTGATGCCTTATGAGTTTGTATAAACTGTTCTTCCGTCATTTCCATTTCCGCGAGAATCGCTTGCTTGACGGCTTCGGACTCCCACTCGACGGTTGCGTCGACTTTGTTGAAAGTCTTGCCCTTAATGTCGGCAGTCGCCCACTTTGCGTAAAGCGTGAACACTCTTGCCGGCATATATGAAAAACTGAATGCCGTGTCGGAAAGCGTTACGCCGCCGTCCGTGCTTTCATACCAGCCTGCAAAAACAAAACCGTCTTTGGTGGGATCGGTCGGGGCTGTAATCACCGCGCCTGCGCTTGCCTTGATGGGTTGCACCGCGCTGCCGCCTTTGCTGTCAAAAGTTATAGTATATTCTGTTTCGGCAACAAGTTTATCAATCTTCTCGGTCTTTTCTCTGCGGCAGACCGTGCAGGTGTAAACCATAGCGCCTTCTTTTTCCGTGGTCGGCTCAACAGTCACGTTGCCGCCGTCCCAGGAGTGCTCGGCTTTGTCTTTGATTTCTTTGCAGCCTTTGTCCGCGCACGCGTGCCAATGATGAGTTTCGTCGTTGCTCCATTCTTCCGAAAAGTTGTGTTCACCGTTCTTGTTGCAAGCGGTAAGCACCGAGAGCGACAAAACAAGCATCAAGGCTATCGCACAAAATTTGAAGATCGATTTTCTTTTCATGATTTTTGTCTCCTTTTTTCTAAATTGATTTGTTTCAAACCGCAAATCGAGAATTGCGTTCTAAAACCGTTAATAATTTTCTGTTTTCGTTCGTTAAAGTGCTTGCAATACGTCCGCCACGTAATCGGACGGCACGGATTCATAAAAGAACACGTCAATCAGCCCTTCTTTTTTTGCGCGCATAACGTTGAAAGAGACGTCCTCATCCGATACGTTGTCGCAGAACAATCCGATTTTGACGTCGGCATTCTGTTTTCTGACTGCAATCACGGTTTCCTTGCGCTTTTCAAACGTGCCTGCGCCCACCCTTGTCACGTCCATTACAAGAATTGTTGCCGCAAGCGCGTTCGTCGCGTAAGGATACACTCCGGTTCCTGCGAAGAAGATTTTTCCACAAAGAACCCCACACGTTAACAAGTGTGTTTCTGATTGCAAGTACGACTCTTTTCATTTCATATCCTTTCTTCTTTGCGTACACTACGCCTGATTTTACATTTTGCATATATATTTTATCATAGGTGGTATGCGGTTGGGGGGTGCCATTCGGCACCCCTTTGGCAAATTTTTTGTGTTTTTTAAAAAAAAATTTTGCAAAAAAGACAGCCGCCGGTAAGCGACTGCCTGTTTCTATATATTTGATTGCATTATCGGTCAGATTTCGTCGTCGGTTTTGTCGAGTATCACAAGCCCCGATTCTCTTGCTCTTACGGCAAGTTGAGTGCGGGAACGGAAACCCGTCTTAAACAGCATATCCGCAACGTGGTTTTTGACAACGCCCGAAGAAACGCCGAGTTTTTCGGAAATTTCCTTATTGCTGTATCCGCCCGTCATAAGGCGCAGGATTTCAAGTTCCTTTTCGGTAAATTCCGTACTGAGTGCAAGTCCCATTCTGACGGATTGCGGACTGTCGGGATAGACGATTTCGCCATTCATAACTCGTTCCATCAGCGACAGAATCGGCTGTTCGTTGACTTCCTTGTACCAAAAACCTTCAACGCCGATTTGTTTTGCACGCTTTATATGGGAACACTCCGGCATACTCGTAACTATGATAATTTTTGTTTTGGGAAACTTCGCTTTGATTTTTGCCGCCGCTTCGAGTCCGCTTTCGCCGTTTTCCGTTACAACGTCCATCAGTATCAAATCCACGGGCGTGCGCGTGCAGACAATATCCGCAACGGAAGCGTTTTCTATCGCCACTTGCAGATAAAATTTGTCCGACGACTCCACAAAATGCGAAAAGAGTGCCTTCGGCATTTGCTGATCTTCGACTATCATGACTGAGTATTTTCCGTCTTTCATAAAGTTTCTCCTTGCGGCAGTTCGATAATGAGTTCAAATTGCGGTGCGCTGTGAATAATCATCGTGCCGTTTTCCCGTTCTACAAGCAAGCGAAGCCCCGAAAGTCCGCCGCCTTCTATGATTTCGCCTTTCGGCTTTTCGCCGTCGTTGGTGATTTCTATCGTATATTTGCCGTTTTTCTCCGATACCGTAACCGTCATCGTCTTACCGTTTGCGTGCGAAACGGTGTTCGTCAGACATTCGTGCATTGCGGCGATGAGTATTCTTTCGCTTACCGTATCGGCTTTCGGCTTTTCGCCGCAAAAATCCACGGTTACGGCAACGAGTTTTGCCGCGTCCTTTATCACTTGCAAGTTGTCTTTCTTTGTGTGCGGACGAGTGCTTTTCAATGCGGCGATTTCCGCTTGCCAGAAGCATATCATTTGCTTTTGCTCGGTTTTGTCAAGCGGTTCGGCAAGTCTGCGTTTTGTTGCAAGCAAGAGTTTGCCCATATCGTCGTGTATACGGATTTTCGCCGCCAAAAGTTCCTTTTCTTTCGTGAGGAGCACAACGTTATCCCCGTATGCGACAAGACGTTTGTTGACGGCTTTCAGTTCTTCGAGTTTTTGCTCTAACTCTTTGGTAAGACGGTATCTTTCGGTTACATTTGCCGCAACGATTTCGTAAACGATTTTTCCGTCTATCTCGTGCGAATATCTCTTGAACGATACCACTTTGCCTCCCTCGTATTCGATGATCGGCTTTTCACCGGTTTGAAGCGGCAGACAGCTTTCTTCTATTTCACCTTGCGAGATCTTCCGCCAAAAACTTGCGCCGTCCAACAGAGCCTTGCCGGTTGCAAGAACGCAAAGACGGTTCATTTCGGTATTGATAAGCCGCACAAGTCCGCTTTGCTCGTAAAAACATATTCCCGCAGGAAGTGTGTCCGCGCTCTCTTTTATGGACACGGGCGAAATATGCTTTTTGTTCCAAAGCACCGCGCCGACAAGTCCGTAAACCGTAAGAGCGAGCAACACGACAGCCGCAACGCAATGCAACCATAGCGGCAAAGAAATTATCGTGAGCGACGGCTCGAATACGGATTTCCCTACACGATAGAGATTACTTCCGCACATTGTCAGAAATACCGATAGAAACGACAATGCGAACGTTACCGTAGGCAGAACGATATAGCGGCGTTTCTTGCAAAGTCTGACCGACGCAAACAATCCTATAATCGCCAGAACGAACGAGAGAATAAACGAAACGACAATAATCTGTCTTACATAAAACGGTGCGTCTATAAATCTCATACAGCACCCCCTTCGGGCAAAGTAAGCGAGTAATAAACTTCTTCGTCGTCCGTTTGAATTGTTACGTTGTATTCCTCAAATTTCGACTTTATTTTCTCCGAAATCTCTTCCGTTTTATTGTCGCATTCGATACGCAAAACGAGATTATCGCCGCGCTTTGAAAGGTGAACGATAACGGCACTCGATAGCCCCTCGTAATTTGCAATGCAGGCTTGGAAAAAGTCATAGAAAACACCTGCGTTTTTGCCGTGAATTTTGCCCGAAACGGCGCAATCGAAAGTACATTCCGCGCCCGTAAGCGAAAGAAACCCAAGCGATTCTTTTATCGCAAGCGACAGTTCGCCCACGTCGATATTTTCCTGCTTTTCGGCAAGCATAACAAGGTTGCTTCTGCGTTTGATATAAGCCGCCAAAACGCACGCAAAACGCATTTTATCTATATATTCCGTGCTGTTTAACTGCGTTTTGTGGTACATATCCGACAAAAGCGCGTCAAGCCGTTTCAGCTCTCCGCGGGTAACTTCTTCCGTCTTTGCATACAGTTTGTTTTGCTCTGCAATCTGCGCTTTTTGCTCTTTGAGTTCGTTCTCCGCTTCGATGATATAGTTTTCTTCGGACAGTCTTTCGTTGGTTTCGGAAAGCGCCGCGTTTATCTCGTTGACCTTGGATAAATCTTCGATTCTGAAAGCGTATCCGCCGTGTATTTTTTCTGCCGAAAGCCGTGTGTTTTCATCTATCATTATGGGGCTTTTTGCCGCACGACCGAGCAGGTTTTTATCCGTGGAAATCGACTTTTCGGAGCCGTATATCACACTCAAATTCTCGTCCGTGATAACCGCCGAATATGCCGAACGATAGAAGTAATTTTCGTATTCGTCGTTGGACGGAATCAAACCTATGGCGATACAACTTTCTATCATTACGATACAGGTAAAGCACAACAGTTCCGGGATTTTGAACGCCGGCGTATCCGTCAAAAAGCATACGGTGGAAACAGCCACGCACACAATGAAAACGGTTACGGGTATCCACGTTTTACGCCTGCACGCCGATATGCCGCACTTCAAAATCAGCACGATAAGGCTTGTAAACGTTACGGCAATCTCCCACGCGAGCGCGATATAATATACGGTTCTATGCTCGTAGGAAAAACCGTTCTCGAAGTTCAAAGCGAACGCCCATTCGTGTGCGTCGTTTGTGAATATCAGAAGAAGCAATATCACGGCGGGTAAATATAAGAGATACCACGCTTTTGCGAGCGGTTTGCCCTTTTTGCTCTCTATGCTGAACGCCGTAAGCAAAATCGTCGGCGGAATAAACATTTGCGGAACGTAGTATGCGTACCAAAGATAGCGCGAAAGGGCGTCTGTGTCCTTTGTCAGTCCGTACCTTATCATTCGCGCCACAAGGAAAAACAAAATCAGCACGGCAACCGTAAGGAAATATGCACGCAGATCTTTTCTCACCATTCTATGAATAAGAGAAACGCCCCACGCCACCACGAGAGAAATCAGTATCGTGTGCGCCAACAAAGCAAACAAGGCGTGCCAAAAATCAGGAAGGCTCGAATCTACCGCCTGAAATGCGCCCGCTAAACAAAAGAAAAACGCGCATACGGCATATAGAACTATTCTTTTTTTGTTAATAGCAGTCCGCATTTCAGCGTTCCTCCTTTTCGTTAGTTACTTATATTATAGCATATTTTAAGCTTTTTTTCAAGCGCATTTGCCCTACTGTCAAGATTTTAGAATTTGCACAATATCAAGAGAAACAATAGTTTTATTTTTATCTCTCAATTTGTATTTTGCAACCCTGGCGTGTGCTTGTCTTGATACGAGCAATCGGTATTTTCTGGGCGGTAAGGAAACAGCAAAAGAACCTTACCTTCTGACAGGCAAATTATTCTGCGGACACTGCGGAACGGAAATGGTAGCCGGAGGCGGTAAAAGCAAAACGGGAAAACAGTATTACTACTACGAATGTAAAAAGAAGAAAAAGAAACTTTGCAACAAGAAAATCGAGCACAAAGACCAACTTGAAAAGTATGTTGTTCAGAACGTGATCGCTTTTTTGTCCGATGAAGACAATTTGAAAGTTATTACGCAAGACGTTCTCAAATATTTCAACTCTCGTACAGATGAAAGCGAAATAAAATCCATTCGAAAGCGGATTGCCGAAATTCAGAAAGAAGCTGACGCGGCTACCAATGCTTTTATAGAAGCAAAAAGTCAGCTACTGAAACAACGCATAGAAAAGCGTATGCAGGAATGTGAAGTGCTGCTCGCTGATTTGGAAAAAGTAAAAGCCCGCCTCCTTTTAGAACGCGGACAGAAACTCACCGAACAGGATATCGAAGCATTCGTTAATATGATTTTGCAAGGTGATGTTGAAGACATCGAATTCAGAAGGCGACTGATAGACAATCTGGTCTATAAAGTCTATGTGAGCGATGACTACACCACTATTTACTTTAATATAAAAGGTGGTAGCAGAATCAATGAAATAACTTTAGAAGATACAAAAGTCGCCATTGATAACGCAGAAAGAGTTCTAACGCAACGTGACCCTGCCCGCCAAAAGGGAACTGTACGCACCCTAACGATAAAAAGTTTAGGTGCGTATATTTCTTTTCTCACGAATATTTCGGTATTATTATTAAAAGATGAACACATATAAAGCATATTGCCGAGCGAATAAGATCGCTCGGCTTTTTTATTACTATCTTCTATTACTCCATATTTTTGCCTTTCGTTACCCCGTTGTAGCACAGTAAAAATCGGAAGTACACGGGATAAATTGTCACTGACCGGCAGATCAGATTTATTATACCACAAAGGAGATTCCTTTTCATCGGTTAACCTTTACTGAACCACGCGACTATCGCGTGGTTTTCTTTATACAAAAAAACCGCACCGAATTTTCGGTGCGGTTTTTTAGTTATTCTGAGTTTATGCCTCAACTTCTTTAAAGCTGATGAGTTCCCACTTGGAGTTGACTCCTGCAACGTATTTTTTGCCGTTCATCTCGAAAGTGAAAGTTCTGTCCGTTTTATTGAAAGTGCGGTAATACTCGCCGTTTTCAATCTTATAAGTTTTGCCCTCGTACACAACGTAAAGCATGTCGCCCGTATCGTTGTTGAGATACAAAATTACCTCACCCTTTTCGTCAGTTACCGTAAACAGAATGTAAATCGTCTCCAGATACTTTCCGTTAGTGTCCATTACGGCAACGACGTCAATGCCGGATTTAAAGAAATACGCATTTACGTCTTCGTTGTAATAGCTGTCACTCGCACTATAAAATCCGCCTTTGTAGCCGAACCACTCTATGGATCCGTCGGATTTGATATCGATAAAGTGTTTGCCGTCGGTGGAATAAACGGTGTTTACGACTTCCGTCGTGACGCTGAAAGACGTGAACGGCAGGTTTTTACCCTCTTCTATTGCGCGAGTAAAGGTTAAGTCGTAATAAGTCGTAACCTTTTTGCCTTCGCCATCCGTTGTTCTGGCAACGTACAACAAGGTGTCGGCACTCGAGTGTAAATTGCTTACGGGAATATCTTCGCCATTCAAAGAAAGCGTCGCTCTGTATATAGAGTTAATCTCTTTAGACGTTTCGCTGAAAAGAATTT
>SFEB01000050.1 GCA_004558105.1 Clostridiales bacterium
CCGTCGGAATCGTAGGAACTAGATAATCGCCTTAGTTGTTCGACGAGGAATGAGGAGAACTCGGACGTCTGAAAAAGTCTCAAATTCCGAGAATAGACGCCTCCACTAGACAGATCAACAAGAACAGGCGCGGGACTAAGGCCCTTATTATTGCCTTTAGGTTCTAATTTGGAGAAAAAATCGCGATAGTAGGCGCTTTGACGAGTCGCATCAAACTTTTTACGGGGCATACTAAAAGTATAGTCAAAAATAGAAAGGCCCCGCCCTGGATTTATCGGCACCGATCCATCAGCATCGGCGGAACTCATGGAAAGGCCGACTATATCCCAAGTAGTAAAATCATAACGGGTAAGCTTCGCGAGAGAATCAGGAGGAGCAGTAGAAATGTCTACCTTGTAAGTTCTAAACAAATACCAGCCGTCATAACCGGAACCTTGAAAATAGATCAAACTGTACCAAAAATGCTCTAAATCCTCGGACGAAATGTCAAGGGCATAAGCTACGCTATAAAAGAGCTTGCCAGCGTGCAACATTCCGAAAAAGAAGCCACTGCCATCTTGATTTATAGCATTGTCCGAGGTCGTTTTATAAGCGAAGGCATAAAGCCACCCATTAAAAGAGAGATGATCTGAACCAGCCACCCCGCCAGATGAAAATCTTAAAGATTTACTAGCAGTTTCTTGATCATAAGATTCCCATTCAAATCCCTCTGAGACCTTCAATGAAAACAAAAAAAAGAAGCACGCCAAGTATAAAGTCAATTGTTTCCACATCAACCACCCCCCAAAAGAAGCGCGGGGGTCTAACTCGTTACGCTTCGCGCAACGAGCCAAACCCCCTCAATCTGTATGTTATTAGACTACTTGGTGAACCGCTTAAACAAACGCCATCCAAGGTAGACGATTAGCACGCCAACAGCGACGCCAAGAGCGCCAACAATCCAGGGTTGAAGACTTGCGAGAAGCGAAGAACCAAACCCACTAGCATCGACGATCTCAGTTGTGGGAACTTGTGACGCGGTGATCTCTGCAAAGGCGGAACCAGCAGAACCAAGGAGAGGAATCAGGGAGAGGAAGCCAATCTTTTTCATGTTAAAACCTCTTAAAAAGATGATAGAATGAGGCGACGCCAAGCGACGTCCAAAAAATTATATTACTAATGATGAAGCCCATAACGACAGCATCAAGTTTCTCTTCCATCGTCAGAACCTCGTATAGTTTTTCCGATCTCATGAATCAAAAACAGTTGGAACAATCGGCGCCAGCCGAGCACGAGGACAAGCACCGGAAGCGCGAAGACTAGGGCACCAATCACCCAGACCGCAAGGAGTTGGAGGAGCTTAGACCCAAGATCGGACGGATCAACGACCTTAGGCGGGGCAAAATACAAGGCGTCTATCTGACGTTGACGATCTAAAACCGAACCGAGCCCGAACCGATCAAGGTTATTGTTTACGGCCACAGCAATTCCAGTATAAGGCCCGGGCATGTAAATAGTGCGGGCGTCGCTTACGTAAAAATAGGCCTTGCCAGTTGACGGCGAATAATAACCCGAAGCATTAAGAACTACATCCGAGGGAAGGAACGAAACATAACGCACAGCTTGCAACTGATAGGGAGCCGACCAGCTACCGTCTACAGGCTGAACAGATAAGAAGGGGCCGGAATCTGCCGGGTATTTGTCGGAATTTGTAACGATTCGCAAAGGCTCCGCGCCTTTTGCCAAATCTGATCCACAACAAGCGACCAGGACAAGTCCGAGGATAATGATCTTGCCAAGTGTTTTGATATTACTGTGCACGCACATTTTAAAGCCCGCCTCGTTATGTCACCCGATGGTCTTTTTCTAGTTCTATGATATTTTACGCAATCTTGCGAAGAAAACAAGCGCCCGTAATTTGGGGATATTATCTCATATTTCTGATTGGTCGATTTTGTTTCCAGGATCTTGAAGTTATCACGAGCGAACGTAAGGAGCGCCGGAAGATCAACTTCCTCAAGGGTCGACATGTTCAAAGAGTGAAGGAGTTCCCGAAAAAAACGGAACTCTAGACGAGTGATCCGCGGGAGCTTTTTGAAGGAATTTAAAACCGAATCAGGGAGGGAATCTGTCAAGCGATCGTAAATATAGGAGAGCTTCGCAAGATCTTTTTCTTGCGCGGTCTTATCGTAGACGCATACTTGCCAAGCGCCAGATCCGCGCCCAAACGTAATAGAATTTCCCTCGTCATTTTGCACAGTCGTTACGGTTCGAAACCTTGCACGGATCAGATCAGCCCGATCAGCTTGGATCACTTCATCAACTTTGAAAAAAAGATCGTCAACGGAGATATCTAGACGGGTCACCTTTATAAAGTCACGAGCGACACCGAAGACAGCGCACAACTTCGCGAGCTTGTCTTTTAACTGATCAAAATCCTCGAAACCGTCGCACCGTGATTTTATGAGATACTGCGCTGAAACTCTAAGACGAAAACGCGCAACATTAGCGCGAGGGTCGTCGACGATCAGGACGTAAACAAGATTTTTATCCTCATCTTTAAGGCAAACATAAGGGAAGGGGCCGACGTGAACAGCTTTGGGCAAGATCTCGTAATGCTTCCAAAACTTGCGACCGCCACGCCATTGAAAAACAATGTCGCGACGAGTCGCCTCGTTAGTCATCGTCACAGCATCGGCGAACAATTCAAGCCCACCATCTAGATGAATATATGCCATTATCGGCCCTTCCGGGTGGTTTTGTCCCCTTTTTTCCCGGCTAACGCCGGGGGGGACAAAAGAACGATAAAAAAAGGTCTCTTGTTACTTACTAAGAGAGTAACAAGCCAAAAAAACGGGGCCCCCGGAGGAGCCCCGCCCCCATTGCGGGGAGGTCAAGCTTTATCCTTTACCTTTCGCATGAAATCTGCATATTCACGGCAAAGAAGCGCAACAAATTCAAGATCCTCGGCGAGCCGATCAAAATTGTTTGGATTTTGATTCTCGCAGAAATTTTGATGATTAAAAAGCAACTCCGTAGCCATCGACTCCAATTCAAGGGAATCACCTTCCTGGATTTCTTTCTTAAACTCGGAAAGATCGCCTCCCGTCAATTCGAACCACTCAAGAAAGCGAGACTTTCTAACAAGATCTTTCAGATCTTCCCCCCTCTTTTTCTCTCTTTCTTTTTGGGCATCATACTTAGCCCATCCGTCAAGATTGCCTCCTTGACGGATAAATTCCTTGTATTCTTCGTCTTTCTTTTGAACAGCAGGCCCAAAGAAATCAGTAATCTCGGAATCTGTCAAGGGACGATCTACGCCAGGTATTACTTCGCGTCTCATTTTTGCACCCCCTCATCTTTCGCAGGCTTACGATCTGCACGATCAGCGCGAACCGCGAAGACACGAGCGGGAATAATTTCAAGGACTTGGTAAGAATCCCCGACGGCTCGTCGGATCGTTTTATTTCTAGTGGTCAACTGTATCCCTTGAACCTCCGCATCTAGCGCGCCGGGTTCTATCTTTATCCCGTCTCCAATCGTAGTAGAAAAGCGCAATTGACCGCCGAGGACTTCCATGATCAAGGCCATGCCCTTTTGAAGTTTGCCGTTTTCTTCGAACTGCCAAGGCTGAAGTTTTACCCAATCACTTGACACAGCGTTAAACTGTCCAAGGATTTTCCGAGATACGCGATCCTCAGGGACAAGATCGACCGACTCAACGTCAAGGTTAAGTCTTACGCCACGATCTGAGCGAAGGAACCCGCGAACGTGTACGCACGCTTGCTCTTGGAGGTACGGGCTGAGCAATTCAGATTGAAGGACAACTTGACCACCCGGCCAAACGATTGACGGCAAGATCACGTCTTGCGACTCTCGGGGGACGGCAAAACCGGTAAGCTCGAACTTGGGGGCATAACGTTGCATCATTTTTGTGTAGTCCATTTTTGACCTCTTGCAATGGATTATATTTCAACCCCCCTTGAAGGGGACGGCTATTTTTTAACATTCTTTTTTCTATTTGTCAAGCGACAAATATATTTTTTTTCTGTTTTTTTTCCTGAGAAAGTCAACGCCTAACACGTTAAGCCCTCGGGAGTCTTCGAAGTCCTCAAGGTCAGCAACGAGCGCCACTTGACCAGGAAGCACATATATAGACGACTGCGCCGAGTTCGTGGACTTTTCAAGGTCGCCAGTCCAAGCGCTCGACTCAACCTCAGACGTTACGATGTAACCAGCGCCAAGCGGATCAGCCTTGACCCTAAGTTTAAAACCCGCCTGAAAATTTTTATAACCGCTTACGGTGCTAGTCCCAGCATCGGAAACCGTCCTTTCTTCCTTGGTTTTGTCGGTTGTACAATCGTAAACATACGGGACGTCTGAGAGGGGAAAGACAATCTTTTTCACTTTGTCCGATCCAGAAAGAGAGCCGGAGATGCTTATATTCTTGGTCTCTATGGAAAGTTGACGGAAAAAGTCAGCGCTACTGATCACAAGATCAGACGAGGCGCCGAGATCAGCGCCTTGGCTCGTCTCTACAATGTAAAGCGCCGCCGAGTTTTGGAAGGTCGGAAGAAGGGCGCGGGCCTTTTGCCATTCTTCAAAATTACCCGCCTGCACATTATCCAAGGTCGATATCTTGAGAGGTATTTTTTCAATCAAAACCATCGATCCGAAACGCCGGAGGGTGTACCCTTGCGACGTTAGGAGGTCAACGAGTTGGGCGCTCGTTAGCTCAACGAAACCACCAGGAAAGGGATCCTCGGGGTTCGTTGTAAAATAAATGTCAGTTTCAAGATCAGCGTTTAAAGCGTCGCACAAGTCGCGAAGCGTTGAGCCTTCGCGAGCCATGAACGTGAACAAGTGCGCCTCAACTTCGAGCGGATCAGCGACGAGGCGCGAGACGGTCGGTTTTATTTCGGGCGCCGTTTTGCAAGATGGAACGATGCAAAGCATCAGCAAGATCAAGATCTTTAGATATTCTTTCATTTTTTGACCTCTAGCAATGGAAAGACAACAAGGGGGGCTTTTGTATAATCGGAGCATTTTAGAAAAATCTTTATCTTTCTTCTCTAGAGCTTTACTTGGGACGCGATTGAAAAGAATTTTTTAAAAAAAAATTCTTTAAGCGCTAAGGGGGACGCTATTCTTTTTTTCTGCGAAAAAAAGGCGTCCCCCTACGGTGCGACCCTTGCCAGGGTCGTGCCCTACCCCCCGTGTGGGGGCCCACACCCCACACAAGCGGGGCCAGCCCCGCACCCCGCCAGAGGGGCGGGAACCGCCCGCCCCCTGGACCCCCTGCGGAACGCGCAAGCGGTCATCTACGCCCGGTGTAGGCGCTGAGAAGTTCAACCGCCTCCGAAGGGATCAAATGTCGTCAAAAGCCCTTGGGGCTAAGCCCCAAACCCCCGCGGGTGGTTTCACCCCCCGCCCCCCTGACCGGCGACGGCGCCGGAGCCGAAAACGCAAGCGGTCAGGAAAAAACAAAGAAGGCGCAACGAAGAGCCCCGGAGGGGCTAAGATTGACCGGCGCCTAATGCGCCGGGATTTTAGAAACACTTTATAAATCAATGCAAAAGAAAGCGCATACCTTGCGGGGTTTTACCCCGCACCCCAGAAGGGGGCGACCGCGCGCCCCCTTCACCCGCCGCGAATTTTCGCAAGCGGTCATGATACCTCATGCCCCCCCAAACCCCCCCAAGGGGGGGGCTTGACCATGAAAGAGAAAAAGAGAGGGGCCGGCCTCAGCGTAAGCGCTAAGCGCTCCCGTCATTTAGGGATCTTCTTGATATCCCCCGTGTCTGGATCATAGAAAATACCCTTGCGCAGATCGACCCGATAGGGCGAATTCTTAGGGGTCACGATCTGCGGGAACTCGGGAACGGCGCCGACCTCGTCAAAAATAGGGGGCTCCATTGTTGCGACACTTGGAGCGGTCACCGACGGGGAAGCGCTCGGCGCTATAGGCGCCGGCACTTCCTCGTCTGCCTTAATCTGCGAGCGTGAAAAGTTATTGATAAAGGACGGGATCACGTTGAAAAGGAGCGCCACGAATCCAAAGATCACAGCAAGGCAGAGCCCAAGGCGGAAACCTACGCCGGGAGCGTATTTCTTCAAAAACCACAAAACGGCATTTACTTTGACATTACCGGTCTGTTTGTAAGGAAGCGGGCGATCACATTGCCCACTGTGCGCGTCTAGCGTATGCGTCGAATACAGCGCGAAGATCTCGGGTCTGATCTGGACGATCTCGTATCCGTCATCGTATTTGACACGATAGGTTCCCTCAAGATAACCTTGTTTGACGCGAAAGACTTGCCGATCAACCCCGAAACCGTGCAGAAGCATCTGCACATCTTCACCATTGATCCATAGCGGAAACGGTAAACGTTGAGACTTCGCGTTTAAAACGCTTTTTACTTTCTCGACATTACGACGGACTACAACAGATAACCCCGTCATATGTTGCGTGATAAAGATCCAATCTTGTTTTCTGTGCCGGTGCTTAGAAAAGTAATCAGTCAAAGGCTGATCCAGTTTCTCGGGGGTTTTCATCAAAATCCGCTGGATCTCGTCGATCACGATCAGGGAGCCATTGTCAAATCTATTCCACCAATAATAAGGGGAATCAGTCGGGGGCTTTTTTCCGCCGATCGGCGCAAGGCTTTTATCTTGCTTTAAAAAGTCATCGTCTAGGAGGGTCACGTATTGCGACGCATCAAAGCCAACATAAGCGCTCAGCGCTTCAAGGTTGAGGCTTAAGTTGGTGTAAATCTTGCGCTTTTGCTTGACAACCTCAGAAATTTGTAAAGTCGCGTAATAGCTTTTGCCTGATCCAGGTTTTCCCTCGATGATCGTTAACATATATCTATCTCCAAAAGGGCGCAGGGGGGGCGCTTCGCTTCGCAAGGCTTCGCGCCCCCAGGCCCCCGCGCCGGGTCACCCCCAACCCTAAGACGCAAGACGCCGAAGCGTCGCGAACGCTACAAACAGTTTAAGGGTGATCTTAAAGAAGAACTTCCAAACATAGCCAAGAGCGAAGAACCCAAGACGCCACGCAAGAAGGATATTTAACGCCGTAACCAGTTCCGAAAGCGGTAAAAGGTGGTCGAAACGACCCCACCAAGTGCGAATAAAATCAACCGTCTGAGTGGAGAACTCGGGGAGATCAACGAGCGAAAGAACAAGATCAACCGCCCAGAGTTCGAGCGTTAACATCATATCAGCAACGACCAGAGCCGTATTTATCGCGTTTACTACTAACTTTTTAAGGAATTCTAGGGCGGTATTCTCAAGCCAACCCAGTATATTGACGGCCCACCGATTAAACGCTTCCCAAAATGACTCCCAAAGGTTTTTAATCATCATCGGCCCCCTTTTCTCGTTTTGTAACGTCACAGAAGATCACCCAGATCAACACCGCATAAATAAGCACGACCAGGACGGAGCGGATCAGCGAGAGGGCAGAGACAACCGGTGATCCGAGCGAACCGCCGGAAAAATCAAAATCCAGGTTGATCGGGATCGACGAGAGGAAGCCAATCTCGTTTGACGAATTGAATCGGACGCGATGCACTGGATCAACATCTTTCAGATCTTCGAACAATGGCAGGAACCGACCCCGGAGGGGTTCGAGTTTGTCGCGAAGTTGCGACGAAGCGTCCAAGACCTTTTGTGACCAGTCGGACGAGTCAGGGCCGAGATCGAAACCATCAGGGAACTCAAAGGGCGGGGCCTCGTCAAACGTCGGAGGCTCAAAATCCACAGAACCCCCGCCGATAAATTCCACTTGTTGCACGCCAGGAAGGGGTTGAAAGTCATCCTCGGGATTATTCCAAAAATAAACAAGGGACGAGCCGGAGCCGTCCCACTCTTCATAGTCAGGACGACCCCCGCCGTCGGAATCGTAGGAACTAGATAATCGCCTTAGTTGTTCGACGAGGAATGAGGAGAACTCGGACGTCTGAAAAAGTCTCAAATTCCGAGAATAGACG
>SFEB01000051.1 GCA_004558105.1 Clostridiales bacterium
GTCGTAGCGGTCGAGATGGTCGGGAGCAAGGTTAAGAACGACGGCTATATCGGCTTTAAGTTTGTCCGTATGTTCCAACTGAAAGCTGCTTACTTCGATGACGGCGTAATCGAGTTTCGTTCCGTCGAGTGCCACCTGCGACACTGGATAACCTATATTCCCCATCGTTTTCGTTTTGAACCCGACGCAAGTAAGTAATTTGTCTATCATCGTTACGCTCGTGGTTTTTCCGTTCGTACCGGTAACGCCAATAATTTTTAATTTATCACAAGCACACTTAAAGAAGTTTTTTGCGCACAAAGCCATAAAAATTCTGCTGTTACTTACCACAAGTTGCGTAACGGAACCTTTTAAATCCAATACTCTCTCTACGACTACTACTTTTACGCCTTCAAGCATGACTTTTTTTGCGAAAATATGCCCGTCCACTTTAGTACCGTTTATACAAAAAAACATCGTATTATTTCTTACCTTGTCTGCCTGACATGACAGATAATCTACGTTGACGTCGGTTTCGCCGATAATCCGATTGACAGGCAAATCGCAAATCAATTCCTTTAACTTCATTTTTTACTCCTAAAAAAAATAATCCGTACTAAAGGTTTGTACAGATTATTTTATTAAAGTTTTAACCGTCTTATGATACGCGGGGAATATTCTTGTAGGCTATTATTTGTTCAAAAACAAGTTTCACGTAGGGTGCCGCAACCTGACTGCCGTAAGTTATACCTTTTGGCTCGTCAACAATCATGAGACAAAGATACCGTGGATCGTTTGCAGGAAAAAATCCGACGAAAGACGCAATGTTTTTGCCCCTCGCAATTACTCCGTTTTCGTATTTTTGAGCCGTGCCCGTTTTACCGCCTACTCTGTATCCGTCTATATACGCAAGTTTTCCGCTTCCTTTGCTGACGACGCCCTCCAGCATTTCGGCAAGCAATGCGCTGGTTTCTTTTGAAATCGGTTGAGATTTTTGACTAGGATAATTTTTTTTGACTGTATTGCCGCTTTCATCAACTATTGCATTTACAAGATAAGGCGTCATCAATTTTCCGCCGTTGACTGCGGCGGCTGTTGCGTATGCAAGTTGTATGGGCGTAACCGTAACAGTCTGACCGAAACCTATTCTTGCCAAATCTCCGTTAGTAACGCTTGTTTTCGATACCAACAATCCCGATTGTTCTCCCGCCAGATCTATTCCCAGCGTATTACCGTAACCGAAGGCATCTAAATAAGAATACATTACGTCTTTGCCGAGACTCAAAGCAATATCGGTAAAACATGGGTTGCAACTGTTGGACAAAGCGTCGGCAAGCGTCTGGTTGCAATGTTTGGTAGAACTGTGTTTTGTCCAACAACTTATTCTTCCGCCGTCGACGTACCTTACGTTGCTGTTATTGAAAATATAAGTCGGCGAAAAAGCGTTTTTATTTCCTTTTTTGTACTCTTCCAGATTGGCGGCGGCAGTTAATACCTTGAAAGTTGACCCGGGTTCGTACACGTCCGTTATCAGCAAGTTTTTCGTCCCCTGCATTAACGCCGATAAATCGTTTCGCGGCAAGTTATTAAGGTCAACGCTCGGTTTGCTTGCCATTGCTAAAATTTCTCCGCTTTTACAATCGATGACGATACTTCTCGCTCCTTTTGCCCCATGCGCGATCATTATTTGTTCGAGCAGGTTTTCCAGAACTATCTGTATCTGAAAATCAATGGTCAACTGAACGTCAAGTCCTTTTACGCCGGACAAATAGATAATACTTTTGTCCGACAATTCCTTTCCTATAAGGTCGGTTTGAGTCAATATCTGTCCGTCTATTCCTTTCAGATATTTATCATAAGCCGCCTCTATCCCGCTTTGTCCTACGTTGTCAATGCTTACGAACCCCAAAACCTGACTCAAAAAATCGCCGTAACTATATACTCTTGAACTGTCCTCTGCAAAATATACGCCTTTGAGATTGTAAGCGCGTATTTTATCTGCTTTTTCTGAAGAAATCTGCCTTTTTACAGTAATTTCGCTGATTGATTTGTTCTTTGCCTTTTTAAGCGTTTGGTCGTAATCCAACCCCAATACTTCGGACAGTACCCCTGCGACCTTTTCTGCATCTTCAACGTTTTTTGCCCTCAGATATAAAGTAAAAGAAGTTTCGCTGGTCGCAAGAACGACGCCGTTTCTGTCTGTTATATTTCCCCTGAGAGCCGTCAACGGTAAATCCCTCGTCCACTGGTCGAGTGCTTTCGCCTGCAATTTTTTGCCCCAAATAATTTGTATATAAAAAATTTTGAAAAAAATGACAACAAAAATAAAGGTTGCCGCAACAAACGTCGCAAACAACCTTTTTTTTGTTAAATAATTTGATTGATACAAGAAAAATCAGCCTCCGAATATACTACTGAACCAATCACATACGTTGTCAAACCAATTTGACGGGATATTGTAGGTGACTTTATCTCTCGTATCTACGGCTTCGTAATAAACCGTTTTGGCATCGGCGGTATTTACCAAACCCAACTCTGCGGCATATGCGTCAACGTTCTCCTGAACTTCGACGTACATTTCTTCGATATCCTGAGTGGTTTGGGTTATCTTCATCTGCAAACCCGCAATATTGGTCAAAGACGCATTTACGGCAACCGCAACGAAACATATCGCTATAATAATCGCAAGAACCACCGCAAAGTAACCTACTACCGCAACTTTATTTACGCCTTCAACCACTATATCGTTTTGTACTTTATTCCTGGACTTTTTGGTTTTTACCGTTTCCTTATCGGTGTTTCCCATCGTCTCGCTCGTAGGCATCAGATCAGGATTCGTATAGTTTTCGGTATCCGATTCGTCCAAATCGTCCCACTCGACTTTCGAATCGCCTAAAAGTTTAGCCATGAGCTCGTCTTCGCTTACGTCACCGTCGTCTAAACTGTCGTCGGCAAAATATGAATCCTGAAATCTGACCGACGAAGCTTTTTTTGCTTCGCTGTCAGCGACGTATGACTCTCGTCCCATGATTTTGGTATCAACGGTCGATTTTGTATTTAAGCTTTCTACAACTTCTTCATCATTAGCAAAAGCTTCTTTTCTGCTCGTCGTTAACATTATATTCTGCCTCCTTGTTATTATAACCTTAGTTTATATTTTTTGCACGGCTCTCAGCTTAGCGCTTATACTGCGTGGATTATCATTTTTTTCTTTTTCCGAAGCGACTTCGAATTTTGTTAGGTATTTTACTTCGCTTACCTTACCGCAAGTACAAACGGGCACAGACTTGTCGCAAACGCAGTCTGTCTCGAGGTAAGCGAAAGTTTGTTTTGCTATGCGGTCTTCCAAACTGTGAAAAGTAAGAACAACCATATTTCCGCCGACTTTAAGACTTCTTACCAATTCCGTCAGAGCCGTATCCAGATTGTCCAACTCTCCGTTAACCGCTATCCTTAACGCCTGAAAGGTGCGTTTCGCCGGATGTCCGCCCGTTTTTTTAAAAGCGAACGGTATGCTTTTATCCACTATCTCCGCCAACTGTCCGGTCGTTTCAATCGGTCGGGTTTTACGGTACTCTTCGATATTTTTGGCTATATTTGCCGCAAACTTGTCTTCACCGTATTTTTTTATAATTTCAAAAATTTCTTGTTTATCGTACTCGTTGACGATTTGTTTTGCAGTAAGCGTCTGAGCCCTGTCCATTCTCATATCCAGTTCGTCGTCACCGCCGAGATAACTAAAACCTCTGCTACGATCGTCAAGTTGTTTACTGGAGACGCCAAGATCAATAATCACGCCGTCAAGTTTGCCATACAGATTATTCTCTTTCAGCCATTCTGGCGCCGCCTTGAAATCGCTCTTCACTAACGTAACGCGGCAATCTCCCGAAAACCTTCTCTCGCACTCAGTGATAGCGTCCTGATCTTTATCAAAAGCTACCAATCTGCCCTTTTGAGAAAGTTTTTCGAGAATTGCACTGCTATGTCCTCCGCCGCCGGCAGTACAATCCAGGTACACTCCGTCGGGTTTGACGTCTAAAAACTTGAGGCACTCGTCTTTCATGACGGGTAAATGGTAAGAACTCATATTGCTTTCCGTGCTCTATACCTTGTATTTCTCACCGATAATCGCAAGAGCAGAGTCAAGGTTTGACATATCAAAGTATTTATCCCACTCTTCTTCCGCCCAGATTTCTATCGATTTGCCTACGCCGGCAAACACTACGTTTTTATCGATTTTGGCATAATCTTTAAGATTTTTCGGAAGAATAAATCTGCCTTGGTCGTCAGGTTCGATTTCTTTCGCCAACGCCATAAAGGTACGAACGCCCCTGCGTGACTCAATATCGTGTGCGGGTATCTCCTGAAGTTTTTGGACGTAATCTTCAAACTCGTCGGCTTTAAAGAGCTGCAAACAGTTGTTCAAGCCAACGGTGACGTAACACAAACCGCCGATTTCGCGACGATAATTCGCCGGAAGTCTCAGTCTGTTTTTTGCGTCCAGCTGAACTCTGTTTTCGCCCAAAAACATCATATACTACCCTCCATTTCAATTTTATATCGGTAGTATATCAAACAAAAATGGGAATGTCAACCATTTTGAACCACTTTCTTCCACTTTTTTTGAGTATTTTAAATAATTTTTCTTTTTTACTCCACCTATACAGAATATAAAAATCACGTACCGCGATACGTGATTTCTTACTTTAATCCGGTTTAAAACAAATTTCCCCTTACCTACACGGGTATCTCCGTCAGTTGAAAATCAACGATGTCAGCCGACGTCAGCCAAAAATCTATACCGAACTTTTTAACGTACTTATCAATTCTGCAATCTTTACCGTGCAAATGTCCGTAGACGACTGTACGTATATCGTTTTCTATCAGCAATTTTATAAACTCGCTGTCGTCTCTGCGTCCGTTAAAAGGCGGAAAGTGCATCATACACACCACTTTGTCCGTTTCGCTACGCTCCTTTTCCATCGCTGCCAAAGACAATTTCATCCGTTCTACCTCGCGGAGGAAAATTTTATTGTCTTCGGCAGTCAGATTATTACCGTCAGGCACAATCCAACCGCGCGTGCCGCAAATCAGCAGGTCGCCGAAACGTAAACAATCGTTCTGAAGCGCGTAAAAACCGTCCGGCAAAGCCGCCCTTACCTGACCAATCGTGTTCCACCAATAGTCATGGTTACCGCGCAGAATAACTTTTTTACCTTTGAGGCCGTCAAACAAAGCAAAGTCGGAGAGCGCTTCGCTCATTCTCATCGCCCAACTGAAATCCCCCGCCATCAATACAATATCGTCGTCGGAAACTTTTTCCTGCCAGTCGGTCTTGACTTTATCCCAATAGTTTTGCCATTTTTCGCCAAAAATATCCATGGGCTTGTCCACCGAAGTAGATAAATGTAAATCGCTGATGGCAAATACTTTCATTTTTTCCTCCGTTTCGATTTTAACACATATTAAAAAAATATAAAAGTGTTTTTCAGACTTTTCAGCGTATTTTTTTATTAACCGAAAGTTAAAACCGCGCCATAAAAAAATCGGCTTGACAGCCGACTTTTATATCGTATTGTTTGCCCCCGGGAAAAGCGGCAGGTCGAAAAACCCGCTGCATACCTCGTCGTTATATTCCTGGCAAGGCGGTATTATGGCGTAGCCGTACGTAGGAATGATAAGCTCTACCGTTATCACGATTTTCAGTATCGCCGAAACGCAAGTGGTAACGATAAACGTATAACCACCGGTAGCGGAGTCATAAGTTCCGTTAGGCACTATCACGCTTACAGCCGCCTCTACCTGATAAGGCATTACGCTTGCCTCGGGCAACATTAAAACAACGTCTTCATGTAAAGTAAGCGTACCCGTACCCACCCCTGCGGCTCCGGTAGCATCGGTATAATTAATTTTTATCGGTATTACCAAATCCGCCTCAATTCTTCCGTATCTCGGTCTGCTCTGCAATCTCGTTACGGACAGATTAGTTACTTCTGCGAGAACTGCGCTGCTGCGACCGCTGACGAAAGTCAATGGCAAAGTCGGGTTGGCAGGATTTACGTCAGTTAAAGTAATGGTTACCATCTCGTAACTTGCCTGCTTTAAACATGCGTCGAAAACTTTTTTAGTCTGAATACAAACCTTGGTGGTCGGATTGCAATTGTTAGCCATATTTTTCCTCCGAAAAATCCTTTCTTTTAAATATATGTTTTATCCTCGTCTTTTGCCACTAAAACCCGACTATAATCCAAGCATTTTTCTGTTTTTGCCAATAAAAAAACACCCCTGCGAAATACTCACCCGGGTGTTTTTATTCCTTAAGATAAATTTATTTTGCTCTTTCCATATATTCGCCCGTACGGGTATCAACACGGATAACGTCGCCTTCGTTGATAAACATCGGAACCTGAAGTTCGTAACCTGTTTCCAAAGTTGCCGGTTTGGTTGCGTTGGTGGCGGTGTTTCCTGCTACGCCGGGTTCGCAAACGGTAATTTGCAATTCAACGAAGTTGGGAGCTTCTACACTGAAAGCTTCGCCTTTGTAGAACTTTATGGTAGCCTGCATGTTTTCTTTCATAAACATGAGAGCGTCCTCAACTTGTCCCTTGTTAAGAGGAAGTTGCTCATAAGTTTCGGGGTCCATAAAGTAATACAACTCGCCATCGCTGTAGAGGTATTCCATTTGTTTGGTTTCGATGACGGCTTTCTCAAACTTTTCCGTCGGGTTGAAAGTCTTTTCCAGAACGGCACCGGTTACTACGTTTTTGATTTTTGTTCTTACGAAAGCCGAACCTTTGCCCGGTTTGACGTGCAAAAAATCAACGACAATATAAATATTGTTCTCGTAGACAAACGTAATGCCTTTTCTCAAATCGCCTGCTAATATCATAAAAATCCTCCGATATTGGTTTTTCCTATAGTATAATAATATTTTTTTCCGAACTTGTCAAATCAATTACCCTATCTTCTTTAATTACTAACAAATCTTCTATTCTGACGCCGCCTACGTTCGGTACGTAAATACCGGGTTCTACCGTAATTAAGACGTTGGATTGAAGTTTTTGTTCGTAACGCGGACTGAGGCGCGGTTCTTCATGAATATCGAGTCCTACGCTGTGTCCCAGACCATGGGTAAAGTACTCGCCGTAACCGTTCGCATCTATTATTTCGGCCGCAAGAGCATGTCCCTCGGCACCGGACATTCCGCATGCCAGATTTTTAATAGCGTGCTTTTGCGCTTTTAGTACTATTTCGTAAATATTTTTGACCTCGGCGTTAGGTTTGCCTACAAAAACGGTACGGGTCATGTCACTGCAATAGCCGTTGTATCTTGCTCCGAAATCCATAGTAACGGCGTCGCCGTTGGCTATTTTTTTGTCCGTAGGATGAGCGTGCGGTTTGCTGCCGTTAATGCCGCTGGCAACTATCGTGTCAAAAGCCAAACCCGTGCCTCCGAGTTTGCGCATCTGATACTCCAATTCGCAAGCAATATCAAGTTCGGTAACTCCTACTTTGATAAACTTGAGTATGGATTTGAATGCGCCATCGGTAATACTTTGCGCTTTTGCAATTAAGTCAATCTCATCCTGAGTCTTTATCTTACGTTGTTCTAAAATGCTTCCACCGCAAGGAACAAACTTGAGTTCTTTAAACTTGTTACGGTAATTGTTAAACTCGTTGACGGTCAACTCCGTGTCTTCAAAACCGAGTTGGCTTACGTTACTGTCA
>SFEB01000004.1 GCA_004558105.1 Clostridiales bacterium
TATCAATAGTATTATATTCGTAATCAACAGAATACTTTTTAGTCGTTGAATTTACGGTATATACCGTTTCCTTTTTACTTAAATTATATAAACTATCATATGTATAGGAAACGTTTGCACCATGTCCTGTACGTTCAATGCTACTCAGTTGACCTAATGAATCTTTCGTATACACTGTTGTTTCAAAAGGTGTTTCGCTATTATCCACAAAATTGCTATTAGTGGAGACGTTTCCTTTATTATTGGTAGCATGACCTACAATCTTTAATATTCTGTCTAAATCAGGATATACAACTTTATACTCACCGGTCATGCCGTTTTTAAAGTATTCGTGAATTTATTTACCTAAAATCCGTCTTGCTACGTATACGCCGCCTGCGGAAGCGTGAGACAAGGAATGCGTCACACCGCTGCCGTCGCCGATGACGTAAAGTCCCTTGTGCTTGGTTTCGAGGTTTTCGTCAATCGCCACTTCCATATTGTAAAACTTGACTTCTACGCCGTAAAGGAGCGTGTCGTCGTTAGCCGTTCCCGGCGCGATTTTATCAAGAGCGTAAATCATCTCAATTATTCCGTCCAAAATCCGTTTGGGAAGAACGAGACTGAGATCTCCCGGCGTTGCTTTAAGAGTGGGACGAACAACGCACTCGTCGATACGCTTTTTGGTACTGCGACGCCCCCTCACCAGGTCGCCGAAGCGTTGAACCATAACTCCACCACCCAACATGTTGGACAAACGGGCTATGCTTTCCGCATAACCGTTGCTGTCTTTGAAGGGTTCTGAAAAGTGTTTGGAAACAAGCAGGGCAAAGTTGGTATTGTCGGTCTGCATGTCTTTCGACTCGTAACTGTGACCGTTGACGGTGATAATGCCGTTGGTATTTTCGTTGACGACTATGCCGTGAGGATTCATGCAAAAAGTGCGGACGCGGTCCTCGAATTTTTCCGTGCGGTAGACGATTTTGCTTTCGTAAAGTTCGTCGGTAAGGTCGGAAAAAATAACCGCGGGCAACTCAACGCGCACGCCGATATCCACGCGGTTGGAAAGAGTGGGAATATCCAGTTCTTCACACACGCGTTCCACCCACTTACTGCCGCTGCGCCCTACCGAAACGATGCAATCGGTGCATAAGTACTCCTCGTCCGCCGCCGTTATTTTATACCCGTTTACGTCCTTAGCTACTTTTTCTACCGGCGTATCGAAGTAAAAAGTTACTTTATCCTTTAAAAAATTATAGAGGTTTTCAAGTACTTTGTAATTGATATCGGTACCTAAGTGACGAACAGACGCGTCCAGCAATTGCAAACCGTTTTGCATACAAATTTTCTTGAACGCAGTGCCTGCGGTAGAATACATCTTCGTCCCCTCGCCGCCGTACTTCATGTTGATAGCGTCGACGTATTCCATCAGTTCCAACGCTTTTTCTCTGCCGATATGCTCGTACAACGTGCCGCCGAAGTCGTTGGTGATATTGTATTTGCCGTCGGAAAAAGCCCCCGCGCCGCCAAAACCGCTCATTATCGAACACGTTTTGCAGTTGATACAACTTTTTATCTTATCGCCGTCAATGGGGCATTTGCGTTTGTCCAGCGGATGTCCCGCTTCAAAGATGGCAATCTTTAAGTTTTTATCCGAATTAACGAGTTCGTACGCGGCGAATATTCCGCCGGGACCTGCGCCGACAATGACAATATCGTAAAACATAGTGGTAAACCTCTCTTATAGTTTTTGCGTTTCTGCTTAAATTATCAAGAGCCGTTGAGTTTCGTCAACGGCTCGGATTTGGTTTTGTTATTTCAAAGGAACAAGTTTTGCCGTAAAGTGACGGAGTACCGGAGCTTCTTCTACAATCTTGTAACCCTTTATCTCGCTTGCTCTGTCTCTTATATTGATAAGCGCGTCGACGATAACGTCAAGGTGAGCCTGAGTATACACGCGGCGAGGAATGGCAAGACGGGTGAACTCAAACGCCGACTGTTGTTCTTCGTGCGTAACGGGGTCGCGATCCAACATGTAACTGCCGATATCGCAAGCTCTTATACCGGCTTCGAGATAAAGTTCGAGAGCCAGAGTGTGGCCGGGATACTGATACCATGGAATGTGCGGCAAAAGTTTTTTGGCGTCTACGAAGATGCCGTGACCGCCTGCCGGTGCCTGATATGCGATACCTTCTTCGTCAAGGCGTGCGGCAAGGTACTCCATCTGTCCGATACGGTAACGGAGATAATCTTCGTCCAGACCTTCTTTAAGACCGATTGCCAGAGCTTCCAGATCTCTGCCGCTCATACCGCCGTACGTGACGAAACCTTCAAAGCTGATGCAACGCTGTTTGACCTTGTCGTAAATTTCTTTGCTTCTGCAACCGATAAGACCGCCCATGTTGACGATGGCGTCTTTCTTGGCAGACATCGTAAAGCAGTCCGCGCACTTGAAAGACTCGTGAATAATATCCTTAATAGAACTGTTTGCAAATTCCTTTTCGCGTTTTTTGACGAAATAACTGTTCTCGGCGTAACGCGCGGCGTCAATCATCATCGGAATGCCGTACTTGTGAGCAATGCGGGAGGTTTCTCTGATGTTTGCAACGGAAACGGGTTGTCCGCCTGCGCTGTTGTTGGTGATGGTTTCTACGATAACAGCTATGTTTTCCGCACCGTACTCTTTAATGAGTTTTTCCAGTTTTTCGGTATCCATGTTTCCCTTAAAGTCCGCACGGCACGTCGTGTCGAGAGCTTCGGGAACGACGCAGTCGATAGGAATGCAACCTGCAAGACCTACGTGCGCACGGGTGGTATCAAAGAACATATTGGCGATAGCGTACTTTTTGCCTTCCGCCAGAATGGGAATCAGAACCTTTTCCGCCGCTCTGCCCTGGTGAACGGGTTGGATAAACTCAAATCCAAAAATATCCTTGGCGTTTTCGATAAGGTGAAAATAACTGCTCGCGCCTGCGTACGACTCGTCGCCCATCATGACGCCCGACCATTGAGCGCTGCTCATGGCGTTGGTGCCGCTGTCGGTCAACAAATCGATATAGACGTCTTCCGCTTTCAACGCAAACTCGTTGTAGTTTGCTTCTGCAAGTTTTTTCTCTCTTTCGGCTCTCGTTAACATCTTGAGAGGTTCGACAGCCTTAATACGGAAAGGCTCGGGATAATAAATTGGTTTCATTTTATTTTCCTCCATAAGAATATGTATTTTTTATAATTTGCCGCAACAACGGCTTGATTTATTTAACAAACGACGAAACACGGGTATCGGTTATCCGTCGCTAATTCTCCCGTCGATATTTTCTCGCCGCAATTAAAAACCGTATCGTCGGGAGATTTACTCCTCGTCTATTATATCACCCAAAACGCCATCTTCAAACTGTTTTGTAATAAAAACTTTTAAAATTTTGTTTTTTTCAACGGCTTTTTTGGGTACGTACACTTTAGTATAATTCGGCGTATATCCTACGACGTAATCGCCCTTGCTTTCTTCGGTCAGAACTTCCTGAACGGTACCGATCTGCCGTCGGGCGGATTGCGCTTTGAGCGCTTGCTTGACCGCCGTCATCTCCGCCACTCGCCTGTCCATTTCCCTGCCGTCAATCGGCGTCATGCGTGCGGCAATAGTGCCTGCGCGCGGACTGAAAGGAAAGACGTGCACGTCGTCAAAACCGACTTTTAATGCAAAAGCCTTGCTTTCCTCAAACTGTTCCTTCGTCTCGGTCGGAAAACCGACGATAATATCGGTGGTTATCCCTGCGTCGGGAAAAGTTTTGCGAATAAGTTGCACCGACTCGAAAAATTGTTCGGCTGTGTAGCGTCGATTCATTTTTTTAAGCACGCCGTCGCTTCCGCTCTGCAAAGACAGATGAAAATGCGGACAGAAATTGCCTTGTTTCATGGCAAAAAGCAGTTCCTGCGTAATTACCCTGTCTTCAAGACTGCCGAAACGCTTACGCATCGGCAAAAACGCCAAAGCTTTTGCCAGCGCAGTTAAATCGCCCCCGTCGGCCTTGTAATCGCTGATATTCACTCCTGTCAGCACGATTTCTTTAAAAGAAGTCAGTGTTTTTGCCTCCGCTACGACGTCCTCGATTTTTCTGCTGCGACTGCGGCCGCGCAGGTACGGCACTATGCAATAGGTACAAAAGTTGTCGCAACCGTCCTGAACCTTTAAAAAGGCTCTCGTTTTTACGACGTTGGTGGCAAAAACTTCGCCGTCACGGTACTCGGTAGGGAGTTTTTCCACACCGTCGTTGCCCTCGACGTAATTTTTTATCAGACTCGCCTTGTCGCCCGCGCCCTTGACGAAAACCACCCCGTCGTGTTCGAATTGAATCGGATCCTTCTGCGACGCACAGCCGCAAACGAGAACTTTCGCCGACGGATTCAGTTTTTTACAACGCGCGACGGCTTGTCGTGATTTGCGCTCTGCCTCGTTGGTGACGGCGCAAGTGTTTATTACGAAAATATCGGCTTTTTTAAGCCCCTCGAAAGCATCGTAACCTGCCTGCAACAACTGACTTACGATTTGACGTGACTCGTATAAATTTACTTTGCACCCCAGCGTAAATACGCTTACGGATAACCCGGCTTGATTCTTTTCCATTTTTTTTGCCCAATCTTAATTATATCGTTCTTGTTAACAACCGTTTACGGTCTCCGCTGCCACACTAAGCGCCCGCTTTCATAAGCAACGCGCACCACTCGCCTTTTTCGGAATAAGCCGCAAGGGTAAAACCGAGTTTTTCAAAGGTCTCGCACACTTCGTCTTTAAGCGACAAAAGTATACCGCTGAGCGATATGTACGCCCCGTCCGCTAAAAAAGCCGTCAGCGTCTTTGCAAGGCGCTTTAAAATGTCCGCAGTCAGGTTGGCAAAACAAAAATCGAATTTTCCGCTGACCTTTTCGGTCAGGTCGCCGCAGATAATATCGCACTTGTCTTCCAGACCGTTGAACACGGCGTTTGCACGGGTTGCTTCCACCGCTTGTTGGTCAAGGTCTACGAGCGTGGCATGACTCGCGCCGAGCAATAACGCCGACAAGCCCAATATGCCGCTGCCGCAACCCATGTCAAGGACGGTTTTACCCCTGAAATCGTAGTTTTGCGCCAGCAACAGACATTGCGAAGTAGTTTCGTGGTACCCCGTGCCGAAAGCAACGCCGCTTTCTATCTTTAATACGTTTTTACAGTCGCCGTCGTAAGCCAGCCAGTTGGGACAGACGCATACGTCGCCTATAACGACCGGCTTGAAGTTTTTTTGCCATTCCTTAAGCCAGTCGACCTCCTGTGCCTGCTCGGTTTGTATTCTCAGACTGCCGCAGGCGTCGCCGAAAATTTCTTTTACCCTGTTTAAATCCTCTTTAAGACGACCGAGAATTTGCTCCTCGTCCGACTCGGCGCAATACGCAACTACGCGCACTTCCTGACCGAAAGATTCGCGCACGCCCTTTTCCACGTAATCCCAACCGCACTCGTCGAGGTCTCTGACGTCGTAAACGGTAACGGCGTTTGCCGTAAGTTCTTCTAAAAAATACGCCACCGTCTCACTGCACCCGGTCGTGGTAAAGACGGTGATTTTTACGTTATCTCCGTTGTCCTTCATCTCGTTAACCTATCAAAATATCTATCAATTGCTTGACCGTTTGCCATTTGGCTTTGTTGGCGGCGTACGCTTTGCGCCCTTCGTCGGTAATTTCGTAATACTTGCGCGTCGCCCCCTGACTTTCGTCGCCCCATCTGCCTTTAATAAGGCGGTATTCTTCCATACGGTGGCATGCCGAATACAACGATTGCTCGTTAAGCTGATAGATTCCGTTCGTTTTTTTGGCAATAAGTTTTCTTATCTCACCGCCGTACTGAGGTCCGTCGAGAAGAACGCTTAAAATAAAAGTCTCAATATGCCCCCTTAAACTGTCGCTGTCGAGAATATTTACCGCCATAACTTTACCTCCGATAAATCGTACTTTTTTTTCACCGCTATTATATCACGCATAGCTATTTTTGACAAGTATAATTTCCGTTAAATAAAAAAATCGTCCGCAAAACACGGACGACGGCGGTCGTAGAAATCGTTTCGCTTAACCCAACCTGATTTTTTCCAAAATCGCCAGACAAAAATCAACGCCGATTCTCAATACCCTTTCGTCAAAGTCGAAAGCGTCGGAATGAAGGTCTGCCGTTTCGCCCGCTCCGAGTAAAAAATAAACCGACGGCACGCTTTCGGCAATCACCCCGAAGTCGTCGCCGATAAGTTGTTTTTTTGCAGGAAAAATCTCCCACGCTTTTTTAGCGCGTGCCAGCAATTTTTTGTCGTTTACCACGGGCGGAATACCTCGTTGGGCGTCGAACGTACCCGTTACCCCTCGTTTTCGGCATATTTCATTCATCGCGCGAGTCATTTTTTTTATCGCTTTATCTGCAAATTCTTTTTCAAAAAAGCGCAAAGTTCCCTCGGCTTCCGCTCTTGCGCACACCACGTTGCGCGCAACGCCGCCGCTGAGTTTGCCGAAAGAAACGAAGCCGTCTTCACTCCGTTTAATCTCGTCGCCCGTCCGCGCTAAAAATTCTACGGCGGCAGACAAAGCGTCCACGCCTTCGCCCCTCGCGACGTGTGCGGATTTGCCGGTAAAAGCAACGTTGACCTCCCTCGTCCCCGCGCAGATCGTCCCCTCCCGACTGAAAACATTGCCGAACGGAAGGTGCGGAAATAAATGTAGCGCAAAAGCGGAAGTAACGTTGACTTCCTGCCAGAACGGTTGAGAAAGAAGGTACTGCGCTCCGCCGTATTCTTCTTCCGCCGGTTCAAAAACGATAAGTAAGTTGTCGGGAAAACTCAAACCTTTTTTTCCGACGATTCTCGCAACCTCCAGAGCAATAGCCATGTGTCCGTCATGTCCGCACGCATGCATATTGTTTTTTGCCGCAAAAGACAACCCCGTCCGCTCCGACAACGGCAGAGCGTCCATCTCGGCGCGAAAAGCGACGGTACTGCTTTTGCCGAAATCAAAAAACAACGCAACGCAACTTTCGGTCTTAAAAATCCTGCAACCGAAATCACGAGCCGCTTCGTACAGGTACTCAATCGTCTTTTTCTCCCGCCACGCACACTCCGCGATAAAGTGAAGCGCACGACGGTCTGCTTTCAATAGGTCGGTCTCACTCGTCACAAACCAGTCTCCTCACGATTTCTACGGCGTTGGAAGCCGAACCCTTGTAAAGATTGTCGGCAACGCAATAAAAAGTTACGCCGTTTTCGCTTGCCGTATCCCGTCTGAGCCGTCCGACGAAAGTTTTGTCGCTGCATCTCGCCATTTCTCCGAGCGGATAAACGTCATGACACGCGTCGTCCGCCACCACCACTCCGTCCTGTTTTTTCCACTCCTCTCTTATCTCGTTGAGAGTGAAATTTTCTTTCAGTTCCGCCGATACGGCTACGCCGTGACAAAACGGCACGGGAACGCGGACGCAGGTGGCGGAAACGGACAGGTCGGGCAAATGCAATATTTTTTTCGTTTCGTTCCGCATTTTCTCTTCCTCTCCCGTGTAACCGTCGGGAAGAAAATCGTCGATTTTCGGTATGCAATTTTTAGCGAGAGACGCAGGGAAAAACCTCGGATTTTCACCTCTTAACGTAACGGTAAGGTCGTCCAATCCCTTTCGCCCCGCACCGCTCGCGGACTGAAAAGTTACGTAACGGACGGACGTTAACCCGAATTTTTTAAGAGCGTTCAACGCCAGTATCGCGGTAATCGTACTGCAATTGGGATTGGCGATAACGGGACTTTCGCCTACGTCCGAAAAGTTTATTTCCGGAACGACCAGCGGCACACCCTCTTTCATTCTGAAAAAACTGCCGTTATCCACCACCCGTACTCCCTTTTTTACGGCGATGGGTACGTATTCTCTGCTTATCTCCCGTCCTGCGGAAAACAAAGCGAAGTCCACGCCGTCAAAGACGTCGGGAGAAAGTTCTTCCACCTTTCGCGCTTTGCCGTACAGATAAAGTCTTTTTCCTGCGCTTGCGCCCGAAGCGGCGAGAACAAGTCTGTCAACCGGGAGAGACAAACGCTCTGTCTCACGCAAAAAAGCGCGCCCCACCAGACCCGTCGCGCCGATAATAGCCAATTTCATTTTTACCCCCTGAGAACGCTTGCTATTTTTGTCTTTCTTTTTGTTTTTTCGTCGGCGTATTTAACTATTTTTGCAGGGCAACCCACGACGACGGCAAGAGGCGGAACGTCTTTCGTTACCACCGCTCCGGCGCCGACTACCGCGCCCGCACCCACCGTTATTCCCTCTAAAATAACGGCGTTTGCGCCTATCGTTACGCCGTTGCCAATGCGTACGGGGCGTTTGTCGGGCGGTTCCAACACCCCTGCAATCACCGCCCCCGCGCCGACGTGACAATCTTCGCCCACTACCGCGTTACTGCCCACTACGGCGTTCATGTCAATCATAGTCCGCTTTCCTATTTTCGCGCCGATATTGACGACCGCGCCGTGCATTACGACGGCGTCGTCTCCTATTTCCGCATGCTCCCGTATGACTGCAAAAGGTTCTATGCGCGCTTTGAACCTGAAAATTTCTGCCAACGGAACGCCGCTGTTAGCGCACTCGTATTCGAAAAAACTCTCCGCCACGGCGTCGGCGTTGTCAGACAAAACGGCGTCTATATCCTTTTTGTCTCCGACGACCATAATAAAATCTTTTCCGCCGACGGTCAGACAGTTTTTAAAATCCACCTCACGAGTCAGGCGTAAATAAGCCTTGGTCACAGTCTTTTTTTTACTTTTCGCAACGTAATCCGCCAACTCCCGACTATCCATTTTTCACCTCGAAAAGCAATTCTTCGTATCTGAAAAAGCCGATTTTTCCTATCAGCTTTTCAGCCGCCTTAATCGCGCCGTCGGCAAAAATTCCTCTTTCCCACGCCGTATGGGTGAACGTAAGACTCTCTCCGTCGCCCAAAAACTCAATCCGATGCTCGCCCACGACCGAACCGCCTCTTTCGCTGAATACGCCTACTTGGTTTTTCGTCCGTTTGCCCGATTGCCGTCCGTAAACGAATTCTGCGTTTTTCCGCGCGTCTGCCACTCGGCGCATAAGCATTTTTGCCGTGCCGCTCGGCGCGTCGAACTTGTTTCTGTGGTGTTTTTCCACTATTTCTATATCGAAATCGGACAAAACAGCCAAAACCCGTTTCAACGCCGCACGCATCGCCGCAACGCCGACCGAAAAGTTTTCGCTCGCGCATACGGACGATTTTAAAGCCAGTCTCGCCAGACCGTTTTTCGTCTTACCCGACAAAGCCGTCGTACCCGTTACCAACGGTAAAGAGTTTTTGATGCAAAAATCAACGGCTTTTTGCGTGAGTTCGTCATGAGAAAAATCAATCACGCAGTCGACGCTTTCGTATCCGTCCGCGTCAAAATTTCCGTCCGCGCTTACTACCCCTGCGACTTTTATTTTTTTCTCCCGCGCTTTTTCACACACGGCTCTGCCCATTTTTCCGTCACCGACTACCAGTATTTTCATTTAAGACTTTCCCCCAGACCGAGTACCTGTTTTTTTAATTCCTGCCGCGTTTTAGCCGAAAGCCTTCCGAGCGGCAATCTCGGTAAACCCACGTTAAACCCCGCCATATTCAATAACGTCTTTATCGGAATAGGATTTGGCTCGGCAAACAGCAGGTTTATGAAATCAAGATAACGCAGTTGAATTTTTCTCGCTCTTTCAACGTCTCCGACCTGCCACGCCGTCAACAACTCGGCAACTTTGGTCGGCGTAAAGTTTGCCCATACCGAAACTACGCCTTTTGCGCCGATTGACAGATAGGGCAATATCAAATCGTCGTTTCCGCAGTACAGCGAAAAGTTTTCGTCGGTCAGCGTCGCGATTTTTGCCGCAAACGAAAGATTTCCGCTTGCCTCCTTTATTCCCGCCACGTTCGGATGACTTTTGAGTTTTTTTGCCACGTCGAAAGAAATCTCGCAACCCGTGCGGCTCGGAACGTTGTACAGCATTATCGGTAAATCCACCGCGTCCGCTACGCTCTCGAAATGACGGAACAATCCGTCGGCGTTGGTGCGGTTGTAAAAGGGCGTAACGACAAGCAACCCGTCCGCACCCGTTTTAGACAACTCGCGCGAAAGTTCCGTCGCTTTCGCCGTATCGTTGCTGCCGCTCCCGGCAAGAACGAAAATTTCGCCGTCGGCGGCAGTTACGCATGTTTCCGTTACCAACCGCTTTTCGGCGTCGGTAAGCGTCGCCCCCTCTCCCGTCGTACCGCATGCCACGATTCCCACCGTTCCGCTTGCCTTGTGCCACCCCACCAACTGTTTGATTTTTTTGCAATCCACTCGCCCGTATTTGTCAAAAGGGGTGACGAGGGCGACGATACTGCCGTACGGCAACTCTTTTTTTCCTTTCATTTTTCCCACTCCTTTTTTACTTCGCCGGTTATAAAAATTTTATTTTCCTCCGTTTCCACCGTCAACCTGCCGCCGTCGAAAAACACCGTCGATTTATCGCCCACCAGTCCGAGCCTGCGACATACGGCAAATACGGCGCCTCCGCCCGTGCCGCATGCTTTCGTCCAGCCGACGCCGCGCTCGAAAGTTTTTATTCTTATTTTACCGTTTTCCGTATCGGCAAAATCGACGTTCGTGCCTCGTTCAAAACTCTCGTGCTTACTGATTTGTTCCGCCAGACGGTACAACCCGTCGCCGCCGAATATTACGGCGTGAGGTACTCCCGTGTCGACGACAAAAAGACGCACCCGTCTGCCGTCTATCTCTATTTCAACGGGATCAAGACCTTCTTCCCGTATCCCCTTTCCGTCGGAAAAAACCGCTTCGCCCAACTCGACGCGACAGACGAACGGTCTGCCGTTCAGTATCTCGGCAAGTTTTTCTCCCGCGTCGGTTTTTATCGTAAATTTATGCTTATTCACGCCTTTTTCATGGCAAAATGCGGCGACGCACCTGAGTCCGTTTCCGCATGTTTCCGCGCGACTGCCGTCCGCGTTGAATATAACCATTTCCGGCGTCGTTCCGGGGTTTTTTACTACGATAAAACCGTCGACGCCGCCGTTTTCGCACTCTTTTTTTACCCGTTCTGCCGTCGGCAACCTTCTTCTTTCGCAAATAAGAAAATCGTTGCCCAACGCAGAATACTTGCAGATTGCCCCACGTAAAAAAACCATAGTAAAGTGTATGCAAAAAAATCCCGTCACGTGACCGCGTGACGGGATTTTTTAAGCAATCGGTAAAAACCTGCCTTTTAGCGTATTTTTTACCTGCCTTTTTAACGTATTATTTTAAATTGATTACGGCGTCAACCAGCCCGTCGATTTCTTCCATCGAAACGGCTTCTACTCTTCCGCCGTCAACGAGTTGCGCCACGTCGGGGCGAATGGGCAATTGGCAAAGCAATGGCAATCCGTATTGCGCGGCAACCTCCGCCGTTTTGCTTTCGCCGAACGGGAAAAACTTTTTACCGCAATCTGGACACTCGGCGTAAGCAAAGTTCTCCGCAATTCCCAAAACCTTGATATTCATCATTTCTGCCATTTTTACGGCCTTCTGAACGATCATACTCACCAATTCCTGCGGACTCGTGACAATGATAAGCCCGTCAAGCGGAATACTTTGAAAAACCGTGAGCGCAACGTCTCCCGTCCCCGGAGGCATATCGACGAACATATAATCCACGTCTCCCCAGATACACTCCGTCCAGAACTGTTTGACAAGCCCCGCGATGACGGGACCGCGCCACAACACCGGATCGGTGACGTTTTCCAACAACAGGTTAGCGGACATTACTTTGATACCGTTGGCGCTTTCCAGAGGAAAGAACCCGTTATCGTTGCCGTACGCTTTGCCGTTGATTCCGAACATTTTAGGAACGCTCGGACCCGTGACGTCTGCGTCTAAAACGGCTGTCGCAAAACCAAGTCTGCTGAACTTTGACGCCAGCAAACCCGTGACGAGTGATTTTCCCACTCCGCCTTTGCCGCTGACGACGCCGATAACTTTTTTGATATGACTGTCCTTGTGCGGTTGGTCAAACTTGATTTCGTTCTCGCATTTGCTGTCGCAGTGAGAACAATCGTGATTGCAATCTGACATAGTACCTTCTCCTTTTAACGTAAATCCGAAAAAAATTCTTTACGGATCAAACTTTTTTATTCTTCAGCACCCGACGACCGCCGTTTGCGGTTAACGCGTACCTATTGCTGAAACTGACTGTTGTAAAGTTGGGCGTAAAAACCGTTTTTGTCAAGTAACTGCTTGTGGTTGCCCTGTTCGATAATATCGCCGTCTTTAAGCACCAATATTATATCCGCATTCTTTATCGTTGACAAGCGATGGGCGATAATAAACGAAGTTCTTTTTTCCGTAAGGTAATCCATTGCCTGCTGAATGACCACTTCCGTACGGGTATCGACGCTGCTGGTCGCCTCGTCGAGAATAAGCATCGGCGCGTCTTCTACGATGGCGCGTGCAATGGTAAGAAGTTGCTTCTGCCCTGCCGAAAGACCGCTCTTTTCGTCCAACACCGTGTGGTAGCCCTCCGGCAAAGTTTTGATAAAGCGATGTAGTCCTACGGCTTTGCACGCTTTTACCACGTCTTCTTCCGTTGCCGAGGTTTTACTGTAACGGACGTTGTCGATAATAGTGCCTTCGAAAATCCACGTATCCTGCAACACCATTCCGAACAAATCGTGAATGTTCTGTCTCGACAAATCGGTCAACGGCACCCCGTCTATCCTTATACAACCGCCGTTGAGTTCGTAAAACCGCATGAGCAGATTAACGATTGTGGTTTTGCCTGCGCCCGTGGGACCTACGATAGCCACCTTCTGACCTGCTTTGACATGCGCGCAAAAGTCGTTGATAATAATTTTATCCGACGTGTATCCGAATTTCACATGGTCGAAATCCACGTCGCCTTTTACGGTAGTCAAAGTTTGTCTGACTTCTTCCTCGGGCATTTCTTCCGCGTCTAAAAATTCAAATACTCTTTCGCTTGCCGCCGCCATGGATTGAAAGTTTGTCAAAGCCTGCGCTATCTGCGACAACGGGTTGGTGAAAAAGCGGACGTACAACATAAACGCAACTATCGTCGCCGCCGACATATGCCCCGAAACAACCAGTGCTCCGCCCACTACGCAAACCACGACGTACCCGAGATTGCCGACAAACCCCATGGTCGGTTGCATAAGTCCGCTCAAAAACTGACTTTTCCACGCAGAAGTACAAAGTTTTTCATTATACTCCTCAAATTTATCTATCGCCTCCCGAGTACCGTTAAAAACTCTGACGATATTGTGTCCCGAGTACATTTCCTCAACGTGCCCGTTAAGGTCTCCGAGATATCTCTGTTGCTGACGGAAGAACTTTTGCGAACAATTCAATATGATAAACATTGCCACTACGCCCAATAACGTACTTCCGACCACCGATAAACCGAGGATATAGTTGGTAACGAACATCATGATAAGCGAACCCAACAGGAATATCGACTGTCTGACGAGCAACGCAAGGCTGTTGTGCAACGCCTGACCGATAGTGTCCACGTCGTTGGTCACACGGGACAAAACGTCGCCGAAAGTGACGTTGTCAAAATACGACAACGGCAGTCTGTTGACCTTTTTATCGATTTCGCTACGCATCTTCTGCGTTATTCTTTGAGACACGACGATAAGGACTTGTTCCTGAAAAATATGAAGTATACCGCTGCCTAAGTAACACGCCGCCAGAATAACGCACATTTTTATCGTCTGATCAAATACTTCGCCCGCAAAGTTTCCATCGTCTATGCCCTTTGCGATAATATCGGCTATACCTGCCAACTGACTCGGGCCGGAAACCAGCAAAGCAACGCTTATTATTGCCGCAATAACCGCCGCTATTATCCAACCCATATATTTTTTACCGAAGGACATCAGTCTGGCAAGTGCTTTTTTGAGGTTTTTGGGCTTTTCTATCATTCCGATACCGCCCCTCGGTCCGCCGCCGCGCTGTATCTGAGGACGGGAGGTTGCCAATCTGTCTAACTCTCTCTGATTATCGCTCATTTTGCCAATTCCTCCTCCGAAAGTTGTGATAACGCTATCTGTCTGTACGTTTCGTTGGTTTCCAGTAACTCGCGGTGTGTACCCATTCCGGCCATTTTGCCGTCCTGAAGAACGATTATCTTGTCTGCGTCTTTAATCGTTCCGATACGCTGCGCCACAATAAGACACGTTGCTCCGTCGGTGTGTTTTTTCAACGCCGCGCGCAATTCTTTGTCCGTCTTAAAGTCCAGAGCGGAAAAACTGTCGTCGAATATGTAAATTTCCGGATCCCTGGCAATGGCGCGCGCTATCGACATGCGCTGTTTTTGCCCTCCGCTTACGTTTGTACCGCCCTGTGCAATATGTTCGCCGTACTTGTCGGGCATTTTTTCGATAAACTCGGTGCAATGCGCGACCTCTGCCGCCGCAACCACCTGCTCGTCCGTAGGTTTCGGTCTGCCGTTGTCGCCGTAAGTGATATTGCTTTTTACGTCGCCGCTGAAAAGCACCGACCGTTGAGGAACGTAACCGAGTTTGTTGTTAAGCTCCTGTATTTTATAATCCTTTACGTTTACGCCGTCTACGAGTACTTCGCCCTCGGTTGCGTCAAAAAATCTGGGGACGAGATTGATAACGGTGCTTTTTCCGCTACCCGTGCCGCCGATAAACGCTACCGTTTCGCCGCGGTTGGCTTTAAAGCTGATGTTTTCAAGCACGCATTCTTCCGCGTCGGGATACTTGAAACTGACGTTTTTAAACTCTACGACGCCCACTAGCGGATTGCCGTTTTCGTCCTTTTCGCCCTCGGTACGGCTTCCGTCCTTAATGGTGGTCTCTGTGTCGAGAACCGCATTGATACGCGCCGCCGCAACGCTTGCTCTCGGCCACATCATAAAGATAAAGGACAATACGATAAACGACATTACTACGTGCATGGAATACTGACTGAACGTCACCATATTTGCCCACGCCATATTCTGAGCGACCGTGTTTCCCGCAAGTCGGGTAATAAGAACTGCGCCTATCCAGTATATAGCCAGATTAAGACCGTTTTGCATCGCGTTGGTCATCGGATTCATAAACGCCATTGCGCGCGCGCCGCCCAGGAAGTTTTCGGTAAGACTGTTATTGCTCTTTTCAAACTTGCTTTCCTGAAAACTTTCGGCGTTATAGGCACGCACTACGCGTAAACCCGTAAGATTTTCTCTCATATCGCGGTTGACGTCGTCTATTAAACTTTGCATACGCTTAAACCGCGGCGTTGCGATGGAAATAATGACGATAATACAGATGATGAGCAAAGCCGCCGTTATCGCCGTTGCCAACGACCACTGCCACTGATTTTTCGCGCCGATTTTAGTTACCGAAGCGATAATCATAATGGGAGCCTTAATCATCATATGCAATCCCATCGCGATAAACATGGTGATTTGCGTTACGTCGTTGGTAGAACGGGTAATGAGACTTGCGGTAGAAAACTTGTTGATTTCCGCCTGACCGAAAGACTGCACTTTCGAAAACGTCATACTGCGAAGACGCTTACCGATGCTTGCCGCTATTACCGCAGAACAAAAACCCGCGCATATGGTAGAAAGAAAACTTAAAACGGCGTAGGTTAACATCGTGAGCCCCATTGCCAGGATTTCCGTCATCTGCTCCGTTCCGCCGCCTAAAAGTTTTAAAAAACAGTTACTATACAAAAAATCGCTTATTCCCGTCATATTGATGTCTTTGCCCTGCACCAGCAAAAGCAAATTTGACGAAACGTCGGGAACGGCGAGATCGAGTACGCCGCTGATGCCGATAAAAATCATACAGCACAATACTCCCAGCCACTCTTTTTTGTTGAATTTGCCTATTATTTTTAACATCCTTCCTCCTTGCTGCATTCTCCCTTTAAGTTTTCGGCAATCTTATCCGCAACGCGGCAGAAAATCTTTAATTCTTCCTCGTCTATACCCCGTTTCATAAGCTCCTCGGTCTGTTGGATTTTTTTCTTCATAATTTTGCTTGCTTGCAGAGCCTTGTCGGTAAGTACGATTTTTTTCAACCGCGCGTCGCTCTCAACCGACTCGCGCGTAACGAGACCGTTTTTTTCCATCAACTGCAACATTTTGGTGACGGTACTGCGGCGCATGTTAAACCTTTTTTCTACGTCCCGCTGATACACGTCCCCCTGCCTCTCGATATAACCGATAAGCCACCCGTGCATACCCGTAACTTCGTCGATGTGCTCGGCTGCGACGTCGTTCGCCATACGCCTTTTGAGCAGGTTGGACAAGCATTTGATTTTTACCCCTATCCTGTCCGGAGAAGTCGATTTTTTTTCTTCCATATCTCTTCCTCTTTATTGAAACACCCTGTCTGAATATTATATTTTGAATATTCTATTTTTTGTTAGCTGGCTAACATTATATTCTTGCTTAAAGTATTTGTCAACAAAATAAACGACAAAAACGAAAGTTTTTAGATTATTTTTTCCTAACGCTAAAAATTTTTCACGTTAAAAAACCCCGCTTAAAAAAGTACGAGGTTTTTTGCTCATTTTTTCCTATGTTTTTTCCGCCTTTTTACGGCTGTTTTTTATTGATTCCGAAGTACCGTTTCACAAAGTTTGTCTTTGCGTCGGTATAGGGCGGATATTTGAGGTTAAGTTCCTGCTTGTTTTTATACAACAGGCTTTTCGCATGGGTAAACGTTTCGTAAGATTTTGCGCCATGATAACTACCCGTCCCCGACCTTCCGACGCCGCCGAAAGGCAATCTTTCTTCCGTAAGGTGCATTACCGTGTCGTTCATGCAGCCGCCGCCGCTGACAACGTGTTCCGCAACGTAATCGCACGCCGCTTTGCTCTCCGAAAAATAGTAAAACGCCAACGGTCTGTCCATTACGTTAATTTTTGCCAGCAAACCCTTCAATTCGGTAAAGGTTAATACGGGCAATACCGGCGCGAAAATTTCGTTTTGCATTATCGGCGAGTCAAAAGTCACCTCGTCCACTACGGTAGGATACATTTTGCGTCCTTCGGCCTTACCGCCCACGATGATTTTCTCGCCCTCGATAAGTCCGAGAACTTCCTTAACTTTGCTTTCGGTAATGACGTAGGGGTAGTCGTCGCGCAAGGCGTCGCCCAAAAAGTAAAACCGTCTGATATATTCTAGCAGTTTTTTAATAAATTCTTCCTTGACGCTCTCATGCACGACGCAATAGTCGGGAGCGACGCAGGTCTGTCCCGCGTTGAGAAATTTTCCCCAGGCAATTCGTTTTGCCGCCAGATCTACGTCTGCGTCCCTGTCCACCACGCAGGGCGACTTGCCGCCCAACTCCAACACGCACGGAACGAGGTTTTTCGCCTGTACCGCGCGAATCTTTTTTGCGAAGTCCGCGCTACCCGTGTAAAACATAAAGTCGAATTTTTGTTCGAATAACGTCTCGTCACGCTCGCAGTTGACGTAAACGTATTCTTCGTCAAATACCGACAGAATGTCTTTAATGACCTTGCTTACGTTGGGAGTTTTAGAACTCGGTTTGACGACCGCCGTATTGCCTCCCGCAATTGCTCCGATAAGCGGCACGAAAGTAAGTTGGAAGGGGTAGTTCCAGGGCGACACGACCAACGTGACGCCGTAAGGAAGGCGGACTATTTTTCCGTAGGAAGAATAATTCGTCAGACTCGTACGCACACGGGTGGGGCGCGAAAGCTTTCTCAGACGTTTCAAAAAGAAATTCAATTCCTGCAAAACCATACCCACTTCCGTCGAGCAGACGTCGAATTCGCACTTATTGAAATCCGTTTTAAAAGCGACCGTAAGGTCGTCTACATGGGCAAGTATCGATTGTTTCAGTTTCTTTAACGCGTCGAGGCGGTAGTCGACGGAAAAGGTTGCTCCGCCGTTAAAAAAATCGCGCTGTTTATCTACTATCTGCTTAATCTCCATAACTGCTCCTTACTGCGGACGGAAAAAGTCGGAAAGAATAATCTTTGCGTTTATTCGTAAAACTGCCGTTCGCCATAACCGTAAATAATATTATAGCACAAATCGAAAATATTGCCAATTTTATTTGCCAAGTATATTTTATTTTGCTAAAATAACGGTATGAAAAAAACCATTATAGCCATTGGCGGCGGAGAAATCAAAACAAAGCAAACTCTCGACATAGACCGTTTCGTAGTGGACTACGTCAAACAACGCATACCTGCGGACAAACGCCCTTACGGGTTGTTTCTCGGTACGGCAAGTCACGACAGTATGCCATACTTTAACAGTTACCGAAAAACCTACACTTCCGTTCTGGACGTCAAAGCCGACTGCGCCCTTTCGGTGTACGGCGAGATGGATTTCGAACACATCAGAGAAAAATTTTTTAAAGCCGATTTTCTTTACGTCGGCGGCGGCGACACCAAGTTTTTGATGGAAAAGTGGCGCGAAAGCGGTATCTACGACCTCGTAGCGGACGCTTACGACCGCGGCGTAGTCATCGTCGGTCTTTCCGCCGGCGCAATCTGCTGGTTCAAGGATATTTACAGCGATTACGACATTATCGGCGGACAAAGCGGCGAATATAAACTGCTCAAAGGGTTCGGTTGGATAGACAACCTCGCCTGCCCTCACTACGACGACAGAACCGAGTTTGACCAAACCTTTTTAAATAGCGAACAAACGAGCGCATACGGGTTGGAAAACAACGCCGCTCTTGTCTTTGAGGACCTCGTCCCCGTAAAGACCGTGTCCGCCGGCGGAAACGTTTATCGCCTCGTAAAAGAAAACGGAAAACTCGTCAAAACGGTATTGAAACTATGACCTTCACTTTTTTAGACTCTATGCTGGCCGTGGCGGGAATGTTAATTTTCGCCGTTCCCGGCTTTTTATTCATCAAAACGAAACTTCTCGACGAAACGAGTATTCCCAACTTTGCAAAACTGCTGCTGTACGTTTGTCAGCCCTGCCTGAGCCTGTACAGTTTTAATCAGGCGACCAAAGCGAATATCAACCCCGTCAACGTCGGTATCGTGTTTTTGTTGGCGCTGGTCATGCAATGTCTGATTATTTTTCTCGTCTGGCTGGCGTTAAGAAAAAGGTTTGACGACGTAAACTACCGCGTGACCTGCGTTGCTGGCGCTTTCGGAAACGTCGGTTTTCTCGGCGTGCCGTTGCTGGAAAAACTTCTGCCCGACTCCCCCGGTATCGTGGCGTATTCCGCCGCTTTTATCGTGGCTCTCAACCTGTTGGCATGGACGCTCGGTTGTTTCGTCCTGACAAAAGATAAAAAATATTTCAGCGCAAAAAAACTGTTTCTGAACCCACCCATGCTTACTTTAATCGTGGCGTTGCCACTGTTTTTGACGGGGACGCAACTGCCTGCCGGCGCCGTTGATATCGAAGGCATCGTCACCACCCTCGGCAAAATGACCACGCCGCTTTGCATGATTATACTCGGTATGCGACTTGCTACCGTTTCGCCCAAAGATTTGTTCTGCGACTGGAAAGTGTATCTGGCTACGGCAATCAAACTTATCGTCCTGCCTTTAATCACATTTACGGTCATGCTCGCGCTCCCGTTGTCCGACGAAATAAAGGTCGCAACCTTTATACTCAGTTGTTGCCCGTCCGCCACGGTTGTGCTTAATCTGTCGGAAATGTTCGGCAGCGGTCAGAAGGTCTCGGCAAACATCATACTGCTCAGCACGATTTGTTGTATAGTCACTATTCCTTTAATGTTACTGTTGGTATAACCCCGTTTATACTCGTTTATCGGATAAAACCGTCTTTCACGGAGGATAAATAATGAAAATAAGAGTAAAAAAACTTTATCCCGACGCAAAACTGCCTACGTACTCCACCCCCTACGCCGCAGGCGCAGACCTTTACGCTTATACCGAAAAGGACGTGACGATAGAACCGCATACGACGGTTTTTGTCACCACGGGACTGTCGGTGGAAATTCCCGACGGGTACGCAGGGCTGGTTTACGCCCGTAGCGGACTGGCAAGCAAAAACGACCTTGCGCCCGCCAACAAAGTAGGCGTCATCGACAGCGACTATCGCGGCGAGACCTTCGTCGCTCTTCACAATCACGGCAATTATCCTCAGACGATATCCAACGGTCAACGTATCGCTCAACTGGTTATCACGCCCGTAATCGCGGCAGAGTTCGTCGAAGCGGAAGAACTTTCCCGTACGGAACGCGGCGAAGGCGGTTTCGGAAGCAGCGGCAAGTTTTAAAACGAAAGTCACTTAAAGCGGTTTACGGAAACAAAATAATAGCGGAAATCTTATTAAAATATATTGCAAATTCTTAACTATTTTGTTAAACTAAGTAGTGGAGTAATTTGCAATTTTTTATTTTTGCTCCATTTTTAGAAAAATTAAAGGGAGAACTTATGTTTAACGGAGAAATTGTCCTTGCCGTTGCGGAACTACTTGCCGGACTCGGCGCGTTCCTGCTCGGCTTTAACCTCTTGTCCGGTTCGATGACCAAACTTGCCGGCGGCGGATTGAAAAACATGTTGGGTAAAACTGTTCATTCGCCCTTGAAAGGCGTCGGCATAGGCGCTTTATCTACGGCAGTGATGCAATCGAGCAGTATTACCACCGTTATGTTCGTCGGTTTCGTCAATGCGGGTATTATGACTCTTCCGCAGGCTACGGCGTTGATAATGGGCAGCAACATCGGCTCAACGATAACGGCTCAGATCGCCGCTTTGCAGAGTATCGATATCATGAGTTATCTCATGCTCCTCGCCTGCGTGGGCGCGTTTATGAATCTGTTTGCCAAACGCGAAAAATTTAAGACGCTCGGCCTCGCTCTCGGCGGTCTCGGACTTATTTTCGTAGGCATGTGGATGATGGAAGGCAGTATGGAAATCTTTAAAGACGACCCGTTTTTCCAGACAGCTATCACCAGCGTTACCAACCCCGTCCTGCTCCTTCTTATCGGTGCTGCCGTAACCGCCCTCTTCCAGAGCAGCGGCGCGGTCACCAGTATCGTCATCTCTATCGCCGCGGCAGGAATCACCATCGGCAACGGCGGCAACAGCGTACTTTTCGTCATCATGGGCAGTAACATAGGTACCTGCGTAACGGCACTTTTAAGCGCCATAGGCGCAACCGCAAACGGCAAGCGCGCAAGTATTATCCACCTGATGTTCAACACCTTCGGCGCAGTTCTTTTTACCGTTGTGTTGCTTATATGGAAAAACTTTTTCGAAGTTACTTTCCAACGCTGGTTTACCTTACCGGCGACGCAAATCGCAATGTTCCACACCTTCTTCAACGTTATATGCACCGCTATATTCCTGCCGTTTATCAACGTTTTCGTAAAAATTTCGGAATGTGTGATAAAGGACAAGAAACCCGCTTCGTCCGTGGCGGAAAGCGACTTTATGGACGAAAGATTGCTCAATACCCCCACCGTCGCTCTCGCCCAACTCTCCAACGAAGCAGTAATCGTTGCCCGCAAGGCGTTTGAAAACCTTTCGACGTCATTCGAAAAATTCCTTGAACTAGACGACTCGACTGCCAACGATATCGGCGACAAAACGATAGAAGTGGAACAAACTATCGGCGCAATGGTCAATTACCTGGTAAAAATCAGTTCCCGCAACATAGGTCAGCACGAAGAAGAACTGATCAACGTAATGCACCACAACCTCAACGATATTCTGCGCGTCAACGCTTTTGCCGACAACTTCGTCAAGTACACAGCAAAATCCATAAAGGAAGACCTGACCTATTCCGACAACGTAAAAGCGCAACTGCGCGATATGTTCGACAATATCACCAAACTTTTCGAACTCAGCGTCACCGTCTTAAACGACAGCGAACACGTCCAGATGGATAAAGTGGACGAATACGAAGATAAAATCGACCGCAACAAAAACCAACTTATCGACGGACATATCGAACGCCTCAATCAGGGCATCTGCCAACCGGCTTGCAGCGGCATCTTTATCAATCTTGTCAGCAACCTCGAACGTGCAGGCGACCACCTGACCTACATAGCCCACTCTTTCGACGAAATAAATGGCAAAGTAAACGCCTGATTTCGTATTGCGCCGTTGACGGTTTTCAGACCGTATTTTGTCCTCATTAACCCTCTTTCGCATAAAATTACATTGTGAAAATACTAAGTGGTGGAAAAGTTGTCCACGAAAACCAAAACACCGATTATTTGATTTTTTATGGGTTTTTCAACCCGAAACAGGGCGTTTTTGGGGGTGTTTATCCACTTATCCACCAACTTATCCACATTTTTCCACCGACACGGTGGGGATAAAAATGATAAAAATTCATCAAATACTTGACGGTTTTTGCATAATATAAAAAATACGAAAATAACGACAGGAGAAGAAGTTTATGCAACATTTTTCTTTCAGTCCGCACGGAGTGTGCGCTGTGAAAATCGATTTCGATATCGACGACGGAACGGTAAAAAATATCGTTTTTAAGGGCGGCTGCGACGGTAACCACAAGGCTATTGCCCGCCTTGCCGAAGGCGTCCCCGCTAAAAAAGTTGCCGAATTACTCAAAGGCAATACCTGCGGTTTTCGCAATACGAGTTGCGCAGACCAGTTGGCAATCGGTATTAACCTGGCTCTCGAACAAATGGAATAACCCGAACGAAAACGCACGTACCGATGAAAATTCAACATGAACACGTGGGGCACAGACAGCGATTGAGAGACCGATACGAAAAAGGCGGCATCACCGCCCTGTTCGACTACGAAATTCTGGAAATGCTGTTGGCTCAGATTATTTTATACGCCGATACTCAACCCACCGCCAAAAGACTGCTTAAAAAGTTCGGTACCGTCAGACACGTTCTGACGGCAAGCCTGGAAGAATTGGAAAGCGTGGACGGCGTAGGAAAACGAACGGCGTCGATACTCAACTTTTTCGGCCAGACCTTCGACTATATCCGCAGCGACCGGATAGACGCACATTCTTCCTATTCCAGGGTGGAAATTGCCAACGCCTGCTACGAAGCGTTCAAAGGCAAAAACTACGAATGTATGGTATTTTTGTGTTACGACCGCAATATGGAGTTATGCCACTCGGGCGAAAGCACCGAGTATCGCAGAGGCTACACCTTTTCGCCGACGATCGAAGAAATTATCGCCGAAGCGAAAGCACATCACGCAAAGTATATCTATTTTGCTCACAACCACCCGAAGGGAAGCATCGTCCAACCGTCGAACGTCGACCTTAAGTTTATCGAAAAATCCGTTCGCGTTGCCATGGAAAACGGAATAATCGTGCTTGACCACACGATTACCTGCGAACCCGATACTTACAGCGTATACTACGCCAACACTCTGGGCAACGTCGCCCTTAAAGTTATGGCAGAACTGGGCGGCGACAACCCGTATAACGACAACTTCGTCAAGGAAAACTTTTTCAACGATTCAAATTGGGACAGCGGATACTTCAACAAAACCGAAATGGAACGGCTTATAATGAATAAATTCGACCCCATCCTTACCTGAAAATAAAATAAACGACAAAATTTATTGCCGTCGGAAACCAACAGAGGTATAACTATGCAAAAAGAATACTATTACAGACTAAAAGACGAAATGATGGAAACGTTAATCAAAACGCTTTCCATAGATACCGTCCGTACCGCACCCGCAGACGGGGCGCCTTTCGGTAAAGGCGTGGCGGATTGTCTCGCTTTCGTCCTGGACGTAGCGAAAAAAATGGGTTTTGAAACCTACAACTGCGACAATTACGCCGGTCACGTAGAATTCGGCGACGGTGAAGAAATCGTCGGCGTTCTCGGACATCTCGACGTCGTTCCCGTCACCGACGGTTGGACGACTCCTCCCTTTACCCCGACTATCCGCGACGGGAAACTGTACGCACGCGGAGCAAGCGACGACAAAGGACCTATGATTGCCTGCCTGTACGCGTTAAAAGCATTAAAGGACAGCGGTTTTAAACCGTCAAAACGCATTCGCCTGATCTTCGGTTGCGACGAAGAAACCAATATGGAATGCGTAAAATATTACAAAACAAAAATGCCCTTACCCGACGTCGCTTTCAGCCCCGACGGCGATTTTCCCGTCATCAACATCGAAAAAGGTATCTATGCCTTCGACCTCGACGTGGGAGAATTGCCCAAAGAAATCAAGCAAATGCACGCAGGTACCCGCGTTAACGTCGTTCCCGACCTCTGCGAAGTTACTCTTTGCGGTTGCGTAGACGAAAACCTTATCAAAAAGAGCGGTATCGAATACGAAAAGAACGAGGACGGGTGCTACCGTCTCACCACGCGTGGCGTTTCCTGCCACGGCGCAAGTCCGTATCTCGGCAAAAACGCAACGTGGCAGATGTTCGAAGGCTTGTCGGTAATTTTCCCCGACAGTGAAACTTTGCGTTTCGTTGCAGACAAAATGTGCAAGGACGTGTACGGCGAAAAATGGGGTTTTGCTCTCCATGACCAACCGAGCGGAAAAATCACTCACAATATAGGCGTCGTCGACCTGGTGGACGGCCATTTGAAAATAAAACTCGACGTACGCTTTCCCGTTACCTTTAAAAGCGATTTCGTCCGCGAGTGCCTGCTGTCCAACAGCATTGCAAGTTTAAAAATCGACCAGAGCCATATAAAGGAACCGCTCTTCGTCAAAGCCGACGAACCGTTGGTCGTGTCTTTGCTTAAAATCTACAACGATTTTACCGGCAGTAACGCGCTTCCCCTCGCCATCGGCGGAGGAACGTATTCGAGAGTTCTGCCCAAATGCGTGGCGTTCGGCCCCGCCTTCCCGGGAGAAATGACGGCTATACACGAAAAAGACGAATGGATTTCTCTGGAAAACCTCGACAAAATGGCGTTGATGTACGCTCAGGCAATAGAAGAATTGGCAAAATAAAAGCAACCGTATCTCATCAAAACTACTTTTTACGTTGATAAAAAATTATGGATAAATACTTATATTACGTAGACGACAAACCGTATCTCAATATCACCAACAAATGCAGCAATCACTGCGACTTTTGTATACGCAACGACCGCAAAACGATGGACGGTCAGAACTTGTGGCTGAAAAATCAGACTCCGACCGCCGAAGAAATTATCGAACAAGTAAAGACGGAAAAAAACCTTTCGCAGGAATTCGTCTTTTGCGGTTTCGGCGAACCGACGGAAAACCTGTCCGCACTTCTCTCCGTCGCACGCTTTATCAAGGCAAACGGGGGCACGATAAGACTTAACACCAACGGACAGAGCGACCTTATAAACCGCCGTTCCACGGCAAAAGAAATAAGCGAGGTCTGCGACGTTATCAGCATCAGCCTTAACGACTGCACGCCTGCCGATTATCAAAAACTTTGCCATTGCGAATTCGGCGAAGACGCTTTTCCCGCTTTGCTCAAGTTCGCCAAAGAATGCGACGAAAACGGCGCAAAGGTTATTTTGTCCGTCGTTGACGTTATCGGCGAAGAAAAAGTCGAAAAGTGCCGCGAAATCTGCAACCGACTCGGACTGACGTTAAGGGTACGCACTTATATCCCCGTCACTCAACACTGATTATGGCAAAATACGTCGACTGTCACTTACATTTAGAAGACCATGCGTTTGACGGCATGCGAGAAGCGATTATCGCCGCATTCAAGGCCGACGACGTCGATTTCGTTATCGATTGCGGCAGCGACCTGAACCTGGCGGAAAAATACGACGATATTTACGCCGTGGTGGGTTGCCACCCTCACGAGGCAAAAGATTTCGACGACAAAGCGGCGGAATTTTTTACCGCCGTCTCTTCTCACGAAAAAGTGGTGGGCATAGGTGAAATCGGTCTGGACTATCACTACGATCTTTCGCCCCGTTCCGTTCAGAAAGACGTTTTCGAAAAGCAAATCGTTCTTGCCGACAGCCTTAACCTGCCCATTGTAATTCACACCCGTGAGGCGTGGAAAGACACTCTGGACGTTCTTGCCGCCAACAAAAAACGCCTCAACAACGGCGTACTGTTTCATTGTTTTAACGGCAGTAAAGAAACGGCGAAAATACTCGTTGATAAATACGACGCCTATTTCTCGCTCGGCGGCGCGGTAACCTTTAAAAATTTCAACGGATTCGACGCCATCGAAGTTCTTCCGCGCGACAGAATTCTGACCGAGACCGACGCACCGTACATGACGCCCGTGCCTTTCAGGGGAAAAACCAACGAGCCGAAATACGTTGCGCTGACCGTCGCCGCACTATGCGGACGATTCGGTTGGGATAAAGACGAGTTTACCCGTCAGGTCAAAGAAAACACCCTGAGACTGTTTGGAATAAAAAGGTAATCGAAAAAAACGAAAAGCAAAAATTTTTATACCAAAAAGGGACGCTGTTAAAAACAGCGTCCCTTTGTTTTTTAACAAAACGTCTTGTTCTTTATGCCTCTCTTTTTTTATTCTTTATATTTATCGCTTTTGCCAGAAAGTATAACCCGGCGTAGACAAGCCCGAACACGGCAATCAACGTTAACGTGTACAGCCAATTTATACTGAACCAGCCGTAAACGCTCGTGGGCGTCGCATTGTATAAAAATGCCAACGGCGTTCCGTCGTAATGGTAAATGTAAAAGTAGTTGGGAGTCCAGCCGAACCACAGTCTGAAAGCGTTGTTTGAAAACACGGCGACAACCAACATAATCACCACGAAACCGAGAGAATAAATAAGGTCTTTGCGGTTAAAGTCGCTTTTATAAACGAAAATCCCGTACAAAGCGCCGACCACGATAAGCAGATGTCCCCAGATATACGCTTGCGGCCGTATTGCCCACAGAGTAGCGTAATTGACGAGAGAATCCGCAAAAACTATCGACAAAAAACCGGGCATCATATTAAAGCAAAAAGCCGTCAGTAAAAGCCATTTCTTTTTAAAAATCAACGCCAGTCCCACGATTATACTGCCGATATGACAGACCTGAAACGGAATAACTTCTACCCCCATTCCTTCTCTTACGTAAATATCTACGTTTCTTGCAATAATAACGACTAAAGAAAGAGCGCCCATGACTATTCCGACGATGCGTTTAGTTTTTTCGCTCGCTTTTCTCGTGCATAAATAAATAACGGAAAAAAGGACGAAAGGCGATAAAATATACAAAATGTGCCAGACCGACCATAATGTGAATTTCATATTCCCTCCGAAAACACGCTTATTATATCAAACCGTTTACTCGTATGTCAATGTTTTTCCGAAGCGATATAACTTTTCCGAAATTTTCTTTAATAAACGACGCGGCGCTTTTACCAAAAAACGCAACGAAAACGCACCCGTCCGGACAGGTTTTAAAATACTTTTGCAACAAGAACGGTAATATCGTCCACGGCTACGCCGTCGGTGGCGGAAAGCGCTTGTTCCAACAGATTTTCCGCAAGAGCCTGAGGGTTGGTGATAAAACTGTCGTGAAGTAAGGTTGCGGGAACGGTTTTGTCGTCAAAACTGTCCCAGAATCCGTCGCTCGCCAGAACTATCATATCGTCTTTTCTCAACACTTTTTTGGTTATCGTCGGTTTTACCTCTTCTACGATACCGACGGGAAGGCTGGCTCCTTCGATAAAATTGACAGCGTCACCGACCTTTATCATTCCCATAGGCGCGCCGAGTTTGACGAAATCGGCAAGCCCGTCTTTAAGGTCTACTACGCAGATATCCACGGCGGTAAACACTTCGCTTTCGGCGGCAGTCAGCAACCTGTTGACGCAATCGAGTATCAGGTCGTTATCAAACCCGGCGCGGTAAAAATTTTCTACCATACCGATAGCGGTGGCGGAGGCTTTTTCCGCCCTTTCGCCGCTACCCATTCCGTCGCAAAGCGCAACCAGATATTTGTCCTGCGGCAAGCGCAAAAAAGTATACGTGTCGCCGCTCAGCTCGCTTCCGTTTTTCGTCGCCCGTGACAGCCCGACTGACAAATCGAAACGCGGACGGGGCGAAAAATACAACATACACCATTCTTCCTGCGGCAGTTTCTCCCGCGCGCAACAGACCAAAGGCGTGGCGCACACCTTGCTTACTATATCCGAAATCTGCGGTTTGTCGATATCCGATCTTGCAACTACCAACGCAACGGAAAAGTTTTCCTTTTCGCAATAAATTATCGCTTCTTTTACCAAAACGTTGTAGTAGGTCAGTTGTTCTATCAACGCCTTTTCTTTTTCTTTATCAAATCCGACCGTCGCTCGACTGTCTTCCGACATTTTAAGCATCACCCGTCCTATGCCGTCCGACACCGACGCCAACAACTCCCGACTTCCGTCGAAACTCGAATTTACCAGATAATACTGTTTGTAACTCATGACTTCGCCGTTTGCAATAGAAAGAATACTGCTCGACCGGTTGCAACTTGCGGCAAGGTCGGGCGGCAAATCAAGCAGATTTACCCGTCCTCTGTCAAGGCCGCAGGAAATGAGTTTTTCAAACCTGTTTTGCGACACGGTTGCGTTTTCACGCCAACATTTATTTCTGTTGGGACAGTCGTTGCACACGTTGGTCACCACTTCCTGCGTGATGGCGTAAACAGCCTTTTCCGGCGGCATAACTCCGCGCGTCAGGCTGTTGAAAGTACGTTGCATCGCAAAAAATACTTCCGACAAATCGAATAGCCGTCGCGAAAAATTGACGCGCATACGGTTGACGATCTGACGGGGAGAATATGCGTCGTCGTCCTGTCCGAGATACTGTCTGAGTTTTTTAATAGCTCGGTTGGGTATCATACAACAGCACGCGCACCCTGCAAAAGTCATCAACAGCGCAGTCACTGCGGCGTTCCGGTAAAGATTAAAAAAGTAAACGACCGCCACCTGGCAAAGTATCACTGCCGCCGCCGACAGGTACCTGTTGATTTTAAACGCCGTAGCCACCGCCGCCCACGATACGAATAAAGCGAGAGGAACGAGCGAACCGTTCGTCAGGGCACTGCCTGCCCCTATACATGTCGCCGTCATAAACGCTCCCCCCGCGCCGCCGACAAGCAAAGCCAACGGCACAGCCAATGCGGCTAAAAACAGGTTTAACTCCACGCCGTTAAGGACAAAATAACCGACTCCCCGAGCCAAAGCCATACAAAAAACGAAAATACATATGCTTTCGTCTGCCCCCGCCTTGTACCTTAATCCTCTGACGAACACCGACCTGAAAGCAAAAACGCACACGTAACCGAACGCCGCGCCCACAAGAAAACACCCCAGCGTCGCTCCCGCGCCTTCGGTCGGCACCAGTTTAAAAAAGTAGTACCCGTGCGCCAACAGAATATAAAAAAACAGCCAGAACTTACCTATTCTTTTTTTTAATTTGTAGCTTATAGCCGTCAAAAGAATCATTACTGCGCCCTGACTTGCCGCAATCAGCCCGTGGGTAAGATTGTTTAAACAGGACGTCGCAACGAAAAGAAGAAAAGGCACCAGGCGTTGTTTAAGATATATGCAACCCACGAACAGACCGAAGGATAGTGCGCCGAGGAGGTTTTCGCCCCGCGACAAAAGGAAAAAAGCCGCCGCAAGAGCCAAATAGGTAATTATTTTTTCTCCTATATTTATTTTTTCTTTTTTTGCTTTTTTTGACATTTCCTTTCTCCTTACGGCTAAAACAACTTGCTGATTTCTTTTTTCAGCCGCTTTATTATTTTTTTCTCAAGTCGGGATATGTAGGACTGAGATATTCCCAACAAATCCGCCACCTCTTTTTGCGTCTTCTCTTCGCCCCCGTCCAGACCGAAACGCAAATCCACGATTTTTCTCTCGCGCTCCGAAAGCTTTTTAAGCCCTTCGGCGAGCAGTTGTTTTTCTACCGTCGTTTCGAGATTTTTAAAAACGAGGTCGTTGTCGGTGCCGAGAACGTCGCCGAGTAACAGTTCGTTGCCCTCCCCGTCTACGTTCAACGGCTCGTCGAGAGAGACTTCCGTCTTTAATCGAACGGTTTTTCTCAGGTACATCAGTATTTCGTTTTCGATACACCGCCCGGCAAAGGTCGCCAGCTTTATCTTTTTTTCCGGATCGAACCCGTTGACCGCCTTGATAAGACCGATGGTGCCTATACTGACTAAATCTTCCGTATCGACGGAAGTGTTTTCGAATTTTTTTGCAATGTACACGACGAGACGCAGGTTATGTTCGATAAGTTTTTCGCGAGCCGCCGCATCGCCGTTTTTCGCCGCTACCGCATACTGTTCTTCTTCTTCGGGCGTAAGCGGTTTGGGAAGAGCTTCCGCGCCGCAGATGTACGCCACCAGACGTTTGCCAAAAATAAAAGAAATCGCTTTTTTCAATAAACCAATCATACTTTTTCCTCCGATAAATAATAATTGACCAGACAGTCAAACCCGTCGCCGCGCGTGGGCGAAAAGGCTAAAAAAGTGCGAACGGACAGGTCGTTTATAGTCGTTTTATCCGCTTCGAAAACAGCCACTTCGTCCGCTCCGCTGACCGTCGCAAAACTTACGTAGTGAAAGTTTTTCGGCGGTGCGCCGCTTATTACGCCTTGTGTCACGAGATTTTTTAATTTTTTTGAAGCAGGCGTCGAGCAAACGAAGCACACGGGTATTCCCTTGTCGGTCAGACCGTTGCCGCTGTCGATTAAACCCACCAGATCGACGGCAACGCCGTTAAACTCGACCGTAACCTTGCACCCGAATCGTTTGATTTTTCTCACCCGTCTGACGTAGGCGGCTACGGAGCGAAGCAAAGCCAAAAAAACCAGCGTTCCCAGACCGACGAAACCGATAGGAACGGGTGAAAGATAATACAATCCGACGCCGGCGACGTAATCCACCTTAAACAGATTGAACAGAGCAATTATCGTTCCGCCTGCCGCAAAGGTAATAAAGGCGAACACCGCTGCGGCAAGGAAGGTTTTTTTTATTCTTCTGCTTCCGAACGCAACCGCAACGATGGCGACGAATACCGCGATTTTAGCGACGACAGCCCAAACGCCTTCGGTCAAAGCCGACGCCACCGCGCCGACCGCTCCCACAGCCGCGGCAAGAAATATCCTGCCGCCGCGTACGGGTATTTTCGTCAGCCTTGCCGTCAACCGAACCAACAACCAGTCGAAAAAAAGGTTGTCTGCAAGGGCGTACTCAACGTAAACCTTCATAGACCAAGAATAAATCTTTTCGGCAGTGGATAAACGATGTTTTTTGTCGAAAGGACTCAAATCACGGCAAAAACAACCCTTCCCGCCCTTTCGGGCGCAATCGGAAACCGAAATATAAATCAAAATACCCCGAACGGGGTGCGAAAAATAACGAATGCCATAAAAAAAAGACAAAATTTGTTATTGTCTTGCTTTTTTTTATAAAATATGGTATAGTATTCCCTGTCAATAATAACCATGCGGGTGTAGTTCATCGGTAGAATGCGAGCTTCCCAAGCTTGAGAGGAGGGTTCGATTCCCTTCACCCGCTCCAAATAAGAACGCAGAACAGGATACAATTATTTGTGCCAATTCTGCGTTTTTTATTGCTTTTTAGTGGTATTTTTGCCATTTGAAAGCGTAAAACTGAATATTATAATAAAAAAGAGCCTATCTTCCGAGAATTTTTGCACTCCCGGCGAATGGGCTCTTTTTGCTTTCGTTAAAATTATGGGTATTCGTTAAATTTATAGTATTTCGTTAAATTTATGGAGCTAATCGCTACAATATAGCTGGCAAAGGATAAAATAGTGTTGAAATTATTGGAAAAATATGATATAATATATTATATAAACTCGCAGTATAAATTTATGTAGACAAAGGAAAGGAGAAATACCATGACAAAAATCAACGGAAGATTTATTGCGCTTTTACTTATTGTCGCGACTGTTTTGGCTATGTTTTCGGGATGCGACTTGATTTTCGGTCAGAAGCCTGACGGTACGGTTAATTATGACGAAAAAATGGATGCCTCCACGGGAAAGTGGCTACTTATGGACGAGGAGGATACATACTTCGTTTTTGACGGTTCGGAGGGCGTTATGACCTTCAGCTACTACGAGGACGACGCGCTGAAATATCAGGGCGGCTTCAGATCTATATATAGAAGCTCCGACAATGCAAAGACTCCCTTGACCTTCATTCTCACAAGAAGCGACAAGGAGAATGAGGACTGGATCAGCTGCTACGCCGAGGGCGTTGACGATGGCTTCACACAGTTCAGCATCATCTACGCCGAGGAGGACCTGGGCTTCACAGACGGCACGGTCTATACTCACGTTTACCGCATAGGCGAGATGCCATACAAATTCGGAACCTACGTGCTGGAGGGCAATTCTCATAAGTCCTACAGTAAGGACATCTATAACGACGGACAGTACCGTCTGCCCGAGGGCACCTACACCGCAGAGAGCAGCCAGAGCTTATTTGTACTGCCCCTGATAAATCAGAGCTTCTCGCTCTTCATCTACACAAACGGCGAGACAGTCATTGAGGGAATCTTCAATATTTCCGAGGACAGAAAAACGCTCTATCTCTATATCGAAAACGACATTTATGAGAAGGTAAGAAAGGCCGACAAGGATAACTACGACACCACCGTCAGCAACTACTATCCGCCCGATTTCTATCTCCGCGGCAGCTTCGATAACAATGACAACAGCATCGTTATAAACGGGCTCTATCATCATCCATATAGCCCCACCGAAATTCAGGACTCGGTCTGGGTATTTGACACATACACAAGACAATAAGAACTCATTACACATATTGGAGAAAGCAAAGAATAACCAAACAGGCTTAAGGTTTCAGCCGAATAATTAAAATTGAAACCGCTTTGGTAAAAACTCATCCGTTTTTGACCTAACTCATCCGCTTTCAATTTTGTATCCTTTTCATAGCTCTTTCACAAACAAACACGATTATTCGATACCGTCGGCATTGAATTTTCGTGTTTATTTTTTTAAACGAAAACGCCCGTCGCAACTTTAAAAGGATACCGAAACACGCTTGAAACAGCCGTGCCAAACGGAGATCTGAAAATTGCGGAGGAAAATCGTTCAAAAACGGCGTAAAAGCGCGGAACTTACGCGGCGAGGGCTTGCCCTCGCCGCGTCTTTTATCCGCTTGACTAAGACTTAAAACCGAAAAAAAGAAAAACACGAAAAAGATTTTTGTAGATTTATATTGCATTTAACGGCGATTTTTGTTATAATATATCCTGATAAACGTGAAGTTTGGCTTTACGTCCGTCGCTTATCGATAAAAATGAAAAAACATAGGAGATATTATTATGGAAGAAAAAACTCAAGGTCAATTACTCAAAGAACAACTTTGCTGGAATATTCCCAACATTGCCAAAGACAACAAAGACGAAGTCGCAAAAGCACAGGAATTTTGCGAGGGTTACAAAGATTTTCTCAATAAAGGGAAAACCGAACGCGAATGCGTAGAGTACTCGGTGGACTTGCTCGTAAAAGCCGGTTACAAACCCTTTGACAGAAATAAAAAATACAAGGCGGGCGACAAGGTTTATTTCATCAACCGCGAAAAAGCAGTTATCGCAACGACTTTCGGTCAACGTCCTCTGACGGAAGGCTCCCGTCTCAACTTCGCACATATCGACGCACCCCGTCTCGACCTTAAACCCAACCCCCTGTACGAAAAGTCCGATATTTCTTATCTCAAAACGCACTACTACGGCGGAATAAGAAAATATCAATGGACCTGTATTCCTCTCGCTATCCACGGCGTCGTCTGCAAGGCAGACGGAACCAAAGTTAAGGTCTGCATAGGCGAAGAACCCGGCGACCCCGTGTTCGTTATCACCGATTTATTGCCTCACCTCGCAGCAGAACAGGGTAAACGTACCCTCAACGACGGAATAAAAGGCGAAGAACTCAACATCATTACGGGTTGCCTGCCCTTTGACGAAAAAGATATCAAAGAACCCGTCAAACTCATGACTCTCAAACTTCTCAACGAAAAATACGGTATCGTCGAAAAAGACTTCGTCCGCGCGGAAATCGAAATCGTCCCCGCAACGAAAGCAACCGACGTCGGTCTGGATCGCGGATTTGTCGGCGCGGCAGGTCAGGACGACAGAGTGTGCGGCTACACCGCTCTCATGGCGGAAATCGACACCAAAACCCCCGTCTACACCACCATCACCGCTTTGGTTGACAAAGAAGAAATCGGTTCGGTAGGCAATACCGGTCTCAACAGCGACTTTATTCTTCACTACATCGAATTCCTCGCGCAAAACGCAGGCGTCGATTACAAAGACGTATGCGCAAACGCTCTCTGCATGAGCAGTGACGTAAACGCGGCTTTCGATCCCACCTTCCCCTCCGTACATGAACCGATGAACGCAAGTTACGCAGGTAAAGGTTGCGTCATCACCAAATACACCGGCTCCCGCGGAAAGAGCGGCAGCAACGACGCAAGCGCGGAAGTTATGCAAAAGGTCATCGCAATGATGGATGAAGAAAAAGTTTATTGGCAAATCGGCGAACTCGGCGCCATCGACGTGGGCGGCGGCGGCACGGTTGCGGCGTACGTAGCGCATATGAATATCGACGTCGTCGACGTAGGCGTACCTATCCTCAGCATGCACTCGCCCTTCGAGTTGGCGGCAAAAGTCGACGTTTACAACGCTTACAGAGCTTATCTCGCTTTCTTTAAACACTAATCAAATTTAAAACGCACCCGCACGGGTGCGTTTTTTTTAACCGAAAAAACCTCTTTCCTTTTTTCAAAGTAAACCGCTCGCTTTACCATGCCGTCAGAATACTCAGCAGTAAAGGTAATATCATGTACAGCGCAAAAGGACGTAAGGATTTGTTTTTAAGATAACCGATAAACAGTCTCAGACAAACCGTCCCTACGATATAGGCGACCAGCATACCGAGCAATACGGGTAACATGTTAGAAACGACAGGCGCGTCGGTCACTACCGCCTTGTACCCTTTTACAACGGTTCCGGCAAGGATAACGGGCAAAGACAACAAAAAGGCGAATTCCGCGCTTTCCTCTTTTTTTACGCCGAAAAAGTTCAATACCGACAGTATCGAGCCGCTACGGGACAAACCCGGTATCACGGCTATACCCTGAGCAATACCCGCCGCCCAGACGTGTGTATACGGGGGAGCGTAAAGCGGACGGACGTTCTTGCCTTTATCGGAAAAAAACAGTAATACCGCCGTCGCAAGAAATCCCACGGGCAATATCCACGAGTACCACTCTTCGGGCAAAAACAATTCTGCTGCCGCCGCAAGAATAAATGTCGGCACGCTTGCCATAATCACCATTCCCAACCTCATATCGGTAAACGGATGAAAAATCATTTTTCGCACGGGTCCCCACATAACCGTAACGACGGCAAAAAGCGTGCCGAGGTGCAGCAAGAGGTTAAAAAACACGTCCACTTCGCACCCGAGCAGTTTTTCCGCCAAAAAAAGATGACCGCTGCTGCTGACGGGTAAAAATTCCGTCAGTCCTTGCAGTACACCTAAAAATATTCCCTGCCAGACGGACAAAAAATCATCTCCTTAGTTTACAAATTCTTAAAGGTAATGTATAATGATTTCGTATGGTTTTGCGAACACTGTCAATCGGTCGTTTCGCTTAACCGTAAAAAAGTCTAAAATAGTATATGGAGATATTTCGTTAATATGAAACTCGGAGTCGTAGGTTTGCCCAACGTAGGCAAAAGCACTTTGTTTAACGCCATCACACATGCAGGCGCACAGATAGCCAACTACCCCTTTTGCACCATCGAACCCAACGTGGGCGTGGTTGCCGTTCCCGACGAACGGTTGGATAAACTGGCGGCGCTGTACGACAGCAAAAAAATCACGCCCGCCTTCGTAGAGTTCGTCGACATTGCCGGGTTGGTCAAAGGCGCAAGCCACGGCGAAGGTCTCGGAAACAAGTTTTTGAGCCATATCAGAGAGGTTGACGCCATCGTCCACGTCGTCCGTTGCTTTATCGACAGCAACGTCACGCACGTAGAAAACAGCGTAAACCCCGCCCGCGACGTGGAAATCATCAATCTCGAACTTATTTTAGCCGACATCGACACCGTAACCAAAGCCGTGGACAGGGCTAAAACCGCGGCAAAGGGCGACAAAAAGTATCTGTTGGACGTCGACGTTTTAACCCGTCTGTTAAATCACCTGACCGACGGTAAGTCGGCGAGAAATTTTTCCGCTTCCGACGAGGAAAAGGAAATTATCTCTAACCTCTTCCTTTTGTCCGCAAAACCCGTAATCTACGCCGCCAACATTTCCGAAAGCGACCTCGGTAAAAACGAACGTGACCTTCCTCTCGTTAAGGAAGTGGAAAAAATCGCCGAAGCCGAAGGCAGTCAGGTTCTCGTCATCTGCGCAAAAGTCGAAGAAGAACTCTCCGCGTTGCCGCCCGAAGAACAGGAAATGTTCCTTGCCGAATACGGCATCACCGAAAGCGGCTTAAACCGCATGATTAAAAAATGTTACGCCCTGCTCGGTCTTATCAGTTATCTGACCGCGGGTGAAAAAGAAACCCGCGCCTGGACGATAAAAGAAGGCACCAAAGCCCCTCAGGCGGCGGGAAAAATTCACACCGATTTTGAAAAAGGCTTTATCCGCGCCGAAATCGTTCCTTACGACGTGCTGTTGGAGTGCGGAAACTTCAACAACGCCAAAGAAAAAGGAAAGGTACGCAGCGAAGGCAAAGACTACGTCGTTAAAGACGGCGACGTCGTTCTGTTCAGGTTCAACGTTTAAATTCAGGTAAAAAATGAAATTCGTCAACAAATACAGCGGAAGCAAAGGCAATCTTACCGTCGTCCGCGAAGGCGGCAGAGCGGTTTTAATCGATTGCGGCGGCGGTTCGGGAAAGATTTTTCCCGCCATCAAGTCATGCGGACTGAGTCCGTCGGACGTTGACGCCGTTCTCGTCACGCATGAACATTCCGACCATATCGGCGGAATGGAGACTTTGCTTGCCGCAAATCCGCAGATAAAAGTTTACGTACACGCCAAAGGTTACGTCGCGTTGGTTGATAAATTCAGGCAGTACGAAGGAAGAATTATTTCCTTCGATTCTCCGTTCGACGCAGGCGCTTTCCGCGTAGAATACTACCCGTGCAGCCACGATTCCGTTTATTGTTGCGGCTATAAACTGACCGACGACAAGGGTATGTCGGTTGCGTCGGTTACGGACACGGGCGAAGTCGACGACAAAACTTTATTGGCGTTTTTCAACGGTTGCGATACCATTCTGCTCGAAAGCAATCACGACGTAAAAATGCTTACCGAAGGCAACTACACCGCCCAACTTAAAAAACGCATACTCGGCGTCAACGGACACCTGTCCAACGCCCGTGCGGCTCAAATCGTCTCCCGTCTCCCCGATATCAACGTAAAAAACGTTTTTCTGGGACACCTGAGTCTTGACAACAACACCGAAGAAATAGCGTTTGCAGAGTCGATAAACGCCCTTGTTTCACGCGGCGCCGTAGACGGCAGAGATATCTGCGTTTACGTTGCCAGACAGCTGTTCGGAGGAAAAGAAATCAATGTTAACCGATAAACTTACCAAGCGTCAGAGTTACAAATTGTTTACCTTTGCGGTGGGCGTCTTTTTGGTACTGCAAGTTATTTTCGTCGCTTTGAATTCCCTCTCCGGAATGGTGGACGACGACGGCAACTACACGGGGTACTGGTTCTGGATAGTCAACGGCATACTGCAACTTTCGCTTATCGCGGCGGTGGCGGTTTTTTGCAAAATCTCAAAAGTTAAATATTTCAGCGCAGTCGGCTTGAATAAAAAACCCAAACTTTCCACGCTTTTGCTTTCCGTCGGGCTTGCCGTGGGGTTATTCTGTTTCGTCTACCCCATACAGACGTGGGTGCTTAAATTGCTGGAAGAACTCGGTTTTTCGGCGAGCAGCAGCGTACCCGTCGACAACGATCCGATTACTTTCGTTTTGCTTATCGTAGTCGTCGGTCTTCTCCCCGCTTTTGCGGAAGAACAACTTTTCAGAGGCGCTTTGCTCGGCGGACTTAAAAGTTTCGGAACAATAAAAGCCTGCCTCGTCTGCGGAGCGCTGTTTGCGCTGTTCCACATGAACCCGGCTCAGACGGTACATCAGTTTATAATGGGATTTGCGTTGGCGTATATCGCTTTACGCGCGGACAACCTGTACCCGTCAATGCTCGTCCATTTATTCAACAACATTATCGTTATCGTTCTGGCAGTTACCTTAGGCGACGCGGTCGATCTTTTCGTCGAAAAATACTGGTACGCCTTTTTGCTTGTCGGCGCCGCAGTTTGCGCGGCGTGCGCTTACGCGTTTATAAAACTCACTCCGTCAAACGAACGGAACGTTGAGGCAGAAAAAACTTCGCCCACGGCATCCACTGCCGGCGGCGAAACAACGGAAAAACAAACCACGGGAGACGTGTTGATTCTCTTTTCCGGAATACTTGCGTGTGCAATTCTCTGGATATCGGGTTTCAACGCAGGCTGAAATGTTAAAGGTAAAAATAGTTTGCGTAGGCAAGATAAAAGAAGATTTTTTTGAAAAGGCGTTGGCGGAATACGGCAAACGTCTTTCTCGTTTCTGCGCCTTTAAAATAGAAGAAATCGCAGAATCCCGTCTCAACGACGAAACGGCGACAGATATCGCCCGCGCGCTGGAAGAAGAAGGCAAAAGCATTCTTAAAAAAACAGACGGGTTGGCGGTTTTATTGGACAGGCAGGGCGTCGAAGTATCCTCCTGCGACGTGGCGAAACTGTTGAAATCTTCCGCCGACGTCAAAGGCGGTATTACTTTTATCGTCGGCAGTAGCCACGGCGTCAGTCATTCCGTTTTTCAACGCGCGGACAAAGTGATTTCGTTCGGAAAAATCACCTTCCCACACCAACTGTTCAGAGTCGTTCTGGCAGAACAGATTTATCGGGGATTCACGATAATAAACGGCTCCGCTTATCACAAGTAAAACGAGTGCCGCCTCTAACCGCTCCAGTCGGTCGATAATCGTTTTAAACGGTTTTCAATCCGTCACTTTTTCCTTTTTTTCGCATATAATATCAAGACGAACAAAAAGGGAGAAACGGAGTGTTTAAATATTTTGATTTATTGAAAGAAATCGACGAATTCGAAAGACGCGGCGTAGAAGTCGGCAGCATTGGCAACAGTACCCTCGGTTTTGACACGCCTTATATCTTTATCGGCGACAAATCCAAAAACTGCATCGTCGTGACGGGAGCGATACACGCGCGTGAACACATTACCGCTTTGCTGGTGGTCAACCAGGCAAAACATCTGCTGAAAAACGCCGATTTAACCCTCCTGGGCGGTATCTACTTCATTCCCATGGTCAACGTTGACGGGGTACGGCTCTGCCAGGAAGGCGTGGGTTTCCTGACCGACAAACAACTCAAAAAAAACCTGATAAAAATCAACGGCGGCACGGACTTTTCGCTGTGGAAAGCCAATATAGCGGGCGTCGACCTCAACGTCAATTTCGACGCGCGGTGGGGACAGGGAAAAAGCAACGTCTTTTACAAAGCCCCTGCCAACTACGTCGGCAAAAAACCCAACAGCGAAGTCGAAACGAAAAATCTCGTTCGTTTCACCCGTACCGTCAATCCGTTATCCACCGTCAGTTATCATTGCAAAGGCGAAGTCATTTTCTGGCGGTTTTTCCAAAAAGACAAACGCACCTTGTGGCAGCACTACTGCCTTGCGAAAAGTCTTTCCCAGGCTACGGGGTATCGCCTTATCGCGACCGAAGCAGGCAGTTGCGGCGGTTACAAGGACTGGTGTATTGACCGACTGGGCATTCCGGCGTTTACCGTAGAAGTGGGCAGCGACAAGTTTACCCACCCCTACCCTTACGACCAGTTCGAAGATATTTACAACAAAAACATAGACGTTCCGAGACGGTTGCTCAACACCGTCTGCCGCGAAAAAGAGAGGGCAAGTCAGAATGGATCAAAAGATAAAGATGATGAAACGGGCCTTATTCCAAGCGAAAAAAGCTTCCGCTGAGGATGAAGTCCCTATCGGCGCCGTAATAGTCAAAGACGGCAAAGTCGTTTCCGTCGGACGAAACGAGCGCGACAAAAAACAAATCGCCACCAAACACGCCGAAATCGTCGCCATCGAATCTGCATGCAGAAAACTCAAAAGCTGGCGTCTCAACGGTTGCGAACTGTACGTCACTTTGGAGCCGTGCGCGATGTGTCTGGGCGCATGTTTTAACGCCCGCCTGGATAAAGTCTATTTTGGCGCCTACGACCCCCGAGGCGGCGCCTGCGGAAGCGTAATCGACCTGTCGATTGTCAACCAATTAAACCACAATCTAGAGGTCGAAGGCGGCATTCTCGCCGACGACTGCGCAAAACTGCTGAAAGATTTTTTCGCCGCCAAAAGATAGTTTTTCGTTTTAACCTTTTTGTAACCGCTCTCACTTGCCGGTCGGCAGAAATCAACGGACGTTAAAAACCCTAACTCGCCTGACACAAAACGAATTCACAGGAAAACCAACGGAAAAGCCTTGATTTTTGCGTCAGAACAAACGCCGTAAAACTTTTAATAATAACGTTAATAGCGTCATAAAAAACTTATTCAAGATAAAACCTTTATTCGCATATATCCGTATAAAACGACACAATATAACCCTACATCCGAAAAACACAACAAAAGAGTATTCAAAAACGTAATATCGTATAAGATCTTATATCGGTAAAGAAATGCTGACGAAAATTTCGTCAGCATTTTAATTGTCGGAAAACATAGAAAATCAAACTACGAAACAGCAAAAACGTATCGTATTTTTCGTTTTAAAAACGGATTCTGCCTTTCAAAACCCGCTTACCTTTCCTTGCGGCATTAATTACCACAGGATACGATTCATTGACGTACAATGCAATTCACCAAGATTTCTATCGAACCGCGCCGCCGATAAACGTTTATAAACCCGTAAAATCCTTACATTTTTACCCTTTTAAACCCAACAACAATACCCGTTAATGAAATGACGGCTTCCCACAAGACCGTAAAAAAGTACTTCAACCAAATAACACTTATATCAGCACCGGTCAACGTACGTGCGCATTGCCAACGTTTTAACAATCATTAAATTAAATATAAACGTCTATTTCCCGAGCAACGCCCATGCCGAGACGATGCGCAAAACAATCGCGACGAATACCGCCGATTTGATATTGTTTCACGTGAAACAAAAAGCGACAAAATACCCATGCTATCGCCCGAAACCCACAATAAATGTTTCACGTGAAACAATCAAACAACAGCAAGCAAAAACCAATATAACATAAAACCGCATATTTTCTCTGAATTTTAAAAAATAATGAAAACACAAAAAACAAGACAATTTTTACAAATAGTAGAAAAACATTGCATTTCGCTCTTATCCGACACAATAATACTTAATTTAAAAACTTATTGATTAACAATTAATAAATTATTTCATTTTTGACGTAAACAACTTAGAAAATAATTTATTTGTTTATTTTTGGGTTTTGAAAATTTAATTGAACTCAACAAGCGAACCTAAACCATACACAACTTAAACACCAAAAACAACAATAAACCCACTTCAAAAAACCAAATTGAAAACAAAAAAGACACAACACACATACGCCTCGCCGCAACATGTGCACACAACAACAAACCCCACAAAAGCCACAGCAATAATGAACATTTTGGCATTTTTTCGCTTTTAGAGAAAAAATTTTTACAAAAATCGTATTATTGGGCGTTTTAAAAACTGAAAAAAGCCAGGTTTTTCCTTGTGTTGAGCGATTTTACCCCACCCTGAAACGCTCTCAGACAGAATTTTTTAAAACCTTCGGCGTTTTTGGCGCGATTTTGGTACCAATGTACCGGCTTTTCCGTACGTTTTTGAGCCCTAGCGAAAAGAGCACCGCACCAAAAAGACACATACCGGTCGCACCGTCAGAAAAACCAAAACAACAAGAAAACTATAATACAACTTAAAACACAACGATTTACACATCAAATATTTTTATTTTACCAACCAAAGCAAGGATTTACGCGCTTAAACGTATAAAAGCATAAAACACAACCCAAAAAAAGCAAACCACAACCGAACCTAAGCTCTTTTACCCGCTAAAAATTGAGTTTCACGTGGAACATTCACACTAAAATACAATAAAAACGACTAGTTTTCAAGAAAAACAACGTTTCACGTGAAACAAACCCAAATAAGCCGCCTTAAAGCATCAGATTTATGCTATTTGCACAAAAACTATTAAGAATGTTGCTTTGTAATTAAAATTTTTACGTTTCACGTGAAACTTGTTGTACTGTTTGTGCGCTTTTTGCCGTATTTGGTAGCATTAGGGGTGAATTAATTATTGTTTTTCTTTGTTTCACATGAAACAATCGTTAAATTGTGTTATTTGTCTTGCGATTTATATTTTTTTGACGGAGTCTTTCGCTTTTTTGGGTTTTTTACGCCATATTTGGTGTTATTTTCTTGTTTCACGTGAAACTTGACGCTTTTGTATGGTTTGTTTTGGTTTTTTTTGCGTTATTTTTTCATTTTTTTGTGGGATATATTTACTTGTTTTGAGTGCTATTTTACTTTTTTGGAATAAAATTGGCATTATATCGATGTTTTTTGGCTCAACATGGCTGTTTCCGATGTTTTTATTTGGTATCCGGGCTTAGATAAGTCTTAACCATATCGAGTAGCAATTTATTTGTACTGCTGTGCTCTGTTTTTTTGCATGTTTGTTTTGTCCGATTATTGATAAATTGCTTTAAATAAAAAATAATCTACACTTACATATTAAATGTAGATTATTTTCATATAAATGCTTAATATTTACGTTTTTTAATTAGTGTTTTGGATGTTATCTTGTAAATATTGTTTTGGATCGTGAACAATTCGCTTAAAAGTTTGCCTTTGTGTATACTCTTTAAAAGTCTTTGTGACGTTATCTTGTGCGGTCTACCTGTTGCTTAGTCATCTTGTGGGTTATTTTATCTTTTTAAAATTACCTACCGTTTCGTTGACGTTTTCTGCCACGGCAAAAGTATTGTCGTATTTTTTTATTATCGATTGAAAATCAACCATCTGGTGCTTGTTGACGACGCAAAGTAAAATACTTTTTTCCTGTTGAGAGTATCCTCCGTATCCTACTATCCTGGTAGAGGTATGCTTCAATTTTGTAATAATTTCATCATTGATTTCTTCTGCGTGAGTCGTTACCACGATAAATTTACATGCCGTTTTACAACCTCTGAGGATAAGATTACCTATAAAGTTTGATATAAAGGCGTAAGCGATACATTTGCATACCGGAAGGTAATTCAATGCAATTTCGCTTGTTTTTTCGTTGATATCGGCGTAAACAAACAGCGAAGCTACGGCAACGGCGGCGTTTATTACGAAAGTGACGTAAAAAAAGTTCCACTGCGGCTTTTTGATACTTAAGAATTTTGACACCACGTCGGTACCGCCGGTAGACGCGCTCGCTTTGTACAAAAAGCCCGATACTACGCCGCATATTGCCCCGGCTATAACGGCAGGAAAGACGTCGGTATCGGCGGCAACGTATTTAAAACGTTGTATATCCCATGCGCCCATCAAAAGGTAGAATAAAGAATACGCCACGCAAAAAGTAAGCGTTTTGGCGGCATACTTTTTATCGATGAAGAAAAACGCAAATACGCACAGCGGAACGTTAATAATAAGAGACATGTATCCGATACTGAATCCGCATTTATATTGTATCATCGTAGCGATGCCGTTAATGCCTGCCGGCGCAAAGTTGTTTTCTACGATAAAAAGCCGATAATCGAGCGCCAGCACTGCGCCCAAAACGATGACGAAAGCGTATTCTTTCGCCTTTGAAATAATTTTTTTCATTAAAAAAGCCCTCTTTCCCTAAAGAAAAAGGACACAACAAACCTGTCGTCAGAACGACCTATCGGACAAATCGGTTGTATCCTCCTCACCAAAGAATATTTCCCTTCACATGCGGCAGGTCTCCTGACTCGTGATTTGCACCGGGCAACCCGGAGCAAACGGATTCCTTCTCGGACGACGTCCAATGGGTAACAATCCTTTAACACTTACAGTAGTGGTAGCTGTCCCGGTTTTTCACCGGGTTCCCTCTTTTCGGCGCGAAAAACGCACCGCATGTTTATTGACCGTATAGTTTTATCATACGCCGATAACTTTGTCAAGTAAATACCTTTTAAAAAACAAAAAATCCGGTTTTTTTCGACCGGATTTTTTCCCTGTTTTTTTATTTTTAAACGACTTTTCGGCTACCCGTGTGCGCTGTTTTTGCTTTAATACCGTTCGTCAGCCAACGGAAATTTTCGTCAGCACCCATTCGACTATCGGTTTTAAAATACTGCTGCCTATCGCGCTTTCGGTAAATACGGCGTTGCTGACAAAGTTTCCGATAAATCCGACAAAACTGCCGACTATCGTTAAAACGGCAAGAACACAGACGACTATCGCCGTTATTTTTATTCCGCCCATTGCCATCCCAAGCAGACGGTTGATGGTGTTCAATCCCGCTATTTTAGCAACTTTTTTCAATATCGCTTTCAGGATCGCTATCACTATCATTATCAAAATGAACAGAACGATAAAAACCAGCACGTTGTTTACCGTTTGCGTCAACTGTTGAGGCAAAACTTCTCTGAGCGTCGTTTCTCCTTCCGGAAAATTCTTAAAAATCCCGTTAAACAAGCCTAATTCCACGATAAATCCGGGAACGCCCAATTGTTTTATAACTTCGTTTGTTTTTTCTTTATTTTCCTCAACGTCGCTCCAGTTGACCGGCATATCGTAATATTCGCTGCCACCCAGTTTTTCGTCGGCAATTTGTTCTATTTTCGTATATATAGCTCCGCTGTCGTCGGGAAAAATTTTCGCTACCGAACCGCACAAAGAAGTTGAAAGGTAAATAGCGACAAATACCCCAAGTAAACCGAATAATTGATCGACAAAACCTTTTACGGCGCCTATTATCATAAAGACCGCAAGCACTATTAAAAACGCTACGTCAAACCAGTTCATTATTTTTCTCTCCTTTTTTTATACCCGTGTATCGTTTTACGGCGTTTTTCCTTTTATTTTCCGAAAATCATGTCTTTTATATCTTTTGCCTGCGCCGCATATCTGGGGTCGTTGGCAACGAGGTCCGCCATCTTATCTCTCGTATACATTATCGTTGTGTGATCTCTTCCGCCGAAGTACTGACCTATCGACAACAAGGGGAGAGTAAGCAACTCAGTAACAAGATATACGCACATTTGTCTGGGTTCTACTATTTCTTTTGTCTTTTTTTTGCCTATTATATCTTTTTTTGTAACGTTGGGGTAATATTTACAGACGCAATCAACTATTTTATCGATTGTAACGAGTTCCGTTTTATCGTCGTTATAATCTTTCAAAGCCGAATTTACGACTTCCATATCGTTGACGTTTTTACAGATAAGTTGCGAATAGCAGATTATTTTAGTAAGAACGCCTTTCATTTCTCTGATATTCGTCGTAACCTTATTGGCTATAAGTTTTAATATTTCGTCGTCGATATTTTGTTTTTCCGCCAACGCCTCGCTTTTTAAAATTGCTATTCTTGTTTCCAAATCGGGTTCGCTTATATCCGCCACCACGCCGCCCTGAAAACGCGTTCTCAATCTTTCTTCCAACGGCGCTATTTCCTGAGGCGGGCGGTCGGAACAAATGATAATTTGTTTATCTTTGTAGTACAAATCGTTGAAGGTGTGGAATAATTCTTCTTGCGTGGATACCGTCTTAGCTATAAACTGAATATCGTCTATCATCAAAACGTCTACGCTGCGGTATCTCTTTCGGAATTCCTTCATTTCGTCGGTATGCTTATTACCGCGCAACGCTTCAATCAGTTCGTTCGTAAACCGTTCGCAACTGATATTCATACACCTCAGTTTCGGATTGGTTTTTCTTATATGATTGCCTATTGCGTTAAGCAAGTGTGTTTTTCCGAGTCCGACGCCGCCGTATATAAACAACGGGTTATATTTCGTTCCTGGGTTTTGCGCTACAGCCTTACTCGCTGCCGCGGCAAACTCGTTGCTTTTGCCGACGATAAAATTGTCGAAGGTACACTTTGGAGAAAAACTGCAAGTCGTTTCTTCCACGATTATGTTTTCACTGTTTATTTCGCCTATATCCGCATTAGCGTATTTTTCGTATTTTTCCCTTTCTTCCTCTAAAATAAACAGCACACCCTCGTTGTGAGGCATTACTTTTTTACAACTTTCGGAAATAACGTCGATATATCTTTCTTCCACGACTCGTTTTTTTGCGGAATTCTCGCACAACAAGACCACGTTATCCTCGTATATACATACGGGTACCAATCCTTCTATCCATGATTCGTAAGCAAACGCGGTAACGCGCGCCTGAATTTCTATCAATACGTTTTCCCATACCTGTGTAGTTGAAATCATTTTTTTATTTCCCTTTGTTAAAATTTAGATACTTTCACTTATAAAATAATTGTAACATAAGAATTCGTTTTGTCAACTTAATATTTTTATCTTTTCGTTAATTTTTTTTATAAATTTTTCTTGTGTTTTTATCAACGCTTGCTTTTTAACGGGTTTTGGTGTATAATAACTAACCGAAAAATCTTTTTATTTTTTTTTCCACAAATTAAAGATTAAAATCTTGATACTTTGTGAATAAAAAACCGACTTATTAAAGATTTTTCCATACTCGTTTTAAGGAAAAAGAACATCGTTTTTTGCTTTATTTTTAAAGACGTTTATCTTCTTTAAAAAAAAGTTTTCAACAATTCTACATTACCTACTGTTACTACTACTTAATCAAAGAACCTTAATAAAAAGGAGGACGGAAAAAATGAAATTAATTTGCGAAGGTCTCGATTTAAGCGACGCCATCAATAAAGTCAGCAGAGCGTTACCCGCCAAAGCGGTAAACCCCATACTCGAAGGTATTCTTTTTTCGGCAAAAGGAACGAAACTTACGGTTTACGCTTCCGATACGGAGATATCAATCAAAAAGACGATAAACGCCGAAATAATAGAAGAAGGTTCTATACTTTTACCCGGAAGATTTATAGGAGAATACATGCGTAAACTTTCCGATCAACAGATAGAACTTTTCACCAACGAAAAAAATCAGTTGCGTATAAAATACGGAGACAGCGAAGGATTCGTACAGGTACTGGATAAAAACGAATATCCGTTTAACGAACAGGGAAAAGGCGATTATAAAGTCACGATAAATCAAAAAGACCTTAAAGACGCGATAGAAAAAACGATATTTTCAGTCGCACAGGACGACACCCGTCCTGTGTTAAAAGGTTGTTTAATGGAATTTGAGGGCAGACGTATGACGGTTGTCGCGCTTGACGGATACCGTCTTGCGTTAGTTAAAAAGCCCTTAACGCAGGAAGCGGAAAAGAAAAACATAATAGTACCTGCAAGAAGTTTATACGAAGCGTCCCGCCTGATGGAAAGTCAGGAAGACGAAGCGGAAATGTTCGTTACCGACAAACAGGTAGTGTTCGATATCAAAGATACGGAAGTTACCGCGCGTTTAATAAACGGAGAATTCGTAAATTATCGTCAGATATTGCCCGACAACTACGTTTCCAACGTCGTAATAAACAAAAAACAGTTTGAAGAAAGTTTAGACAGAGCGAGCCTTCCCAGCCGTCAGGAAAAAAACAATCTAGTAAAGCTAGAAGTAAAAGAAAAAGTCATTACCATCAGCGGAACGTCGGAGTTAAGTAATATAAAAGAGAATCTCGCAATAAGTCTTAAAGGTAAGGACATAACCATAGCGTTTAACGCAAAGTATCTTGCCGACTGTCTGAGAGTGATGGAAAACGAGTTTATAAAGATAAACTTTACGTCTTCGGTATCCAGCACGACAATTACCCCGTGCGAGTCCGACGAATGTTTGTATCTGGTTTTACCCGTAAGATTAGTAGGCTAAAAAAAGAAAAACATTCAAAATATTTGACAAAAGAACTTAAAAACACTATAATATTTCAGCTGTACTTTTTTAGGTACGTTAAAAAGAAATCTACGGATAAAAGGAGTATATAAAAATGAAAAGAACTTACCAACCCAAAAAGAGACAACGCAATAAGGTACATGGCTTTCGTAAAAGAATGTCCACCACCGGCGGAAGAAGAACGTTAGCCCGCAGACGCAACAAGGGCCGCAAAAAATTGTCGGCTTAATCGGCGCGTAACGTAAAGAGTGAAAAAGATTTATCGTTTAAAAAGCAATTTGCAGTATAAAATGGTATACAAAAAGGGTAACGTCTTGTCTAACAAGGCGTTTACTCTCATTTTTGTTAGAAACAATTTTAATACGGCAAAGTTTGGTTTTAATATTTCAGGCAAATACGGCAAAGCCGTCAAACGCAACAAACTCCGCAGACAACTGAAAGCCGTCTGTTCGGAATTTGCGGCGACAACAAAGGCGGGTTTTTACGTTTTACGGCCTCGCTTTTATGCTTGCGATGCGCCGACTTTTGAAGTATTGAAAAAAAGCGTAAAAGAGCTTTTTGACCGGGTAGACAAATGAAGTACGTATGCATTGCTTTGTTAAAACTCTACAAAGCGACGATAAGTAAAATAAAACCTAAAACCTGTCGTTTTCAGCCGTCTTGTTCGGTTTATTCTATGGAAAGTTATTATTATCACGGGTTTTTTAAAGGGACGTGGCTGACAATCAAAAGATTGTTCAGGTGTAATCCGTGGTCAAAGGGCGGGTTTGATCCGACACCGTACGACTATAAGGGAGTTATTAAATGGTCAATTTAACGCAATTATTGAGCGTCGGCATTGACGCCGTCGTTACCGTATTGGAAAAATGGGGCGTAACGGGGTTGAATATCAATTTTGATTTTCAGGCTTCGGAAAACCTTATTTCCAGATTGTTGATGTGGATATACGGGTGGATGGGTAACTACGGATGGACGATAATTTTATTCACCGTCGTACTCAGACTAATTACGCTTCCGTTGGACTTCTGGCAAAAGTTTTCAATGAAGAAAAACAGTAAAATAATGGAAGAAATTACTCCCATTATGACCAAAATAGATAAGGCTTACGGCGATAACGTGCAGGCAGCCAACGCCGAGAAACAAAAGATAATGAAAAAGTACCGCTACAACCCGGCGGCGTCATGTTTGCCGATGTTGGTTACTATGGTGGTCTTTATCATTATGTTCAGCGGTCTCAACAACTGCAGCAGCGCGCTCAATATAAAAACGTATCAGAGTATTCAGGAAGCGTACCTTCGCGGATATTATTCCGTAATAACCGACGAAACAAAAACGGGCGTTGCCATATTGGACAACGAGGGCAACGAAATTTTAAACAAAGACGGTCAACCTACCACTTTGATTTATTACGCGGAATGGAAAAACAATAAAACTACGGAAAACGAAAACGAATTTACTACGGCGCAGGTAACGGCGTTGAATGCGGCGTATAACGCCGTGACGACCGAGGCTGAGTACAAAGCGAAAAGAGACGCTGTCATGATATTCAGCGAAAGCGGCGAAGGGTTTTTGTGGATAAAGAGTTTGTGGCGCAGCGACAACTGGCAAAAAGTTTTACCGGACAACGCAACCAAGTTTGCGAGTACGTTGTCGGGAAATAAAGACGTTTCGGGGCTTACAAGCGACGTTATATACGACAGTATTTACGATGCGTTTACCAATCCGGACAAGTATTTCGATACCAACGACCCCGTTCAGGCAGAACAGTTGGTAAAAGCCAAAAAATCACTCGGTTACGGCAAAGGAATGTGGAACGGGTTGCTTATTTTGCCTGTTCTGGCTATCGCGCTGACATGGCTGACAACAAAAATTAACGGTAAAAACCAAGGAACGGTAGGCACGGGGGCGCAACTCGAATCCGCGCAAAAACAACAGAAGACGATGACGATAATTATGCCCGTTATGATGGGTATATTTGCGTTGTTTTATTCCGCGGCGTTTGCGTTATACCTCGTTGCGAGCAACGCTATCAGTATACTGTTTAACCTTATCGAGACACCTCTCGTAAACAAGATGGCGGAAAAAACGAAGAGCGTCATAAAAAACGACGCAAGTTATAGGAGATAAAATGGAAAAAATAGTAGTGGGCGGAAAAAATTTGCAAGCCGCTATAGCTAACGGGCTGGAAAAACTTTCGGCGACCAAAGAAGAGGTAGAGTACGAAGTTTTAACGGCAGGCGGATTGTTCCGTCAATGTAAAATAGAAATATGGAAAAAACAAACGGAAGGAGACGTATACAGGGAGTTTTTGCAGACGACTCTGGAAAAAGCGGGCTGGAAAGCGACGGTTGAAAAAACGGAGGACGACGAAACCGTTTTGCTCAACGTAGTGAGCGACGACAGCGGCGACATTATCGGACACAGAGGAGACGTACTGGAGAGTCTGAGGTTTTTGACCGCAGTTGCCGCGCGCAACGGAGAGGGAAAGAAACAGGTTATCGTCGACTGCAACGGATACCGCGAAAAACGCGCAAAGACGTTGGAAAAATTAGCCAGAAACCTGGAACAAAAGGTAATAAGAACGGGCAGAAAAACCCGCCTCGAACCGATGAATTCTTACGAAAGGCGCATCATTCACACCGCTTTAAAAAACAGCGACAAAGTCGAGACGCACAGTGAGGGTACCGAACCCGTCAGATACGTCGTTATCCAAAAAAAACAGCGCGAAAAAACTGAGCGTGAAAAGGCAGAGCCAAACGAAAGCGGCGTAAATACGGCGCAAACCGCCGACCGCCCAAAGCGCAAACAACTCACTTTCGTCTATCGAACCAAACCGAAAAAAACATTTATGAAGTAGGCGGATTTTGCCTACTTTTTTTGTAAACAAAGAGCAAAAAGAATAAAAGGAAAAACATGCAAGACAAAATTTTCGCGCTTTCGACCGCCGTCGGCAAGAGTGCCGTTGCGATATTGCGCATGAGCGGAGAAGGAACAAAGGCGGCGTTGAAAGAAATTTTTCAACCGTTTCCCGACAAACCGAACTATTTAAAATACGGAAATCTGACCATAGACGGCTTGACCGACACGGCAATGCTGGTTTATTTCGACGCGCCTAAAAGTTATACGGGAGAAGAAATGGCGGAAATTCACCTGCACGGCAGTATGCCACTCGTCAGGCTCGTCAGCGAAAAACTTTTCAGTCTCGGTTTCAGAACGGCAAATAACGGCGAATTTACCAAACGCGCATACGTGAACGGAAAAACCAATCTTTCCAAAGCAGAAGGGCTTGCAGACCTGGTCAACGCCGAAAGTCTTGCGGCTTTGCGTGCTGCGGGTATTCTCGCACGCGGCGGACTGGGCGATATTGCCGACGGACTGCAAAACGACCTTACGGATTGTCTTGCGCGACTGGAGGCAGCGTTGGATTATCCCGAAGAAGACCTCGAAGGCGCGGAAATGCCTCTGGTAGAAGAAATTCTTACGGCGGCGCAGAAAAAAATAGACGGTTTGCTGCGTACGGCAAGGCAAGGAAAAACGGCAAAATTCGGCGCACGGGTGGCGATTGTGGGCGACGTAAACGTGGGCAAAAGCAGTTTGTTAAACGCCATTGTCGGTTACGACAGAGCAATAGTTTCGTCAGTCAAGGGTACTACGCGCGATACGATAGAAGAAAGCATTGATTTTAAGGGAATAAAATTTACTTTTATAGACACGGCAGGGCAAAGAGAGACAGAAGACGAAATAGAAATGATAGGAGTACGTCGCGCAAGAGCGGCGATGGAGGATGCGGATATCGTTTTGTTCGTTTCAGACGACGATTCTTCCGAGCCGGATTGGATAAAAACGGCACCCGTCCCCACGATTTTTGTCAAGAGCAAGGGAGACAAGAACCCAACGCGACAAAAAGCGGATATAGTCGTATCGGGCAAAACGGGCGAAAACGTGCAACAACTGCTGGAAAAGATTTTCGACGCGTTAGGCGGACGGCAGGTAATGACGGCGCCCGTGTTACTCACCAACCAACGCCATGAGGAATGTCTGACGTCGGCGCAAGAGTGTATAAAGGAAGCGAAAAGTATGATACGGGACGGAATCACCGCCGACCTCATAGCGGCGACGATAAGACAGGCGTGGCAATACGTAGGGCAAATCACCGGCAACACGGATATGCAGACGGTAGTGGACGCGATATTTTCCAAATTTTGTTTAGGAAAGTAAAAAGATTTTTAGTAAGAACGAACAAACTTTGCAATTTGCAACAGGGACAAAGAGAACAAAAACATGCAGTCAGATAAAAACGATTTCATTTTCGATATCATCGTCATAGGGGCGGGGCACGCAGGATGCGAGGCCGCTCTGGCATGCGCGCGCCTGGGCAAAAAAACGCTGTGTCTGGCAACCAATCTGGACACGGTAGCTTATCTTGCGTGCAATCCGAGCATCGGAGGCACGGCAAAGGGACAGATTGTCAAAGAAATCGACGCGCTCGGCGGAGAAATGGCGGTCAATACCGACAAAAGTTTGTTGCAACTGAGAATGTTAAACCGTTCCAAGGGTCCGGCAGTATACAGTCCGCGCGCGCAGGTTGATAAAAACAAATACCACGCGAACATGAAACTCACCATCGAGCGCACGCCCAATCTTTTTTTGCGGCAAGGCGAGGCAAAAACCCTCGTAAAGACGGAAGACGGAGGGTACGGGGTGACGATTGCCAACGGACAAAATTATTTTGCAAAAGCGGTTGTCGTCGCAACGGGCGTATACCTTAACAGCAGAACGGTTGTCGGCAGTCTCGTACAGGACAGCGGTCCCAACGGTTTTGCGAACGCGCACGGGCTGACCGACAGTCTGCGTGAGATGGGTTTTAAAATTTTGCGGTTCAAAACGGGCACGCCTGCGCGTGTAAACGCCAGAAGTATAGACTTCGACCGACTTGAAAGCCAACAGGGCGAAGAAAGCATGCCGCCTTTCAGTTATCTTAACGATTATAAAAATACGAAACAATTTCCGTGCTACCTCACGTGGACGACGGCGGAAACGAAAAAGGTCATTTTAGACAACAAGCATCTTGCGCCGATATTCAGCGGCACGGTAAAAGGAGTGGGGCCGAGATATTGTCCGTCGATAGAAGACAAGGTCGTACGCTTTTCCGACAAGGAGCGTCACCAGATTTTTCTTGAACCGGAAGGAGCGGACACCGACGAGTATTACGTTCAGGGCGTGTCAAGCAGTATGCCTGCAGACGTACAATACGAGATTTATCATACCATAGAGGGTTTGGAAAGGGTGGAAATAATGCGCGACGCCTACGCCATCGAGTACGACTGTATAGACGCTACGGCGCTTTATCCGTCGCTTATGAGTAAAAATCACGACGGTTTGTTTTTTGCCGGGCAGATAAACGGTACCAGCGGATACGAAGAAGCGGCGGGGCAGGGTCTCGTCGCAGGCATCAACGCAGTCAGGTATCTTGACAACTTAAAACCGCTTATTCTTCGTCGCGACCAGGCGTATATCGGCGTTCTTATCGACGACCTTACCACCAAAGGTACTAACGAACCGTATCGCATGATGACGGGCAGGGCGGAACACAGGCTGGTTTTACGACAAGACAACGCCGACCTTCGTCTGACGGAAATCGGTCGTGAGATAGGGTTGGTGGACGACGCCCGTTACGCTTTGTTTAAAGAAAAGCTTTCGCAACTCGAAAAAGCAAAGGAACAACTTAACCGCGTTTTAAAACCGACGGAAATCAACGGATTTTTAGCGGAAAAAGGAGAGCCGCAAACGGTAACGGGTATACCCGTGCGTACGCTTTTAAAGCGTTCGTCCGTTCGCATCTCTGATCTTGTCGAAAACGGACTATTCGACGAATTTTCGCCGCAGGTATTGGAACAAATAGAGATAGAGGCAAAGTACGAGGGGTATATTTCTAAGGAAGAAACAGCCATTCAGACGGCGGCAAAAACGGAAAACAAACCGTTACCGACCGACGTGGATTACAATGCGATAGAGGGATTGAGATTGGAGGCGCGACAGAAGCTCAACGCGATAAAACCGTTGACTCTCGGACAAGCCGCCCGAATCAGCGGCGTCAGTCCTGCCGACGTTACCGTTCTGGCAATATATCTGAGCGGGAGGAAAAAAGACGAAAATGAATGATACCCTCACCCCGTGCGCCGATTTAACCGCCCGTTCGGCAGAAAAAGCGGAATGGAACGAACGGGAAATAATAACGGCGTTTACCGAACGACAAATACCGTTGACAGAAGAAAAAGCCAAAAAACTTTGTGTTTTCGGCTCTTTTTTGCAGGAAAAGAACGCTGAGTTCAACCTTACCGCCATTACCGAAAAAAACGAAATAATCGTCAAGCATTTTATCGACAGCGCGTTGACGGCAAAATTTATACCGCTCTGCAGCAGGGTGTGCGACGTGGGGTGCGGCGCAGGTTTTCCGTCGGTGGTGTTAAAGATTTTACGTGAGGATTTAAAGGTGACGTGCGTAGATTCGGTGGGCAAAAAGGTCAATTTTGTGCGGGAACTGACGGAGAAAATCGGAGCGGAGTGCCGTACGTTGCATATAAGAGCGGAAGAACTTGCCGAGAAAGAACGCGAGAGTTTCGACGCGGTATGCGCCAGAGCGGTAGCGGCTTTGCCTACCCTTCTGGAGTATCTTGCGCCGCTGGTCAGGGTCGGAGGTAAGATAATCGCGCTGAAAGGAAAGGACGGAGAACAAGAAAAAGCCGATGCGGAATATGCGAGCGACGTTCTGGGACTTTGCGTCGCCGAAACGGCAAGTTTTTCGTTGGACGGAGACAGAAGAACGATAATCGTTTACGACAAAGTTTCGCCCACGCCGTTAAAGTACCCCAGAGGTCAGAACGCGCCGAGAAAGAATCCGATTGTTAAAAAAAAGTAAAACCGTTGATTTTTTTTCGATAAAGGTTGCTTGTATCGTAAAATTGTGGTACAATTGCCTCGTATAGGTAAAAAAGGCAATTTTTGTCGAAGAAAAGAAAAAAGAGTCTGAGGAATATCCTAAAGAGAAAAGGTAAAGATTATGTCAAAGATTATTGCCATCAGCAACCAGAAAGGCGGAGTAGGCAAAACCACAACCGCCATCAATATGTCGGCTTGTATTGCCGCAACGGGGAGAAAGGTTCTGCTTGTAGACCTCGATCCGCAAGGTAACGCCACCACGGGTATCGGCATTGACAAGAGTAAGTTGGAAAAAAACATTTACGACGTTTTGCTATTGAACGAACCCGTTGCAAACGTCGTTTTGCCCACGCAGGTAGAAAATCTCGACGTTCTTCCCTGTAACAAAGATCTCGTCGGAGCGGAAATTCCGATGAGCGGCTTTGCAAAGAGAGAATTCGTGTTGAAAACGGCGCTCGAAAGCGTAGCAGACAGGTACGATTACGTCTTTATCGACTGTCCGCCGTCTCTGGGTTTGCTGACGCTCAACGCATTGACGGCATGCGACGGGGTTATTATTCCCATTCAAAGCGAATTTTTCGCATTGGAAGGTCTCAGCCAGCTTATTTACACGATTCGCCTGGTTACCAAGCACACCAACCCCGACCTGAAGGTCAAGGGGGTAGTGATGACTATGTACGACAGCCGCAGCATTTTAACGAGACAGGTTACGGCGGAAATTCAGAAGTATTTCGGTACGGCAGTATACAGCGTACCCGTCCCCCGCAACATCAAGGTGACGGAAGCGCCAAGTTTCGGCGTGCCGGTATCGGTCCATGCGCCTCGCAGCAGCGGCGCCGTAGCGTATCAGAGAATAACGAAACAGTTTTTAGCAAGAGAGGAGGGTAATTAATGGCAGCGCAAAGAAAAGGTCTTGGCAGAGGTTTGTCTGCTTTACTGGGTATGAACGACATGGGCGACGACGTTTTGTCCACACCCGTAGCCCCCGGTTTGAATACGGAACCGCAACAGGAACAACCGCGTGAAGAATTTGTCGATGTCGGCTTGACGACGGAAGACGTTACGGGCGTTGCGGATATGGATTTTGCCCCGGCGGAACCGACGGAAGAGGAACAACCGCAGGAAAAAATAGTGGCGGTCAATATTGCCGTTTCGGATATCGACCCCAACTACGAGCAACCGCGTAAAAACTTTGACGAAGCCGCTCTCAACGAGTTGGCGGAAAGCATTCGTCAGCACGGAGTTATCCAACCCATCGTAGTAGTGCGCATGGGTATGCGCTTTATGATTATTTCGGGCGAAAGACGTTGGCGCGCAAGCAAACTTGCCAACAAGACGACCATCCCCGCAATAATCAAAGACTATACTCCGCAACAAATCAAAGAAATCGCCATCATCGAAAACTTGCAGAGAGAAGACCTCAACCCCGTGGAAGCGGCGCGAGCAATCAAGCAGTTGATGGAAGAATTCAATATGACGCAGGAAATGGCGGCAGATCGTATCGGCAAGAGCCGCAGCGCAATCGCCAATACACTCCGTTTGCTGACCTTGGACGAAAAGGTGCTGGATCTTATCGCCAAAGGCGAACTGTCTGCGGGACACGGCAGGGCTCTGGTTGTGATAGAAAACAAAAACGATCAGGTTGCCATCGCCCAAAAAGCTCGCGACAGCCAGATGAGCGTAAGAGAACTTGAAAAGAAGGTCAAGGATTATCTCAACCCCAAAAATGACGAGAAAGAACTCGCCCGCAAGAAGGAGGTTTGTCTCGAACTTAAAGACCTCGTAGTAAACATGCAAAGAGCGTTTGCCACCAAAGTCACGGCGGTCGGCAATAATAAAAAAGGTCGTATCTGTATAGATTATTTTTCCAGCGACGACCTCGACCGCATCTGTACTATGATAAGAGACTGGCAAGACAATCTGCCCACGGCGTAAACGGCAATTGGTCGAAAAAAGAAAATAATAAAAATAAAACGATAAAAAGGCAAAAAAATGAAAAAACAGGATAAAAAATTTTATATCACCACGCCGCTATATTACAGTAGCGGCAAACTTCATTTAGGACACTGTTATACCACCGTGGTGTGCGACAGTCTGGCGCGCTTTAAGCGCAAAGACGGATACGACGTATTTTTCCTGACGGGTACGGACGAACATGGTCAGAACATTGCCAAACGCGCGGAAGAAAAGGGTATTACGCCTAAAGAATTCGTAGACAATCTCTATCGCGACATTACCGATTTGTGGTCGTTGATGAAAATAACTTACGACAAGTTTATCCGCACTACCGACGAATATCACGAAGAAACGGTTAAAAAAATATTTACCAAGCTTTACGAGCAAGGCGATATTTACAAAGCCGAGTACGAAGGTTGGTACTGTTCGCCGTGCGAGTCCTTCTGGGCGGAGAGCCAGTTGGAAGACGGCAAATGTCCCGACTGTCACAGAGAAGTATCGCGCGCGAAAGAAGAGAGTTATTTTTTCCGTCTTTCCAAGTATGGCGACAAGTTATTGAAACTTTACGAAAAAAATCCGGAATTTCTGCAACCCAAATCTCGCGTCAACGAGATGGTCAACAACTTTATCAAACCCGGTTTGCAGGATCTGGCGGTCAGCCGCACCAGCGTAAGTTGGGGCGTACCCGTGCCCTTCGATAACAAGCACAGCATCTACGTATGGATAGACGCGCTTGCCAATTATCTGACTGCGCTCGGGTACATGAGCGACGACGAAGAGTTGTTTAAAAAGTACTGGCCTGCTGACGTCCACATGATGGCGAAAGAAATCGTCCGCTTCCACAGCATTATCTGGCCGAGCCTGCTGATGGCGTTGGATTTACCGTTGCCCAAGCACGTTTACGGTCACGGTTGGTTGTTGTTCGGCGGAGACAAGATGAGTAAAAGCAAGGGTAACGTGGTTGACCCGTATTTCCTTGTCGGCAGATACGGACTCGACGCAATACGGTATTACCTGCTCAGAGAAGTTCCGTTCGGCAACGACGGCGTTTTCTCGATAAAATCTCTTCTCGGTCGCTACAACGACGACCTTTGCAACAGTCTCGGCAATCTCGTCAGTCGTACCATTGCGATGATAGAAAAGAATTTCGACGGAAAAGTCCCCGCGAAGGGAAACTTTAAAGACAGCCTTGACAAAGAACTCAAAGACATGTCCGAATGCCTTATCGGTAAGGTCCGCGAGGCGGTGGACGGGTTTAACGTACCGCAAGCCCTGACGGAAATTATGGCGTTGGTGTACCGCGCCAACAAGTACATTGACGAAACCACGCCCTGGACGCTCGCAAAGGATCTCGAACAAAAAGGGAGACTGGGTGAAGTTTTGTACAACCTGGCGGAAGTTCTGCGTTTCGTCGCGGTTGCGCTTTCTCCCTTCCTGCCCGATACGGCGCAAAGCATTTTCGATAAACTCGGTTTGGGAAAAGTGCCCGACGACTTTGACAGCCTCGCGCGTTTCGGCGGACTGGAAGAAGGTACGCCCGTCACCAAGGGTAAAAACCTCTTCGACCGTATCAATATCGACGAAGAACTGAAAAAACTTGAAGAAGAGTAAAACACGGTAAAGAAAACCGATAAAAAACAAAAAAACAAACACGGAAACGATATGGAAAAAGAAAACAAACAAATCCGCACGAGATTCGCGCCGAGTCCCACGGGATACCTTCACATCGGCGGATTGAGAACGGCGCTTTACAGTTATCTATACGCCAAAAAAACGGGCGGCAAGTTTATTCTCAGGATAGAAGACACGGACAGGGAACGGTTGGTTGAAGACAGCGTCCAAAAGATTATGGACACGCTCAAAGACGCCGGGCTCACGTACGACGAAGGTCCGGACGTCGGAGGCGACTACGGTCCGTATATTCAAAGCGAGAGAAAGAACGAATACCTCAAATACGCCCGTATACTTGTAGAAAAAGGCGCGGCGTATTATTGCTTTTGTTCCAAGGAGAGGCTGGACAGTCTTCCCGACGTCAACGGCGCGCGTCATTACGACAAACATTGCCTGCATTTATCCAAAGAAGAGGTTGAAAGACGCATAGCCGACGGCGAACCGTGGGTTATCAGACAGAATATGCCGACCGAAGGCGTTTCGTCCTACACGGACGCCGTTTACGGTGAGATTGCCGTCAAAAACGAAGAACTGGAAGATAATATTCTCATCAAATCGGACGGCATGCCGACCTACAACTTTGCCAACGTCATCGACGACCACCTGATGGGTATCAACTGCGTTATGCGCGGCACGGAGTATCTGACCAGCACGCCCAAGTACAATCTTTTGTACGACGCGTTCGGGTGGGAACGTCCCATGTACGTTCACATGCCTCCCATCATGCGAGACGCTCAACACAAACTCAGCAAGCGCGACGGAGCGGCGAGTTACGAAGACCTTATAGAAAAGGGTTATCTTAAAGAAGCGATTATCAACTACATCGCTTTGCTGGGCTGGTCTCCCAAAAACAATATGGAAAAAATGACCTTCGAGCAACTTCAGGAGTTGTTCAGTCTGGAGGGAATAAACAAATCCCCCGCTATTTTCGACGAGACGAAATTAAAATGGCTTAACGGTTTGTATATAAAGGAACTGCCGTTTGAAAAGTTCGTTGAAATGGCGACGCCGTATTTTGAAAAGAGCAAGGCGGCGGGTAAGTACGACTACGCAAAACTTGCAAAACTTTTGCAGGGCAGAGTAGAGGCGTTGACCGAAATTCCGGAAAAAATAAACTTTCTGGAAGAATTCGGCGCATTTGACCGGAATCTTTACGTCAATCAAAAGCAAAAGAGCGATATCGCGTCGGCGCAGGAAGTTCTGCCCAAGGTCAGAGAAACGTTGGCAGGCGTAGAGAATTGGGAAAACTCGGTGCTGTATCAGACGCTGGTAGAACTGGCAGGCAAGCTCGGCAAGAAGAACGCGACGGTGCTTTGGCCCACCCGTGTGGCGATAAGCGGCAAGGAAAGCACTCCCGGCGGCGCGACGGAATTGGCGGAATTGCTCGGCAAGGAAGAGACTTTACGTCGTCTGGATTTTTCCATTAAACTTTTTTAGGTAAAAAATAACGCTGTTTTTCAGTAAAAAATCGCTGAAAAACGGCGTTTTTTATATACTTTTTCCGATAATAAAAAAAGTTGCCAAAAAGAGACAAAAGGGGTATAATATACCTATGTTGAACTATAAGAAAAACAAAAAACGGATTTTAACGTTGCCGCAAACGGTTGCGTTGGGATTCGTTGCTATAATACTCGCAGGCGCAGGGCTGTTGTGTCTGCCTTTTGCAACCAAGGGGGACGGGAGCTTGTCTTTTATCGACGCTCTTTTTACCTCGACGTCGGCAACATGCGTGACGGGGTTGGTGGTGGCGAGCACTTACGACACCTTTACCGTTTTCGGACAGGTGGTGATAACGATGCTTATACAAGTGGGCGGACTGGGGTTTATGACCTTGTCAAGCGCCGTTTACCTGTTGATTGGTAAGCGTATAGGACTTCGTACGCAACTGGAACTTCAACGCGATTTCGACGAGGACGGCGGCAGACGGGGGTTTGTTCGCCTTATCAGGAAGATCATGCTGATATCGCTCGTTTGCGAGTCTGTCGGCGCGTTGATACTGACGGTAGCGTTTAAGGCGCACGGGTACGGATTTTTAAAGGCACTCGGCGTGGGTGTGTTTACGTCCATATCGGCGTTTTGCAACGCGGGTTTCGATCTCACTCCGAGTGGCGGCTCGTTGGCGGAGTTCGGCGGTAACGGGGTGGTACTGATTACCGTGATGTTGCTTATCGTCATAGGCGGCATAGGCTTTTTGGTGGTAGGAGACGTTTTTGATAAAGGGCGTTGGGCAAGGCTGAAAATGCATACCCGTATAGTCCTTATCGCAACCCCCGTTCTTATCGTGACGGGTGCGTGCGTGTTCTGTTTTGCAGAGTGGAACGGCGTGTTGGCGGACATGACGGCAGGCGAAAAAATTCTTAACGCCTTTTTCAGTTCGGTGACTTTACGTACGGCGGGATTTTCCACCGTCGATTTCGGAAAACTTTCTTCGCCGTCCTACGTTTTGTCGGTGGTGTTTATGTTTATCGGCGCAAGCCCGGCAAGTACGGGCGGCGGTATCAAAACGACGACTTTCGTGGTACTGCTTCTCGCCGCCGTTGCTACCGTCCGACAGAAAGACGAAGTGGTGGTTTCACGCAGAGAAATAACCAAAAACACCATTCGCCGCGCCGCCTCGACTTTGTTTATCGGGTTGCTTTGGGTAGTCGTTTCGTTTTTCGTCCTTTGTTGTATCGAACAAGGCAGGTTTTCTACCCAACAACTTTTGTTTGAAGAAGTTTCCGCTTTCGCAACCGTCGGTTTGTCAACCGGCATCACGGGTGCGTTGAGCGTTGCAAGCAAGGTGATTATTATTCTGTCGATGTACGTGGGCAGAATAGGAATGTTGACTTTTTGCATGTGTTTTGCCGCGCCGCCGTCGGAGTTGGCAAAAATCAAATACAAACAAGCGCAAATCAGCGTTTAGCGAGGTGATAGTATGAACAGAAGATTTAAAAATAAAACCAAACAACAGGTCGCCGTTATCGGTCTCGGACGTTTCGGCACCGAGATGACCAGATATCTTTATTCCAACGGTTGCGACGTGATGGCTGTCGATATTGCGGAGGAACGCACCCTCGCCGTTGCCGATTACGCCGTGCATACGTTGGTAGCAGACGCGTCGGACGAATCGACGTTGAAGCGCATGGGGATAGAATCGTTCGACACCGTGGTTATCGCTATCGGCGAAATGCAACCTAGTATCGTGTGTGCTCTCAACTGTCTCGAAATGAAGGTAAATAAAATTATTGCCAAGGCGAGCGACGAAAAACACGCGAAAATTCTTGAAAAAATAGGAATAAAGAATATCGTTATTCCCGAAGCGGACAGCGCGATAAAGACAGCCGTCGGTATTCTCAACCCCAACGTGGGCGATATAATGGAACTTGCCGTCGGTTACGACGTCGCCGTTATCAACACTCCGCATGAGTGGAAAGGAAAGACCATTAAGGAATTGGATCTTCGCAATATTCACGGCGTCAATATTCTTACCGTTATACGCGACGGACAGATAATCAGTCCTCTTGCCGACACACTGGTCAAAGAGGACGACAAATTTATCATCGGCGGTCTTGCCGAAGACGTCAAAAAGTTTATTTATTGACGGATAAAACCGAAAAAAGAAAAATAAAAAAAGCAATAAGTTTTTTAACCTTTAACAAACAAACAGCCGCATGAGACAAATTCTCACACGGCTGTTTTTTTGTTTTACTAAACGCGTAAAAGGACGGAAACGGGAATGGCAATCGGTAAAATCGTTATTCCGTCATTATCTTTATTATTTCTTTATCCGTTTCTTTCATGCCCTGTCTGGCGAGTCTTCCGACGTTGGCTATCGTATTGTCCACGCCTTTGGTGACGATTCCTTCGCCGCTGACGAATTCGTGTCCCGCAAGGTACATTTTGTAGCCGAGCAGTCCGGAATAAATTGCCGTGGCAATTTTGCCTGCGCATGACGCTTTTGCTCCGTCACAGACAATTCCGCTGCTTATCGCAAGGGCGTTTACCGCGGTATGGGCTATGGCTTCGTATCTGCCGCCTTTGAGATAGGCTATTCCGCATGCCGCGCCTACGCCTGCGCTTACCGCGCCGCAGTAGGCGGAAAGTTTGCCGATGCCCGTCTTTTGGTGAATGGTCATGAGATCGCTTACCGCAAGGGCGCGCAAGAGCAGGTCGTGGGTGCTGTTAAGTTCTTTGGCGTAGGTAATGACGGGTAAAGACGCCGTCATACCCTGGTTTCCGCTGCCCGACACTATGACCACCGGCAATTCGCAACCGCTCATACGTGCGTCGCTGCCTGCCGCCGCCGAAGCGATAGCGCGACTTTCGACGTCGCCGTTTGCCGCCAAAATCCTGCCGATACCCACGCCCCAGTTGTTTTTAAGTCCCTCTTCGCTTATTACGGAGTTGAGGGTTATCTGGTTTTCCAACGCGGCTTTGACGGGTGTAAGGTCGGCGTTGTCCGCAAAGTCGATAATGTCTTTTACCGAAAGCAGAGAGTATTTTTCGTCAAAATCTTTGTCGGCTTGTTCTGCTTTTTTCAGCAGGTCTTTGTCGTTTTTGCGGATTAAAGTGATATTCGTATGCTGGTCTTCGATGACGACCTTGGCGGACTCGGAACCGTGTCGGACTGTTACGCCGATGTAAAAAATCTTGTCGGTGTCGGCAGGGACAACCTTGACTTTGCCGGACTTTGCAAATTCCGTTATCAAAGGCTTGTCCTGCGGACGGATATCGCAAAGAACCTGCAAAAGTTTATCGGGGTTGCCGAAGAGTATACCCGGCACCACGACGCTTTTTGTGTTTTTTATAATGTTTCCGCTGCCTTCGACCAGTACGGAATCTGGTAATGCGCCGAGAATCTGACGGGCTTTCGCGCCTGCGTAAGCAATGGCAATGGGTTCGGTACAGCCGAGCGCCGTCAAAAGTTCCTGATTGAGAATGTCGCAGTATGCGTCGTAAATCTTCTGTTCCATGGTTTACTCCCGAGTTTTTTTAACGAAAATCACTTTTTATTTCCGTTTTTTTATTATACCCTTTTTCTCTTTTTTCGTCAATTATTTTAGGCTCGGTAGGTAAACAAGAGCAGGCAGGAGAGCCGACGGAGAGGTCGGAAAAGGAAAATTATATTAAAGTTTTCGACCAAAATGAACGAAATCAGGAAAAATGTACGGAATTATTTTAAAAAAAGGTCTTGTCAAAACCGTCTGAATGGTGTAGAATAAGTATACTGTTATCTTTTGCATTTTTTCGATAACGGCAAGAAGGCAAGGTTTAAAATGAAAGAAATTATCGACAGCATTTTAAAAGCAGAGCAACAGGCGGAGCAGATCGTTGCCGACGCCAAGGTAAAAGCCGCAAAAATCACCGGCGACGGCGAAGCGCAGGTCATGAAAGTTAACGCCACTTCGCAGGAAGACGTTAAAAACGCCAAGCGCAGTGCGGCAAAAGCGGCGCAGGAGGAGGCGGACGAGTTGTACGCCAAACGCCTTGCGGAAGCGCGTTCGGAGGGCGAGGCTCTCGTTAAGGAAGCCGAAAAAAATCTCGACGACGCGGTTAACTTTATCGTAGGAAAGGTACTTGGCTGATGGCTATTGCGAAGTTAAAAAAACTACGCCTTATCGGCATAAATTACGAGAGGCAGTTGTTGCTCAACGCTCTTGCGGAGACTAACGCCGTCCATGTCAAATGCGACGAGGACGCGCTCGTTGCCGCGCAGGAAAACGAAAAAGTTGCGGATATTTCCGAAAAAGCGGATCGCGTTGAGGCGGCAATCGAGTTTATAGAGAGCACGGCAAAGAAAAACGACAAGGATTTTTCGCCGCAAAAAGAGCCGTTGAACGTGACGTTCGACGGGTTTATGGCTGTTCTTGACGACGCCAAAGCGTTGCAGAAGACGGTGGAAGAGGCGGAAAAACTCAAAGCGGCTTTTAACGACGTCGCGCAAAAGTCTCTTAAAATAAAAACGCTCAAAACGCAGGTGGCAGGTTATTCCGGAGTAGACGTGCCTTTCAACAGGGTTAAAAACACGAAAAACACCGTTGCTTTTCTCGGTCTAATTTCGTCGGGCGGAATTAATCGTCTTCAGGGTTTCGTTGCGGAAAACTGCCCGTTGACCGTTATCGAACGACTGAACGAGCAGGACGGGGGCGTGGTGACCTTCGTGGTTTGCCACAACAGCGAGAGGGAGGCGGTTGCGTCCAAACTTGCGGAACTTAATTTCGTGCGCTGCCCCTTCGACTACGACGTCACTCCCGAAAAAAAGGTTAAAGAACTCGAAGGTCAGGAAAAAGAGCTTGCCGAAAAAGAAAAACAACTGACGGCGGATACGTTGGCGTTGCTCGGCAAGGACGACGACCTGAAACTGTATTACGACAGACTTAAATTTGAGAAGCAAAAACAAGAGTATGCGGTCAATTTTGAAGAAACCGCTGCTACCTTTACGCTCGAAGCGTACGTTCCCGAGGGGGAAGAACAAGCCGTAACCGAAAAAATAAACGAAAAAACGCAGGCAACGTATTTCTCCTTCGAAGACGCGGGTACGGGTGAAGAAGTACCCACTCTTATGAAAAACAACAAGGTGGTCAGACAGTTTGAGTTCGTTACCAACATGTATTCGCCGCCTGCGTATAAGGAATACGACCCCAACACTTTCGTAAGTATTTTCTTTTCGATATTCTTCGGTTTTATTATGGCGGATATCGGATACGGAATACTGTTGGCTCTCGGCGGGTTGTTCCTCGCAAGTCGCAAAAAACGCGACACGGGTATGCGCAGACTGATGTATATCATCGGTATCGGCGGTCTATTTACCATTCTTTTCGGAATAATGTTCGGTAGTTTCTTCGGTCTGGGCAACGAATATATAAAGTGGTTGCCCGATCCGATTTTCCCCGATCCCGTTTCCAACTGTTCGGAAGTATTGATGTATTCGCTTATGTTCGGCGTCGTTCACCTGGCGTTTGCCTATATCGCCAAAGGTCTGACCTGCGTCAAACAGGGCAGCGTATGGGACGGAATATGGGACGGTTTTCTCTGGGCGGTGTTTTTCGTCGGTCTGGGGCTGTTGTTCCCGGCGGGAGCAAGGCTGTTCTTTGACGAAAGCACGACCTTGTTCGGTCTGGAAGAAATTCCGCCGATGCTCAACTACGTGGGCGGCGGAATATGTATCGGCGTTCTCGTTATCGAAATTTTCGCAGCGGGCAGGCACTCCAGGTTTTTCGGAAAGTTTGCCAAAGCCTTTTCGACGGTATACGGGCTTATCAACTTCTTCTCCGACCTTTTGTCTTACGCCCGTCTGTACGGCTTGATGCTGTCGGGCGCGATGATTGCCGAAATCGTCAGTACGATGAGCCTCGACCTTATGGCAAACGGCGCGGGCGGTTTCGTCGGAGGAATACTCGTTCTTATCGTGGGACATGCTTTTAATATTGCGATGGGTACGCTGGGCGCTTACGTTCACAACGCGCGTTTGCAGTTTATCGAATTCTTCGGCAAGTTCTACGAGGGTAACGGCGAACTGTTTACGCCCATCGGGTCTAAGTTGTCTTATACCGAGGTAAGCAGATAATTCCGGATTTTATACCGGTGTTTTACGGAAAAAATCAAAACCACGTTTAGTGGTTGACCAAATAAAAAACTTCAATCAACGTTAAGGAGGATTAACAAATGTTGACATTTCTTTTGGCAGCAAACAACGCACCCGTTATCGGTGGTTTAGGCATTGCACTTTGTGTTCTGATGTGCGGCGTGGGCAGCGCGTTCGGTCTGAGAATGACGGGCGTCGCGGCTTCGGCGGTACTGGTTGAAAAACCCAAAAAGAGCGGCTCGGTCATGATGTTGTCCGTTTTGCCCGCCACGCAAGGTCTTTACGGTCTTGTTCTCGGTCTTATCAACTATACCAAGGTCGGCGCATTGACGGGTACCCAAGGTTGGCAGATGTTCGTAGCTTGTTTGCCCCTCGCTATCGTCGGTATGTTGTCTGCAATTCTGCAAGCCAGCACTTCCGTCGGAGGATTGAAAGCAATGGCAAAGAGCGAATTGTCCGCAGGTCAACTCATGCTTTACCCGGTCATGGTTGAAACGTACGCTATTCTTGCTCTCGTTATCAGCATTATGATGACGGGTAACGTTGCCTAAAATAAAAACAGGAACCAAAAAAAACAGGAACAAAAAATGACGGAAAATAATTTGATTAACAGAATATTGTCCGACGCAGAATCATCTGCCGCCGCTATCGTTGAAAAGGCGAGACAGTCCGCCGACGAAAGCGTAAGGCAGGCACAGGAAAAAGCGTTACAGACGCAGCAAAAGCTTTTTGTCGAGCTGGAGCAGGAACGCAGACGGACGCTGGAGCGTCGCGCCACGGTTGCGGAAATCGACGCAAAAAAAGAAGTTCTTGCCGCGCGCGTCAGGTGCATTGACATGGCTTTTTCCCGTGCGGAAGAAAAACTTTGCAATATAGACACCGCAACCTACCTCGCGTTCATAGAGGCGATGCTCGTTAAGTATGCCGACGACGGGGACGTTGTGGTTGTTGCAAAGAACGCCAAGGTTGACAGAGAAGATATAAAGCGACTTGCCGTTTTCGGCGAAAAGCATCTTACTTTGGGCGAAGACGGCGATTTTAGCGGCGGGCTCGTGCTCAGCGGCAAAAAATACGACAAAAGTCTGACTTTCAAGTCACTTTTGCAGGAAACGAGGAGCGTTTTGCAAAGTGAGGTCTTTGCAAAACTCGTAAAAAGATGAGCGATAAACTTTTTAGCGGAGTGTTGGCGGCGGCACAGCAAGCCAAACTTCTGCGCGGTGAAAGATTAACCCGTATGCTGGAAAGCGAATCGGGGGAAGAAGCGTTGAAAATCGCTTTCGAAGGCGGTTTCGGCGGCGGCACGGCTACTACTCTGGAACAAGCCGTTCTTTTCGAGCGCAATGCTCTGGCTGATTTTATCCGCGTCAACTGCCCGACGGAAAAATTAAAGCAATATCTTCTTTGCCGTTACGACTTTTTAAACGCGGAGACGCTCGTCAAGGCAAAGTACGTTCACTTTGACTGCGAGGGGGCGTTGTCCGAATGTGGAACCGTTCCGTCAAAACTCATGAAAGAATACGTGGACAATTCCGATTACGGAGCTTTGCCCAAGGAACTGGCGGACGCCCTTAAAAATGCGGACGTTGCGTACGGAGAAAATAAGGCGGACGGGTACGAGATAAACAACCTTTTCGTTAAGGCGTATTACGCGTATATTAAAAGACTGGCAAAGTTCGGTTGTTTTTCTTTCGACGTAAAGCAACGCATCGACAGCGTCAATCTGATGACGGCAGTCCGTGTGGACGGCGACGTCGAAGCGTTGAAAAATTCTTTCATCGAAGGCGGTACGATTCCTTTCGAAAGAGTTAAGGCGGTTGCCGTACAGGACGCGGAAAAAACGGAAAAAGACTTTTTATTTGACAAATCGCGCGAGTTTGTGGACGCACTGTTGACCGACGTCCGTGCGAGAAGGCCGCTGATTGCGGCGGAAAACGCGGCGGACAGCAACGCAGTCAGACGTTTGTCGGACAAACGGTTGGATTTAAAACCCATCGAGGAGTTTTATCTGTATTGTTTGTACAAGCAAACGCAAATCACCAACGTCAACGTAATCGTTGTCGGTCTTGACGGCGGCGTGGACAGAAGCGAAATAAAAGCGCGGTTGAGGACGAGTTATGAAATCTAATCTCGCTATTCTCGGCGACAAGGAAAGCATACTTTGTTTTAAAGCGGCAGGCGTAGACACTTTCGGCGCAACCAACGACGACGTGGCGTCGATTTTACGCAGGCTTGCCAAACAGTACAAAGTTATCTTCGTCACCGATAATTTTGCCGAACAGACGGCAGAAACAATTAAGAAATTCGACGACCAGACGTACCCCATCGTCATCACCTTGCCTAGCAAGGCGGGTAGCAACGGGAGCGGTCTGGCATTGCTGAAATCTCTCAGCGAAAAAGCGTTGGGAGTAGATATTTTAAATAAAGAGGACAAATAAATGCAAGGCAAAATCGTAAAAGTGTCCGGACCGCTTATCGTGGCGGAAAACATGGCGGACAGCAAAATGTACGACGTTGTTAAGGTCAGCGAACTCGGTCTTATCGGCGAAATAATCGAGCTCAGAGGCGACAAAGCGAGTATTCAGGTGTACGAAGAAACCGGCGGTCTCGGCGTGGGCGAAAGCGTCGAAAGTACCGGCGAACCTTTGTCGGTAGAACTTGCGCCCGGCCTCATCGAAGGCATATTCGACGGTATTCAACGTCCGTTGACCACGCTTTGTGAAAAATACGGTTCGAGAATAGGTCGTGGGGTAAAGGTTACCAACCTCGACCATGAAAAGCTCTGGCACTTCGTCCCCAAGGTAAAGGTCGGCGACGTGGTTGAGGCCGGCGACGTTCTCGGTACCGTTCAGGAAACGGTCATAGTCGAACACCGTATTATGACTCCGTTCGGCGTAAAAGGCAAGGTAAAGAGTATTAACGAAGGCGACTTCAATATTCTTCAGACGATAGCCGTTATCGAGACGGAAGAAGGCGACCACGAAGTTTGTATGCTTCAGAAGTGGCCCGTGCGTAAAGGCAGACCGTATAAAGAAAAATTACCGCCCAAAGAACCCATGGTTACGGGACAACGCGTTATCGATACGTTGTTCCCCGTTGCGCGCGGCGGCGTTGCGGCTGTTCCCGGACCTTTCGGCAGCGGTAAAACCGTCGTCCAGCACCAACTTGCCAAGTGGGCGGATGCGGAAATCATCGTTTACGTCGGTTGCGGCGAACGCGGTAACGAAATGACCGACGTTTTAAACGAATTTCCGGAACTTATCGACCCGAAAACGGGCGAACCGTTGATGAAAAGAACCGTGCTTATCGCCAACACTTCGGACATGCCGGTTGCGGCGAGAGAAGCAAGTATATACACGGGTATCACCATTGCGGAATATTTCCGCGACATGGGGTACAACGTTGCGATAATGGCGGACTCGACTTCCCGCTGGGCAGAGGCTCTCCGCGAAATGAGCGGTCGTCTCGAAGAAATGCCGGGCGAAGAAGGTTATCCCGCTTACCTTTCCAGCCGTCTTGCGGAGTATTACGAACGCGCGGGTATAGTCAGGGTGCTCGGCACCGAGGACAAGTACGGCAGCGTAACTGCAATCGGCGCGGTTTCTCCTCCGGGCGGAGACCTGTCGGAACCTGTCAGTCAGGCGACTTTGCGTATAGTAAAGGTGTTCTGGGGTTTATCGGCAAGTCTGGCTTACAAGCGTCACTTCCCCGCTATCGACTGGATGGTGAGTTACAGTTTGTACGCAGACAACATGAGCGAATGGTTCAGCGAAAACATCGCGCCGGACTATAACGAATTGAGACTTTTCGTAAACACGATTTTGCAGGAAGAAGCAGAACTCGACGAAATCGTTCGTCTTATCGGTATGGACGCGCTGTCCGACAACGACAGGTTGACGATGGAAGTGGCGAAAATCATCCGCGAGGACTATCTGCACCAGAACGCTTTTCATGAGATAGACACTTATGCGTCTTTGAATAAACAGTACAAAATGTTGAAACTCATCAGGACGTTTAACGACGAGGCGAGACGTGCGGTAGAAAATTACGCCGACCTGGACGAAATCTTGGAGTTGGCATGCAAAGAAAAAATCGGTCGTTCGAAATATATCGAAGAGAGCAATCTCGACGAGTTTGAGGAAATATTGAAAGAAATCACGACGCAAATCCGCGCCAGGACAAACGAGGAGGAAGGCAATGATTAAAGAATATAAAACAATCAAAGAAGTTGTCGGACCGCTTATGCTCGTCGAGGGCGTCGAAGGCGTAAAATATAACGAATTGGTGGAAATCGCCCAGGCTAACGGCGAAATCAGGTACGGCAAAGTGCTGGAAGTCAACAACGACAAAGCACTCGTACAACTTTTTGAAAGCAGTCAGGGTTTAAAGATTTCTACTTCCAAAGCCCGTTTCCTCGGCAGAGGGCTTGAACTTGCGGTGTCGGAAGACATGTTGGGCAGAGTTTTTGACGGTATGGGACGTCCCCGTGACGGCGGCACGCCCATTATCCCCAAAAAGAGTCTCGACATCAACGGCGAACCTATCAACCCCGCCGCCCGCGATTACCCCAACCAGTTTATTCAGACGGGAGTCTCGGCGATAGACGGACTCAATACTCTGGTCAGAGGTCAGAAACTCCCGGTATTTTCGATGAGCGGTCTTCCCCATGCGGAACTTGCCGCGCAGATAGCGAGACAGGCGAAAGTTCTCGGCAGCGACGAAAAATTCGCCGTCGTTTTCGGCGCGATAGGTATTACGTTCGAAGAAGCGGAATACTTTATCAGCGATTTCCGTCGCACGGGTGCGATTGAAAGAACGGTTCTTTTTACAAACCTCGCAAACGACCCCGCAATCGAACGTATAGCGACACCCCGTATGGCGCTGACTTGTGCGGAATATCTCGCTTTCGAGTGCGATATGCACGTTCTCGTTATTCTGACGGATATTACCAACTACGCCGAGGCGCTCAGAGAAGTTTCCGCGGCGCGCAAAGAAATTCCCGGCAGACGCGGTTATCCCGGTTACCTTTACACCGACCTTGCGACGATGTACGAGCGTGCGGGACGTATCAGGGGCAAGAAGGGCAGTATCACCCAGATTCCTATCTTGACCATGCCGGAAGACGACAAAACGCACCCCATTCCCGACCTTACGGGTTACATTACCGAGGGGCAGATTATTTTATCGAGAGAACTTTATAAAAAAGGCGTCAACCCGCCCATCGACGTTTTGCCTTCTCTGAGCCGTCTTAAAGACAAGGGTATAGGTAAAAACAAGACGAGAGAAGATCATGCCGATACGATGAACCAACTTTTTGCCGCATACGCACGCGGTAAGGAGGCCAAAGAACTCGCAGCCATTTTAGGCGACGCGGCACTGTCTCACGTCGATAAGATTTTTGCAAAGTTTGCGGCGGAATTTGAAAGACGCTATATTTCACAAGGTTTTGAGACCAACCGCACGATAGAAGAAACGTTGAATATCGGTTGGGAACTTCTCAGAATGTTGCCCAGGGCAGAATTGAAACGTATTAAAGAAACTTATTTGCAACAGTATTACGATACGAAAAGCGAGTAAAAAAATATGGCAAGATTAAACGTCAATCCCACGCGTATGGAGTTGAAGCGGCTGAAAGCCCGTTTAAAGACAGCGACGCGCGGACACAAATTGCTAAAAGACAAGTCGGACGAAATGATAAGGGTTTTTTCCGTCAAGCTGAGAGAAAACAAGCGCCTCCGCCAGGAAGTGGAGGAGCAGGTTTCCGCCGTGTTCAAAAACTTTGCGTTGGCGGGCGGAACGACGGAAAAGGAAAAACTGTTGTCGGCTTTCAGCACCCCGTCCACCACGCTCAGTGTGGACACGGGTTGGAGCAGCGTGATGGGGGTGGAAGTTCCTAAACTCGCAGTATCCGTTACCAAGGGTAAGCACGATTATCCTTACGCTTTTTCGGATATGACGAGCGAAGCGGATTACAGCATCAAGGCGGTTAACGGCGTAGTGGAGAAACTGCTTGCGCTGGCAGAAATCGAAAAGACCTGCCGGATGTTGGCAAGCGAAATAGAAAAAAATAAGCGTCGCGTAAACGCGCTCGAATACGTTATGATTCCGCAACTGGAAGAAACCATCAAATATATCTCCATCAAACTGGACGAAAACGAACGAAGCAACGTCGCCCGTATGATGAAGGTCAAGTCGATGATAACGCAGGAGTAAAATATAGGATAACCGTAAGGGGCAAGTCTCTTACGGTTGTTTTTTTCAACGGGGTTTAAATCGTTAAAAATAATGAATATTGTTGACTTTTGGCGAAAAAACAAGTATGATAATAATTGACGTATAAAATATAAAAAAGAAAACGGCGACTCTTCGACCGAGTACGGAACGACAACGCCAAAGGGGGTAAAGAATGCAGGACGAATTTAACGATATCGTTTTAGAAAACGATAAGACGAGCGTTAACGACGGCGTGGCGGAAAACGACAGTATTGTAGCCGTATCGCAGAATATAACGGAATTTCCCGACGGCGAAGCGAATACGAAAGGCAAAATCAAACAAGTCGCTTTTAACATGGCGTTGGTGGCGAGTCTGTTCGCCGTTACCGTAGCGGTGAGCGCGCCAAAGCCGTCCGCTCCCGCAAGCACCGTGGGCGGGGTAGAAGTAACGAGTTTTTGCTATGACAAAACGCTGTCGGTGGATTTCGTTATTAACGATCCGGAAGAAGAACTGAAAGGGTTCGAGGTTTTTATTGAGGACGGAAGCGAGACGAAAACGCCTTGCAGTATCGATGAAAACCAACTTGAAAACGGTTATACCGCCACGGCGGATTTGCCCGACGGTACAATTTTGGACGGTCTGAGTTTCGTTCTTTCCGCTACCACCAAAGAGGGGTGGACGGGTGAGATTTGCCGTGAGACGTTGACTTTGCCGAGGGCTCCCGACGTCGGAGAGGTCGGAATTGAGGCGATGATATACGAAGACGTCTCGGGGAACGTTCTGAACGCATATTTTTACGTAGAAAACGTAGAGGCGGTGCAGGGGTACGTCGTTTGGTTCGAAGACGAAAACGGACTTAAAGTTATTTGTTCCGTCGACACCGGGAGCGAAGACATGGGTGCGGATTGCTTTGCCTTTTGCGACGTACCGACGGAAACGGTTGTCGACGAGTACGGGCAAATTACTCTGGTTCTTGCCGTACGTACTGCCGACGGCTGGGAAGGCGAGGTTTATCGCGACAAAGTCATGGTGATGGAAGTGGCACAGTTGAATGATGACGGAATTGTCGCATATTGAATTTAAAATCAAAAGAAAAGAGGTATAAAAAATGGTAGGATCAACTGCAAAAAGCAAAAAGGGAAAGAAAGCGTCTGCTTTAAAAATCATCGTATGGGTACTGTTGTTGTCGGCAATAGTAGCGACGTTCGTCTTTGCGGATTATTTATTCGGCGAAGAAAGTCTGTTTGAAAAGTGGATAGAAGAGGGTAATATTACCAACTCAACCTTGGCGGGGCTCATTCGTATTTTGTCGCATTTGTTAAAAACGTTCCAGATTGTGGTTCTTAGTTTTATGGTGTATCGCCTGATTGTATGGATAATGAAAAAAAGTTTCCGCAAGAGCAACCGAATGTTGACGATACACAAATTGCTCACAAGTTTCCTGAAATATCTCGTTGCTATAGTAGCTCTGCTGTTCGTTCTCAGCGCATGGGGGGTCAATACGACGACCTTGCTCGCCAGCGCGGGGATTTTAGGCTTGGTTATAGGTCTCGGTGCACAGAGTCTTATTGCCGACATAATTGCCGGAACGTTCATCGTATTTGAAGGTTCTTACCAGGTGGGCGACATCGTGGTTA
>SFEB01000052.1 GCA_004558105.1 Clostridiales bacterium
TTGAAAACGGCGCAGATAAAGTAAGAATAAACCCGGGTAATATCGGCGGAGAAGATAAGTTGATACGGGTTATCGACTGTGCTAAAGCCAACGGAGCCGCTATACGCATAGGAGTAAACGGCGGGAGTGTTAACGGTGAGTTTTTAGCAAAATACGGTAACAAGCAAAAAGCTCTTATTGAAAGTCTGCTCGCGTACGTTTCTTTTTTCGAAAAGCACGCTTTTGACAGACTTGTTCTTTCGGTAAAAAGCAGCAGCGTTGCGGAAACGGTGTCTCTTAACAGGGAATTAAGTCGTTTAACGGACTATCCGTTACATATCGGCGTTACCGAAGCGGGACCCGAAAACGTGGGAATTATTAAAAACGGCATAGGTATCGGCAGTTTGCTTTTGGACGGAATAGGAGATACCGTTCGCGTTTCGTTGACCGATAACCCTGTTAAAGAGGTTTTAGCTGCGAAGGAAATTTTACGTGCCTGCGGAAAAGCCGTAGACGGAATCAATTTTATTTCGTGTCCGACCTGTGGAAGATGCATGGCGGATATGATACCTTGTGCCAATAGAATTTACGAGAGGATAAAAGGATTAAGAGCCAATCTTACCGTTGCCGTGATGGGTTGTGCCGTCAACGGACCGGGCGAAGCAAAGGACGCGGATATAGGTATTGCGTTCGGAAACGGTCATGCAACGTTATTTAAAAATGGTGAAAGCGTAGGAGTTTTACCTCTCGAAAACATTGTGGACGTTTTTGCGGGATTGGTGGAGGAAATGGCTGATGATGACCGAAAGAATTGACAGTTTAATAGTCGAAAAATACGGAATTGACGGTGCGAAGGCCTTTTCCGATTTGCGTTTGCGTTCTTTGAGCGTCGATCGCTATAAAAAAACGGCGACTTATACGGTTAGTTCGCCGACTGAGTTCTCTCAGGAGCAAAAGAACGAACTTCTGAAGATTCTTAAAGAAGTATCGGTCAAGGATTTTAAAGTTGTACTTGATATGACTACGGACAAGATGGATTGCGACATAGCAAAAAGGTTGCTATGGGATTATTTAAAAGAAAGTTGTCCGTCTGTTTATCTGGCATTGTGTGATTCCGGAGACAGTATCTTGTTTAGCGAATCGGACGGAAGGATATCGGTTACGTTTAAGGTGACGAAAAAAGTAAAAGAATTGCTGACAAGCGGAGCATTGAATAGGATTAAAGGGTACTTTGCCTCTTTTACAAGCATTCCCTTTGACTTTTTTATCAGCGAAACGGAGGGCGATGCGGCAGACGCAAAGCAGACTTTTGACAGACTGAACGCGTTAAGAGAGCGTACGGTTGAAGCTTATGCTTCGCAACCCGTGCGAAGGGTGGCTTTGGAAGAAAAACGAGATATTATCGGCAAGGTGCGTTCAGATTGTTTGCCGAAGTACATTATCGACGTTTTGCCTACCGAGCAGTACGTTCTTATTTGCGGTAAAGTCGGCGATATAACGAAGCGTGAGTCCAAAGATAACACCATGACGATTTGTAAATTTGCGTTGACCGATTTTTCGGGCACCATAAACGTGACGTTGTTTGCGCGCGACGAAAAAACACTGAACGCTTTTTGTTCTATCTACGAAGGCGACGAAATCGTCGTTAACGGAAGACCGAACGTCAACGCTTATTCAAACAACAAGTTAGAAGTAGTGGCAAGCTCGATAGCCCGTTGCAGGATAGCAAAGCAAACGCCGCAATTGGACGAATTTAAGCCTGTACCGCCTGAGTATGCGGTGATAAGCCCGATGCCTTTTGAAAGTAGTATTCAGACAAACGCATTTTCCGAAGAAAACAGAATGAATACCGTTTTAAAAGGCAGGAGTTTTGTCGTTTTTGATTTAGAAACTACGGGGACGCAATGTCAGTTGGACAAAATTACGGAAATCGGTGCCGTAAAAATTGTTAACGGTAAGATAATCGAATCCTTTAATACCTTGATAAATCCTCAGGTTTCCATTCCTAAAGAAGTAGTAGAACTGACTAAAATAACCGACGACATGGTAAAAGACAAGCCTATTTTTGCCGAAGTCTGCGGTGATTTTTATAAGTTCTGTCATGACTGTACGATAGTAGGGCACAATGTCTCTTTTGACTACGGATTTATCGATTATTATGCGAGACCTTGCGGATATTTGTTCAACAATCCGCAAATCGATACTTTGTCGCTGGCGAGAAAATATTTTCAGGATAAACAGTCAAAAAATAAACCGAAGGATAATAAACTCGAAACATTGGCAAGGTTTTTCAATCTGGAATCCGGCGATTTTCACCGCGCCGCGTACGACAGTCTCATGACGGCAATGCTTTTTATGAAATTTATTGAGCTTGACGGAACACTTTTAGAAAAAAATGGTGAAAAACGGTTGTAAAAATATTCGGTTTGTGTTATAATGCAGGTACTGAATGTTCTTGCTTTTTGTGAGAGTGGGTTTTGCCCACTCTCATATTGATGTATGGAGGTTATTTTGAAGAACGTAAAACAACAGGTTTTCGACCTTGTCGCGCCTATCGCCGAGAGTTTTGGCCTGGAAGTAGTAGAAGTTGAGTACGCAAAAAAGCACGACGGAATGAACCTTACCGTCTTTATCGATAAAGAAGGCGGAATTACTATCAACGACTGCGAAATGTTACACAGGGCGATAGACGAACCGTTGGATCAACTTAATCCTACCGACGACCAACCGTACATTTTAAACGTTTCGTCTTTGGGACTTGACAGACCGTTGACAACGCAAAGAGACTTTATTCGCAATAAAGGTAAAGAGATAGAAGTTATCTTTTTTGCGCCGTACGAAGGCAATAAAAAATTAGTCGGCGTATTGACAGACTTTGACGAAAACGGTTTTACTCTGACGACAAAAGAAAAGCAATACGCTATCGGGTACGGGAAACCCGCTAAGATAAAACCCGTTATCAAATTTTAAATTATACCCACGGAGGTTTATATGACTAGCAAAGATTTCTTTCTTGCTTTAGAAGATTTGGAAAGAGAAAAAGGTCTTGACAAAGAAGTTTTTTTAAACGCGCTTCAAAATGCGTTGAGTTTTGCGTGTAAAAAGCATTACGGTGAAGCTCGGAACGTTGAGGTGAGGATTGTTCCGGAAAAGTATTCCGTGAGAATTTTTGCCTATAAGGTAGTTGTGGAAGAAGTTACTGATCCCGATAAAGAGATTTCACTTGATGATGCCCGCGCCATAAAGCAATCATATCGTTTGGGCGACAGAGTCAATGAAGAAATTACGCCGAAAGACTTCGGTCGTATCGCTGCGCAGACGGCGAAGCAGGTCGTTATGCAAACGTTGAGGGACGCCGAACGCAACATCAGTTATTCTCAGTATGTGGATAAAGAGAATGAACTTTTGCTGGGTGTTGTCAGCAGGATTAAAGAAGACGGTACGATTTTTGTTGAAATAGGCAAAAATCAGATGGAAGGTATTTTGCTGCCTGCCGATCAGACTCCGGGCGAAAAATTTGAAGTCGGCGATAAAATAAAAGTATTGGTAAAACGCGTTAAAAACAGCACTGGCGGTACGCAGGTAATGCTTTCTCGCAGTAGTTTTGCCTTTATCAGACGTTTGTTCGAAAACGAAATTCCCGAAATCCGTGCCGGTATAGTTGAAATAAAAGGTATCGTTCGAGAGGCGGGTTTCCGCACTAAGATTGCCGTATATTCCAACGATAAGGATATTGATCCGGTCGGCGCATGCGTAGGTAACAAAGGCGTACGCGTAAGCGCGATTATTAACGAAATCGGCGGCGAGAAGATTGATATAATTCCTTGGACGGAAGATATTCTCGATTACATCGCGCGCAGCCTTTCTCCCGCACAGGTACTGATGGTTCAGGCAAACGAAGAGAGTAAAGAAGCAAAGGTTATCGTTTCGGACGATAAACTCAGCCTTGCTATCGGTAAAGAAGGACAAAACGCTCGTCTTGCCGCACGTCTGACGGGCTGGAAGATAGACGTCAAGTCATATTCCGTTGCTCGTCAGCTCGGACTTCTCGATGAAGAGGAAGAGTCGTCGGAAGAACAAAAAGTCAAGGGTAATGACGAAGAATAAAATGAAAGAAAAAAAAGTCACGTTGAGAATGTGCATTGTTTGCCGTCAGATGGTGGACAGGATAAAACTTAATCGCGTCGTCAGGTTGCCGGACGGTAACGTCGTATTGGACGAAAACGGTAAGGTTGAAGGCAGAGGAGCTTACGTCTGCCGCAGCGAGCAATGCGTCGCAAAGTGCAAAAAGGCAAAGTTGTTAAACAAACACCTGAAAATGACCGTACCTGAAGAAATTTATCAGGAATTAAAAATAAATGAATAACTAAAAAGTTGTATCGGAGGATAACGATTTGACTAACACAAATACGAAGGCTACTCACTCAAACCAATTTGAAAACCTTAAATCATTAAAATCCAAAATTATTCCGCAGATCGCCGATTTTTGTCAGACTTTAAAGCAGGTCAAACAAAAATTGAACGATATCGATTCTGCTATTCAAAAAAAGCAAAGTGAGTTTGAGGAAAAATTAAAGGCTATTGAAATTGCCGATCGGGAAGAAGTAGTAATCGAAAACGAGAAAAAAGAAACAAAAAAAGAAGTTGTTTCGATTGAAGAAAATATCGTTAAAGAGGTAGCACCGCAAGTCGATGCCGTTGATACCGTTGCCGTCGACGAGAATAAACCCGAGTCCGAGACAAATAAACCGAAAGAGAAGGCAAAGAAAAATACTGCCGAACCGACTGAAGTAACAAAGGCAGTTGCCGAAGATACGACAAAAGAGAATAGCGAGATTAAAGTCGAAAAGGTTGAAGAAAAAACTTCTGAAACCAAAAACGAAACTGTCGGTGACAAATCGCAAGAAGTGCAAAAAGACGTTTCGGATAAAACCGTGACGCCTGAAAAGAACGTAAAAACCTATACCGACGACAAGGGTAATATCAAGGTAAGACGTTTTATTTCCGACATAGACAGTTCTAAATTTGCGCCGCCTCGCGCTCAAAGCAACGTTAAAAATCCTCGAGGAGATAAAAATGTCCAACATCGCACCCTGGGCGGGCAAAGTTATCAAGGTCAATGGGGTGCAAACAGTCAAAGATCAAATCAGGGGCTTCGTACCGCTAAACCTTCTTTGGGTGCGCAAAGTGGTAAGACTTCTGCAACTCAAAAAACGGCGCCGGCATTTTCTACGGAATTTTTGCCTAAGGCTGCGCCTGCCAAGAACTACGGGAATAAGAATAAGACTCCGGAAAAAACTGACGATAAACAACGTAACGTTGTCAACAAGCGTCAGATGCTTAAACGTAATTATCAGATAGTAGACGAGGACGAAGAGGCATTGTTGGCAAAGCGTCCCAGAAGTACTAAAAAACAGGCGACGGCACCTCAACCTACTGCTGTTAAAGTTATTGACAGTGCCGTTATTACGACTAAAGAAATTCAAATCAAAACTTTCAGTGAAAAAATCGGTGTTCCGGTTGCAAAAATTATTGCCGCTTTGTTTAAAGAAGGCATTATGAAGACGATCAACGATACCATCGAATACGACGTGGCGGCTTTTATTGCTGAGAGTTTTAACGTTAAACTCGAATATCGGGCTGAAAAAACAGCAGAAGAGCGCATGATTGATTTCTTTGACGTTCAGGACGAAGAATTGGCAGACGACGAAAAACGTCCCCCCATCGTTACCGTTATGGGACACGTTGACCATGGCAAGACTTCTTTGTTGGATAAAATAAGAGATACCAACGTTACGGCGGGCGAAGCAGGCGGTATTACGCAACATATTGGCGCTTATACGGTAAAAATTCATGGCGAAATGATTACTTTTATCGATACTCCCGGACACGCTGCTTTTACTGCAATGCGTGCTCGCGGTGCAAAAGTTACCGACGTGGCGATCATTGTCGTTGCGGCTGACGACGGCGTAATGCCGCAAACCGTAGAGGCAATCAACCATGCTAAGGCGGCGGACGTGAGCATTATCGTTGCTATTAACAAAATGGATAAACCCGAGGCAAATCCCGACAGAGTCAAACAACAGTTGACCGAATACGGACTTGTTCCCGAAGAATGGGGTGGCGACACGGTTATGGTGCCCGTATCTGCAAAATCGGGTAAGAATATCGACGTTCTGTTAGAGTCGATTTTGGTCGTTACGGAATTGAGAGAACTCAAAGCCAACAGTAAGAAACGTGCGACGGGTACGGTAATAGAAGCAAAACTCGATAAAGGCAGAGGTCCAGTTGCGACAATCTTGATTAAAAACGGTACTTTGTCTGTGGGTGACAGCATTATTGCAGGCACGAAAACCGGTAAAATCAGGGCGATGTTTGACGATAAGGGACGTAAGGTTAAGTCTGCCGGTCCGTCTTATCCTGTCGAGGTACTCGGTTTTGAAGAGGTTCCGGACGCCGGAGATATCGTGCATGCCGGTGACGAGAAGAACATCAAGGCCGTTGCAGACGAGCGTCGTGCTCAAGAAAAAGAGAAAAACCTTACGCAAAAGAATAAAAACGTATCTCTGGACGATTTGTTCAACAGAATTAACGAAGGCGAACTCAAAACACTGAACGTTATTATCAAGACTGACGTTCAGGGTAGTTTAGAAGCGTTAAAGAGTTCTTTGGAAAAATTGTCTAACAACGAAGTACGCGTTACATGTATACATGGCGGCGTAGGCGCTATTACCGAAAATGACGTAACTTTGGCTTTGTCGAGTAAGGCAATCATTATCGGCTTTAACGTACGTCCGGACGTAAACGCAAAGACGATGGCTGAAAACGCAGGCGTTGATATAAGGCTTTATCGTATTATTTACGATGCCATGGACGATATAACCAAGGCGATGAAGGGTATGCTCGCACCTAAGTTTAAAGAGGAGATACTCGGTCAGGTTACGGTCAGAAACGTTTTCAAGATTTCCGGTGTCGGCGCCGTTGCCGGTTCGTACGTCAATTCCGGCAAGATTACGAGAAATGCAAAGATCAGGCTGTACCGTGACAACGTTTTGATTACAGACTGCGAAATCGCAACGTTAAAGCGTTTTAAGGACGACGTTAAAGAGGTTGTCGCAGGGTTTGAATGCGGTGTTTCGTTGGTTAACTACAACGACATTAAAGTTGACGACGTGTTTGAAGTTTATCAGATGACTCAGATTGAAGAATAACAGTTTTTGGAGACAGTATGGCAAATAATCGTTTGGGAAAAATAAATGCCGAAATGCAGAAGAATATATACGAGGTCTTGTCAACTAAGGTTAAAGATCCACGTTTAACGGAAATGTTCACCGTTACCGGCGTTTCGGTCGATAAAGAGTTGACGGCTGCCAAAGTTTTTGTCAGCATATTTTCCGCTGATGAAAAAAAGGCGAAAGACACTTTTGACGCAATAGTTAACAGCGCGAATTTTGTGAGAAGCAGTCTTTACAAAATGATGCGCATACGTACGGTACCTCAACTGACTTTTTATCGTGACG
>SFEB01000005.1 GCA_004558105.1 Clostridiales bacterium
GGTTTTCCCTACCAATTCTTCCGGCTCGTAATAGTCGTGAATACCACTCAAAATGGTGCGTCTGCGCTCAGTGCCATCATTCAAAATGAATTTCAAAAGCTTTTTCGATTTTGGCACCGCCTCGCAAGCTTCGATTTTTACCACGCGGAAATCGGATTTCGAAAAAGTATCAAAATCCACTAGATCTTCGAACAGCGATTCGATTTTCACTTTTGCCAGATCCAAATGTACGCTTTCTGAGGACACACTACCGGCTTCCGCAACGGCGCTTTGCGAAGAACTGAAAGAAAATTATACTCTTGTCGACGTCCTCCGTCTCGATTACGTAACCTTTTTAAAGGGACTTAACGCCGACGACGAAGTGTATCTGGTTGGCGGCGACGGCACGTTGAATTACTTTATCAACGCTATCGGCGATTATCAACCCGCAAATAAGATCTATCTGCATAAAGCAGGCAGCGGAAACGACTTTTTCACCGACATCGGTGCGAAAAACACCGTTTGTATCAACGAATACATCAAAGACCTTCCCACAGTTTACGTTAACGGTATCGAAAAGAAATTTATTAACGGTATCGGCTACGGCATAGACGGTTATTGCTGCGAAGTCGCAGACAAGATCAGAGCGACTGCTCCAACAAAAGAAATAGACTATACCGATATCGCCATTAAAGGACTGCTGTTCCACTTCAAACGCGTTACCGCCACCGTTACCGTCGACGGCGTTACGACCACGCACAAAAACGTCTGGTTGGCGCCGTCAATGAAAGGTCGCTATTACGGCGGCGGAATGATGGTTGCGCCCAATCAGGACCGCAAGGACGGCTTACTGTCGGTCGTGGTATTCAGCGGCAAGAGCAAACTCCATACGCTTATGGTTTTCCCCTCCATCTTCAAGGGTAAACACGTCAAGCATGAAAAAATGGTGAAAATCTTTAAGGGTAAGGAAATCGAAGTTTCTTTCGACAAACCCACCGCTCTTCAAATCGACGGCGAAACGGTACTAGGCGTCACTTCTTACAAGGTAAAAGCGTAAAGTATGATAAAAATCGTATTATCCGCCATCGCTCTGGCTTTGGGAATTCTGACGGCTTTTTCTCTCGACCTTTCGATAACATGGACAGTCGTCGCGTCGGCAGGACTGTGGATAGCCTACATGGCGGCTTTCGTCGCGTTGTTCTTTTTGTTTATCTTCCTAGTCACTTTGCCCGTCAGTAAGAAAAAAGAAGTACACAAATTCAACAAAACGTACAGAAATATACTGGCTTTTGCGTGCGACCTTATTCTCGCCCTGTTCGGCGTAAAGGTCAAGGTTATCGGCGCGGACAAAGTCACCGTTCCCGACGGCAATATCATCATCACCTGCAACCATCGCTCCAACCTCGACTCGCTTATCGTGGATAAGTTTTTCAGAAAAAAACCGTTGATTTTTTACGCGAAAAGATCGTTGTTTAAAATACCGCTGGTGGGTAAACTCATTCATCAAACGGGTTACATAAGTCTGGAACGCGACAATCCCCGCAAGGATTATCTGGCAATAACCAAAGGCATCGATTGGCTGACAAATCAGGAGGTTTCCGTCGGGTTATTCCCCGAAGGCACGCGCGCTAAAACTCTCGACGTTCTCGACTTTAAGGAAGGTTGCCTGCATCTGGCGACCAAAACTCACCTTCCCATTATCGTCACTTGTCTGTCCGGTACTGAAAAGGTCAACGACGGCCTGCTGTTTAAACGGCACAAAGTCACTTATAAAATCATCGACTGTCTGTACTACGACGATTACAAAGACTTATCCAAGTCGGAACTCGCAACGTTACTCAGAAGCAAAATCGTGTCTTCCCTCAACGAAATCGAAGGTCGCTCCGCTACGTAAAAAAATAACTTGATAAATTAAAGGCACCCGTACGGGTGCCTTTCTTTTTTCTATTCTTCAAAATGCTTTTTTATATTTTCGGCAACGTTTTTCGATATACCCTCTGTCGCCGCCAGGTCCTCTACCGTGGCGTTCTTTATCGCCTGAATATTTTTAAACTTCTTTTGCAACGCAATCAGTCTTTTTTTCCCTATTCCCTCGATGCTTTCAAGCTCAGAAACGAATGCGTTTTTGCCGTGCAGTTTGCGGAAATAAGTAATGGCGAAACGGTGCGCCTCGTCACGGGTATTGATAAGCAGATTCAAAGCGTAACTGTCGCGGGGCAGACGTCTCGGTTGATTGTCACCCTCGACGTAGACGAGTTCTTCTCTTTTGGCAAGCGAAACGATTTCAACCTCTACTCCCGACTCGTCTCTCGCCTCGACGGCGTATTTAAGCTGTCCCATGCCGCCGTCCACCACTATCAGGTCGGGCGGTGCGCCGAAACGGTAATCCTGCTTTTTAAGCCGATCGAAACGACGGAGCAACGTCTCTTTCATGCTGGCAAAGTCATTCGCTCCCTCTACGGTCTTTATCTTAAAACGACGGTATTCTTTGGGCGCTTTACTTCCTCCTACGGCGACGACCATGCTCGCCACTTTGTCCACTCCCGATACGTTGGAGATATCGTAACATTCTATGCGCTGCGGAAGATTTTTCAACCCCAGCAACTCTTTCAACTGCGTCACGGCTCCCGTCGTTGCGGCGTATTTCCGTTCGTCGGCGGCAACGCTCTTTTTCATACACTCGATGGCGTTTTCAAGGCTCATGTCAACCAACTTCTTCCGTTCGCCCTTTTGCGGACAGTTGAAAGCAACTTTCTTTTCAAATTTTTCCGACAGGTACTCCGCCAATTCCGCTCCGCCTTCTATCGGCTTGTTTATTAAGATTATCTTTGCAATATCGTTGGTGCTTTCGTAGTAGGCGTAAATAAACTCCGCCAAAGTCTGCGCCTCGTCGATACCTGCGTCCGCGAAGGTCTGACTTTTCGAACAGACAACCCTCCCTCCGCGCACGAGTATGGTGTTTACGGCGCTTTTCGTTCCGTCGCAACACACCGTAAATACGTCGTAATCCACAACGCGCCCGAGAGTCGCTACCTTCGTTTCGGATAATTTTTGCAACAACTCCAACTGCCTGCGATACTTCAATGCCTGCTCGTACTGCATCTTATCGCTGGCTTCGGTCATTTTGGCGGCAACCGCTTTTAACGCTTCGGCAGTGTCGCCCCTGAGCAACGCGCAACACTTGTCGATAAGTTTTGAATAATCTTCTTCCGATATTTTCCCGACGCACGGAGCGCTGCACGTGCCTAAATGAAAATTCAGGCACGGACGGAAATTGGCGGGAATATTATCGAAATTGAGGTTGCACGTCCTCGTCGGATAAAGCTCGTTGAGTAACTCCAACAACTCTCTTATGCTCCCCGTCACCGGACCGAAATACTTTGCTTTGTCCTTGACGACCTTTCGCGTCATCGTTACCCGCGGGTACCTTTCTTTGGTAAAAATCTTGACGAACGGGTACTGTTTGTCGTCCTTCAGCAAAATATTGAATGGCGGCGAATACTTTTTTATCAGCGTGTTTTCCAGAGCAAAAGCGTCGGTTTCGCTCTCGGTTAAAACGTAATCCATATCCGCCACGTGCGTCAGCATAACTTCTACCTTGTACGCTTTTTTATACGAAGACGAAAAATACTGACGGACGCGGTTTTTAAGATTTTTGGCTTTACCGACGTACAATATCTTACCCGTCGCGTCGTAATAAACGTACACACCGCTATGACTCGGCAACTGTTCGAGTTTTTGCTTTAAGGTCAGTTTCATGTTTTTATTATACCATGTTTCCCAAAAAAAACAATATTGCGATATAAAACTTATTCGATTTAATTTGAAAATACCGAAAAAAGCACCCGTAAGGGGTGCTTTTTCGGTATTATGAGGACTTTAACAACAATATTCTACGCCAAAAAGAAGAACTTCGTTGATTTTCGGATCTTTAAGACTGTAAAAAACTATTTTCCCCTGACGATCGGCTTTAACGATACCTTCGCTCCTTAAAATTTTCAGCTGGTGCGAAACGGTCGTCTGGTTGAGACCGCAGACTTCGGCAATGTCGCTGACGCAGAGTTTTTTTATCGCGATTGCGCTTATTACCCTGAGTCGCGTGCCGTCGGCAAAGGTCGCGAAAAAACGCGAAAGGTTTTCCGCCGTTTCCACGTTGGGAAGATAATACAATATCTCTTTTTTCGATGCTCCGTCTATAATTTTCATCAAAATAATATTAACACGGTAACATTTAAAAAAAAATAAGCATATTGTAATAAAAAAGCGACTTTTGTATTTTTCGGGAGGTTTACAAAATGGGCAACAACTTACTTTACCTTTTACTCCTTTACGCCGTTCTCGACAAGGAGGGCAAATTGAGTACTACGACCGGGTTACTTATCGCGCTCGGAATAATGATAAGCACGGGATGTCTGAACAATTGCAACAACAATTGCAGAAGGCAGTTTTCTTCAAATACGCCCTTCCCCTTCTACTATAACGAATTTCTATACAACAACGCCCTAATCTGACGATTAGGGCAGGCTTTTTTATTCTGTTATCTAACTTATTTTTCGGGAGGAATAAATCGCATAAGTATTCTTTCCAACCAACGGAAAATACCGGTAAAGGCGTGGTCGTAAACGAAAAACAGCGCCTGGCTTACGATAATAAACAAAGCCAGCATCCAGACTTCGCGGAACATTTCCTGCCAGTTTGAAAAGAACATACTCCTGTACACCACGAGATAAGCAATAAATAAAATTTCAAACGCGACGACTTTGATGACGAATTTTATCGCGGGTTTTTTATCGCTGCGGTCGACGAATAATTTTATTATTATTATCGGCGCAAATATAAAAGCGTAAGGCAAAACGCTGATGGGTGACGGAATAAAAAAGCAAGACACAACGGTTGACACTATAAAACACACGATGCATCTTCCAAGCCCTTTAGGAAAAGCCAATGCGTTACTTACCACGCATACGGACGCCAGAAAGGCGCATGTAAAGGTTAATGGCGTATACGCCCCTATGACCAAAAACACCGTTGCCAACGCCGAAAATACGCCGCAATAGGCAATTTTTCTGGAGTTCTTCATCGGCGGTTTCTCCCTTTATCTGCAAAAACACCTGCAGAGGTCACAGCACATATTGGCGAGACAAACGTCGCCGCAACAACTGCCGGTGCACGTTCCGTTGCCGGTATTGACGTTGTCATATACGGGACGGGAACGGTCGCCGCTGGACATTTTGTCGGGCGAAACGGATTTGCTTGAAATTATTTTATCCAATTTGTCGAGACTGTTCCTGTACTTTTGGTTGCCCGGATCGAGATTGATGCACATCTCCAATTGTTTTTTAGACTCGATAAACCAACTTTTTTTGTAATAAATAATGGATTGATAATAATGCCACTCGGCGCTTCGGTCGGCAACGTTGTCCAGCAACGCCTGCGCCGCGTTAAGGTCGCCTGCTTTTATCTTTTCTTCAATCTCTCTGTACTCGTAAGAACAGCCGCCGTATTCGCCGCTACCCGTCCTGCCGAAATTGATATTTTCGTCTCCCCTCGAAGACTGACGGGAGTCGAAACCGCTGCCGCCTTTGGCGCTGCAGAACTTAGAATACGCTTCGTCCAGAAGATCTAATTTTTTGGACGCTTCGTTACCCACCGAGCCCGGTTCCATTCTTTTGTCGCGTAATTCGAGTTTTTGCGCCTCGTAACTGGCAAGCGCCTCTTCCAACGTAGCATCGTCTTTGATTTTTAAAATATCACACGCTTTCTTTAAGGTCATCTGTTTTACTCCTGTCGTATTTGTTCAAAATCTGTTGAGTTCTTTCTCTTATACCCTCGTATATTATATTCTTCAACACGCAAACGCAGGATTTCAACTCCAAATCGTTAAAATAACCTGCCGCCGCGTTAAGAGTAGAGTACAACAAAAACTCTATCTCCTTTTTGTTTTCGGTTACGAACGTTTCCGCGTCGTCGCTATCCCCCAGCCATGCCGTCAACGCGTTGAAATTTTTCTTTTTTATATCTTCTTTAACGTCGTCCAGAGCGTCGATAACGTACACCCATTTGCCTATATTGTAGCACAAACCGTACAAAAACTCGTTCAACGGCGCTCCGACCGCATATTCCGCAACGGCAACGGTCATCAATGCGGAATAGTCGCAAACCCTGTCTATATTGCCGCACTTTTCTTTTTCCGCCGACAACAGACCTTTGTACAACCCGTCCAGTTTTTCGTACAGCACGGGTGCGTCCGTCTCCGCTTTTTTAAAGGCTTTTTTTAAAAAACTTCTCGCGATTTTTTTTCTTCCGCTTTTTTTATCGAGGTCGTCGTCGAGGGCGTTGAAATAAAAAAGCAACAGATTGGCGGTAGCAAGCCTGTCGGTCAGTCGGTCGCGTTGCATGATACTGCGTTTTTTTAACGGCGACGAAGCGCAACGGTGCATTTCTATATTTACCTGCGTCTCTGTCGAGGCATGGAGAAGAACGTTCAAAAAGTTAATATCCCACCCCGCCGTAAGACGCGCCTTTTCGCCGTACATGTCTTTCAACGACATGCACACGCCGCAAAGAAAGGTATGCCACAATCCGAACTGTCCTTTCGCCAACGACTCTTTTTTTACGTCTATATATCCGAACATACTACGCCCTCGGCACGAAACCGAGTTTTTTATAAACTTTCGTCAAGGTGCGGCGAGCGCGGTAATACGCTTTCTCCGCTCCCTCCGCCAACACCGTGTTGAGATAAGCCTTGTCCGCCAACAAACGCTTCTGCTCCTTTTGAATAGGTTCCAGAACGGCGATAACGGCGTCGGCTATACGGGGTTTGAATACGCCGTATCCGGCTCCTTCAAATTCTTTCTCCGCTTCCTGAACGGTGCAACCGGCAAACGCCGAGTAGATGGTCAAAAGATTGGAAATTTCCGGCTTATCATCGCCGAAACGCACACGGGTATCGCTGTCCGTAACCGCGCGCTTAAACTTGCGACGGATCTCGTCGGGAGTATCGGTCATAGAAATAAACGCGTTCTCGTTTTCGTCGCTCTTACTCATCTTGGCTCCGGCGTCCTGCAAACTCATTATTCGCGACCCGTGTTTGGCGATATACGGTTCCGGCACGACAAAAGTAGTGCCGTAGCGGGAATTGAAACGCTGAGCGATGTCACGGGACAGTTCAAGATGCTGTTTCTGGTCGGCGCCGACGGGTACAAGGTCGGTCTGATACAGCAGAATATCGCTCGCCATCAATACGGGATAATCCATGAGTCCCATATTGATATTGTCGGCATGCCTGGCGCACTTGTCCTTAAACTGAGTCATGCGGTTGAGTTCTCCGACGTAAGTAACGGTATTCAACGCCCATGCCAACTCTGCATGACAAGGCACGTGGGATTGAACGAAAATAGTGCTTTTTTCCGGATTAAGTCCGCACGCAAGGTACAACGCCAGCAAATTCCAGGTATTTGCCCGCAGTTCCGACGGCTCCTGCGCCACCGTAATGGCATGCAAATCCACTATACAAAAGATACTGTCGTAATCTTCCTGCAAAGTCAACCAGTTTTTGATTGCGCCCACGTAGTTGCCTATGGTGATTTTTCCGCTGGGCTGGATACCGCTGAACAGCACCTTCTTCTTTTCCTGCTTTTCTTCAGTCTGATTTAAAACCGTTTTTTCTGCCATAAAAAAATCTCCATTTTTTATTGTAACAAATCTTTACGAAAAAATCAACTAAAAAAGGTCATACCGTTAGTATGACCTTTTAAAATTGAATTTAGTTTAAAATTTGAATAAAGTATCGTATTTTTTAAGATATTCGGGCAATTCGTCCTTGATGCTGAACGTAAAGATAAAGTCCACGCTGAATTTGGCCGAAAGAACTGCCAGCGCGTCAAACATTTTTTCGAGGTTTTCTATATCGTTTTTAACGATTTTTACAATTCCGTCGAAGAAAATCTTTTCGATATCGTAGTTTCCCGCAAGAATACCGCTGACGAAAGCGATAAAAGTGTTTTCGCAACGAACGTCGTATTCGCTGGTATCCACCAACTTGATCTTGTGGTCGAGATCATGCATACGAGACATATCCTTGTCTATATAAACGAGGTCGCCCTTTGCCGTTGCTACGCTTGCATTTGCGAGTTCTACGAGTTTTTTGGTTTTGCCGCAACCTTTCGTGCCGTAAATAAGATGAATTTTATCCATTATTACCTCCTGCTGTGTCCTATTTATAATATTGTACCAAAAAATTTTAAAATTTCAATACCTTTCAGCAAATTTCACCGATAAATTTTTTGATGCGTTCGATACCCTTACGGATAACGGGAATATCAAGCGTGTAAGTAAGTCTTATATATTTATCCGCGCCGAAGCTTTCGCAAGGTATAACCGCAACGTGCGCTTTTTCCAACAACGTTTCGGAGAATTCCAACGGCGTGTTGATGACTTTGCCCTGATAGGATTTTCCCAAAAGTCCGGAAAGGTCGACCATTACGTAAAACGCACCGCTGCCTTTGATGCACTTGACCTTGTTGCAGTCCGAAAAAGCGTCGAGAAGCGCGTTGCGACGCTCTTCAAACACTTTGCGCATGTTTGCGATAAACTCTTCCCCTTCTCTTAACGCCGTAACCGAAGCATGTTGAGCGATAGTGTTCGGGTTGCTGCTTTCATGGCTCTGCAACGCTCCCATGCGTTTTGCGAGAACGGCGCTGCTTGCGGAATAACCGATTCTCCAACCGGTCATAGCGTACGCCTTGCTCATGCCGTTGATAACGATGGTGCGTTCTTTCATGTCTTCGTTGACCTGCGCAAGAGAAAAGTGCTTTTTGCCGTCGTAAGCAAGAGCCTCGTAAATCTCGTCGGAAATAACGTAAATATCCGGATAAGCTTTGAGCATCTCGGCAAATTCTTCCAACTTCTCGCGAGGATAAAGCGTACCCGTGGGGTTGTTGGGAGTGTTGATAATGATAGCCTTCGTCTTGTCGGTAATCGCCGCCTTAACCGCGTCTACGTCCAAAGCAAAACCGTTGTCGGCACTCATTGTGACTACTACGGGCGTACCGCCGCAGATTTTTACCAATTCCGGATAAGTAAGCCAATAGGGAGCAATGATAATGACTTCGTCGCCCTCTTCAACCGTGACCTGAATGGCGTTAAACAAACTTTGCTTTGCGCCGCTGCTGACTACGATCTGATCCTGAGCGTAAGTAAGATTGTTGTCGCGTGCGAGTTTTTCGCATACGGCGTCCTTTAACGCCGGCATACCGCTGGCAGCCGTGTACTTGGTAAAACCTTTATCCAACGCTTTTTTTGCGGCGTCGATAATAAAGTCGGGGGTGTTGAAATCCGGTTCGCCTGCGGCAAAACTGATAAGGTCAATTCCTTCGGCTTTCATCTTGTTGGCTTTTGCGGTAATCGCAAGCGTAAGACTGGGTGAGACGTTTTTGGCTCTGTTGGTTATTGTTAACATTATTCTTCCTCCAAAAAACCGTTTTTACGGATTTATTTGTTTTTTATTTTTTATTTTTATATTTTTATTCGTCGCTGCTGTTCTGCAATTTTGCCGTCTGGTCGGCGATGCGCAAAGCTTCTATCATTTCGCCTATATCGCCGTTCATAAAGTTTTCGATACTGTACAACGTAAAGTTTATACGGTGATCGGTAACCCTCCCCTGCGGAAAGTTGTAGGTGCGTATGCGTTCGCTACGGTCACCCGTGCCGACCTGAGTTTTTCGCGCGTCAGCATACTCTTTGTCAGCCTGAGTCTGGTACAAGTCGTAAAGTTTGCTTTTGAGCATTTCCAACGCGTACTCGCGGTTTTGAATCTGACTTCTTTGCGTCTGGCATGCAACAACTATACCCGTAGGTATATGAGTAATACGAATGGCGCTCTCGGTCTTGTTGATGTGCTGACCGCCTGCGCCGCTGCTACGGTAAGTGTCGACTTTAAGGTCTTTTTCGTTTATTTCTATTTCCACGTCGGTGGTTTCGGGCAACACGGCAACCGTAACCGTACTTGTATGGATACGCCCCTGAGACTCGGTTTCGGGAACGCGCTGAACGCGGTGCACGCCGCCTTCAAACTTGAAACGACTGTAAGCGCCGTTGCCTATTACCTTGAAAGAAACTTCTTTCACGCCGCCCAACTCGTTTTCGTTGGCGTCGATTTCTTCTACCTTCCAGCGCATTTTTTCCGCATACATGTAATACATGCGTCGGATTTCGCCTGCGAACAAAGCCGCTTCCTCACCGCCTGCGCCCGCACGAATTTCAATGATAACGTTCTTTTCGTCGTTGGGGTCGACGGGCAGTAACAAAACTTTTAGTTCTTCTTCCAACGTTTCGCGCCTGGCTTTCAACTCCTTGATTTCTTCGTGCAGAAGTTCTTTCATCTCTTCGTCCGACTCTGCGTCAGCGAGTTCCAGACTGTCTTTTAACGCTTCTTCGTTTTTGCGCCACTCGTCGTACTTTTCGACTATGGGCGTCAGACCGCTATGCTCTTTCACGAGTTTTTTCCACTCGTTATTGTTGGCAATAACCTCCGGCTTGGCGATTTCTTCGGTTAAAAATTCATATCTTTGTTTGGCTTTGTCAAGTTTATTGAACATTTTTTTATTTCCTTTTAGTGGCAAGCACCATACGGTCGTTGCCGGAATAATCTTTGAGAACAACCACGTCGTAGTTCTTTTTAAACAAGGCGGGTACGCTTTCGCCCTGGTCGTAACCTATTTCCATATACAGTTTGCCGCCGTCGGTCAGGTGTTTTCCTGCCTTTTCCGCCAGAAGCCGGTAAAAGTCCAATCCGTCCCTGCCGCCGTCCAGAGCGGAATGAGGTTCGTAATCCTTTACGCTTTCGTCCAGAGTCGGGATAACGTCGGTGGGAATATACGGGGGATTGCATACGATAAGGTCGTACCTGCCCCTTACCTTTCCGAACATATCGGTGCAAACGTACTTTATCTTCTTTTTATTTACGCCTATCCTTTCGGCGTTGTACTTCGTAACTTTTAAGGCGTATTTGCTGACGTCGGCAAAAGTGACTTTTGCGTCGGTCTTGCTCGCGACCGTCAACCCGATACAACCGCTTCCGCAACACAAATCCAGTACGTCGGTCGGATTTGCCTTTATCGCCTGTTCGGCAAGCAACTCGGTTTCTAACCTGGGAATAAGAACTTTATCGTCGACGTACAAAAAGTTTTCAAAAAACGGCGCGGCAGACACCGCATAAGCAAAAGGTTTGCCGTTTTTGATTTCTTCTATCGCCTTTTCCGCCTTAGCAAAATAACAGACGCTGACCACCGCTTTGTTCAGGTCGGTTTTGTTTTTTAAATGAGTCAACCCTTTTGCCATCCATTCGGCGTTGTATTCGTCCAGATCGTTTTCTTTAAGCTTGCCTCTGACGAATTCTACGAACTCCCCGTAAGGTCTCGGCTCGGGGAACTTGACCTCCGGCAAACCCGGATCGGCGTCCATTTCCAACACCTTTTTAAACGAAGCGATAGCGACTTCGCACATGTCGTCGGTGGGTTCTGCCGTCGTCAGACGTTGCATTGCTTTTCCCAGTCCTTTAAGCGGATTAAAAATCCTGCAACTCGTTTTTGCAAGGAGCATCAGGACTTCGTAACTTATCGACGCAACCAGAGGAACGAAAGCGAGATTGATTAAAAACCTCACCCATCCCTTGTCAAAGTAAGCGTTAAAGCCCACCGCGGTAAAGACGAAAGCCGCCGCCATGATGATAATAACGGACAACACGAAAACGTACACGATAAACGAAGTACCGCACCTGTCGTGGTGCTTACTGCACTTCTGGACGTTTTCCACCGTCAGTTCCATTTCGTTTTCGAAACATGCTATGGTTTTGTGCTCGGCGCCGTGATACATAAACAGACGTTTAATATCTTTCATTCTAGATACCAGAATAAAGTACGCCAGAATGATAATGATTTTAGCCGCCTCCTGAATGGCGACTGTCGCCACTCTCGACAGACTGACGAACTCGCCTATCCATTTGGGAATGTACGTAGGCAAAAAGACGAACAGTCCCAACGCCAGCACTATACCCAAAAACGCCGATACCCACAATGCGTTTTTTAAGGTCTTGTCGTCGCCCTCGGTTATTTCCGTCTCGCCGGCCACTTCGGCAGAACGCATAGTCGTCCCTACGCCGAGTATAAGACTGTTTATCAGGTTTGCTATACCGCGTAAAAACGGTATCTTATTGATTGCTTTTTTCGGCGGAATACGCGTTGCTTCCAGCCTGATGACGCCGGCTTCGTCGCGGACGGCAAGAGCCATACTTCTCTCGCCTCTCATCATCACGCCTTCCATCACTGCCTGACCGCCTATCTTGGTTTTGGCCATAATTTTTTCACCTGAATCAATTATAACAGAGTATCGTTTTTTTTGCAACAAAAAAGCACAGAAAGTATTTCTGCGCCTCTTGGATGTTTGCGCGGTTTACATACCGTAGCGTTTTTTGAATCTATCAACTCTACCGCCGGCATCGACCAATTTTTGTTTGCCAGTAAAATACGGGTGGCATTTATTGCAAATTTCAACTTTGATGACGTCGCCTTTCTTGGTGCTGCCCGTTACGAATTTTTCGCCGCAAGCGCACTCTACGGTAACCTGATGATAATCCGGATGAATGTTTTCTTTCATGGGTACTCACCTCTCTACTTAATTTCAGCCTTGCTATTATACTCTACTTGACGATTCAAGTCAAGGATTTTTCAACAACTTTTTAATTTTGCCCGTTTTTCTCCCCGTTTTTTAAAAATAAAGTCGATTTTACTCGATTTTTATAAACTGTTAAAAACAAATCGTCAAAAGGTAGACATTTCTTTTATTGTTTGTTATAATTTATACAATCGATAAAATCGGAGAATTTTATGAAAGCGTGGAAATTGGTAGGAAAAAACAAATTTGAGCTCGTTACACGGGATTTGACCGAAATGGACGAAAACAAGGACGTTAAAATCAAGATGAGCAAAGTTATGTTTTCGCGCGACGATTGTTTTTTGATGAACAATCCCCCCGAAGACAAACAACTTATCCTCGGTACCGCCGGTATCGGCGTGGTCAGCGAAGTTTTCGATGCGTCTACTTCTCGCTTTTCGCGTATGGACAGAGTCATCATAGAGCCGTACATAGCGTGCGGCACCTGCCGCTACTGCCAGGACAATAAACAATCCCTCTGTCGGAACAAACAGGTACTCGGCGTGGACATGGACGGACTTATGCAGGACTTTATCTGCCTGCCTCACAACTGTCTGTACCTTATTCCCGACGTGGTAAGCACCGACGACGCGGTACTCACCCCTCTTATCAGCCTTGCTCTCAACGTCATCGATAAAATAAATCTCGACAAGGGCGATCATGTCGCAATATTCGGCGGCGGAATTCTCGGTATTGTCATAGCCGCTCTCGCAAACTATTATCAGGCAATGCCCATTCTCGTGGACAACGACCCCACCATTATTCAGACGGCGTTATATAAAAATATTTTTTACTCCTTCCTTCCCGAAAAAGACGATATCAACGCAAAAATTTTTACCGCTACGGGTGGTAGAAAATGCGAAAAAGTAGTGTTTTTAACCGAAAGCATCACCCCTATCGACGTCGCTCTCGATAACTGCGGAATAGGCGGAACCGTCTGTTTGTGCGGCACTCACAAAAAAGATATAACGATGCCAATGCAATATATCCTGGAAAAAAATCTTACGGTCAACGCCGTCGACAACAGCTACGGCAACTTCCTGTCCGCTTTGAATATTCTCACTAAAGGAGTTATCAAAGCAGACGACTTTATCCGCGAAGAAGTCAATTTTGCAGACGTCGACAAGACTCTCCCCGATATAACCGAAGAACAAACGCTGCGTAAAAACATCGTAGTAAAATGCGAATAGTCGGAAATAATCGAAATACGGTTACGGAATAATCCGTAACCGTTTTTATTACAAATTCACGCGTCTTGTCCAAAGACGCTTTTTTGCGCTTTTTTTGCTTGATTAAACACCGCTTTTGTGCTAAAATCTGAAATATGAAAGACACTAACGACGTATTAAAAATAACGAAACTTGCCGAGGCGGGCGACGTTGCGGCGATGATAGACCTTGCCCGCCGCTACGAAGGCGGACTGGGCGTGGACAAAGACGTAGATACCGCTTTTTGGTGGTGGAAAAAAGCCGCCGATGCCGGCAGCGCGGACGCACAGTACGAAGTTTCCGTCTGGTACACCGACGGAGTTCATTGCGTGCCCGACTACCAGAAATCGGTTTTTTACTGTAAACGCGCGGCAATGCAAGGGCATGAAGAAGCCATAGAGTACCTTGAAGTGCTTTCGGCATGGGACGTGTGACATGAAAAGAGTAGTGGTAGGTATGAGCGGCGGAGTCGACAGCAGTGTCGCCGCATTGCTGCTTAAACAACAGGGCTACGAAGTTATCGGCCTGTTCATGAAAAATTGGGAAGAAACCGACCCCAACGGTTGCTGTACGGCGGAAGCGGATTTTGCCGACGTCAGATACGTTGCGGAAAAAATCGGGATTCCCTACTACGTCGTCAATTTTTCAAAAGAATATATGGACAGGGTGTTTTCTTATTTTCTGCAAGAGTACAAAGCGGGGCGCACTCCCAATCCCGACGTGCTGTGCAACAGAGAAATTAAGTTCGGTCCTTTTCTTCAACAGGCAAAAATTCTCGGCGCAGACTACGTCGCAACGGGACATTATTGCGGCATACGGCATGAAAACGGAAAACATTACCTTACCAAAGCCGCAGACGTCGGCAAAGACCAGACCTACTTTTTAAACCAACTCAGCCAGAACCAACTCGCCGACGTAATGTTCCCCCTTGCAAACCTGCAAAAGGAAGAGGTACGCCGCATCGCTTCGCAATACGGACTGGCAACCGCCGAAAAAAAAGACAGCACGGGTATATGCTTTATCGGCGAACGCAACTTTAAAAACTTTTTAAAAACCTATCTTCCCGGTCAACCGGGAGACATCGTGGATACCGAAGGTAACAAAGTCGGTCGTCACGACGGACTGATGTACTATACCTTGGGACAACGCCGCGGCATAGGTCTGGGCGGCACGGTTGACAGTCAGGAAAGATGGTTCGTTGTGGAAAAAGACCTTAAAAACAACCGTCTTATAGTCAGCCACGGCGACCAGAGCGTACTTATGAGCAAAGCTCTCGTCTCAAACGCCGTCAATTGGATACCCGAAAAACCTTCTCAGAATCACTTTGAGTGTTTTGCAAAATTCCGCTACCGTCAACCCGACCAGAAAGTGACGGTGGATATCAGAGAAGACGGCAAAGTCTACGTTACCTTTGCCGAACCCCAACGCGCCGTGACGGAAGGTCAATTCGTCGTGTTTTATAACGATACGGATTGTCTGGGCGGCGGAATAATCGACACCGTCGTAAAATAAGAAAAACGTATGAGTTACATCACTTTCAAAAACGTAAAAAAAGACTACGTAGGTCAGATTACCGTAACGGCGTTGCACGACGTTTCTTTCGACGTGGAAAAAGGCGAAATCTGCGTCATCGTCGGCGAGTCCGGCGCAGGCAAAACCACCCTTATCAATATTCTCGGCGGAATGGACACCCTGACCGAAGGGCAAATAACGGTGAACGGGCGCGAAGTTTCGGCGATGACCAAAAAACAACTTGCGGAATACCGCAGAAAGGACGTCGGATTCGTATTCCAATTTTACAACCTTATCCCCAACCTCACGGCGTTGGAAAACGTCGAAATCGCCGCGCAACTGTCCAAAACGGCGATGAAATCCGACGAGGCGTTAAAAAAAGTCGGTCTTGAAGAACGGAAAAAGAACTTTCCCGCCCAACTGTCGGGCGGCGAACAGCAACGCGTCGCAATAGCGCGCGCAATAGCGAAAAACCCTAAACTTTTATTGTGCGACGAACCTACCGGCGCTCTCGACTACAATACCGGTAAGGCAATTTTAAAACTTTTACAGGATACCTGCCGCGAAACGGGCATGACCGTCATTATCATTACTCACAACAAAGCTCTCACCGATATGGCTGACAGAGTTATCCGTATTAAAAGCGGTACCGTCCTTTCGGTGGAGACTAACGACCACCCCGTCCCCGTCGAAAATATCGAGTGGTAACGATTAAAGATGAAAAAATACTTTTTTATCACCCTTTTAAGGTCAATAAAAAACTCAATCGGAAGATACCTCGCCCTTTTTGCCATATGCGCATTGGGCGTCGGTTTTTTTGCGGGGTTTAAAAACGTTCAGCCTTTGATGATTTCTTCCGCAGAGGATTATCTGGACGAAAAAAACGCTTTCGACCTTCAGGTTATATCGACCTGGGGACTGCGTGAAGACGACCTTGACTTTCTGTCCGGTATCGACGGAGTGACCGCCGCGGAGGGATGTTTTACTTGCGACGCCTACGCTATTTTTAAAACGAAAGATTACGGTGCAAAAGTCTTAACCCTCCCCGCGACGATAAATACCCTCGACCTCATATACGGGCGTTACCCGACGGCCCCTAACGAATGCGTGGCGGACGCAAATTTTTTTACTGAAAACGATATAGGCAAACCGTTGATTCTTACGGACGAAAAAGGCGGCAAGACGCTGAATAATTTTACCACGCCCGTCTACACCGTCGTCGGCGTAGTACGATCGCCGCTGTATATAAGCCACGAACGGGGAATTTCGTCGCTTGAATTCGGCAGAACCGACTTTTTCGTTTATTTACCGAACGAAGCATGCTGCGCCGACTATTTTACGCAGGTTTATATGACCGTCGACATGGACTTGCCGCAATTTGACGAAGAATACGAGACGGCGGTAAAAGACAAAGCCGAACAGGTAAAACTCCTCTTTAAGGACAAGTACGCGCCGCTTGTGGAATGGCTGATTCAACTTTCTCCCGAAACCGACCCGGGGTTTGAAGCGTACGTATTGACTCAGCGCGAAAACGAAGGACTTGCGCGTTATTCTCAGGACACGGGTATCGTGGACGGAATAGCAAACGTCTTTCCCGCTTTCTTTGCTCTGGTCGCCGCACTCGTGTGCCTGTCCACCGTTACCCGTATGGTGAGCGAAGAACGCACTCAGATAGGTACTCTTAAAGCGCTCGGCTACGGCAACTTTTCCATCGCCTCGAAATACGTCTGGTACGTTTTGTCGGCAGGTTTGCTGGGTGCGGTCGGAAGCTTTTTTCTGGGAACCTGGGGATTGCCGAAAATAGTCACCCTCGTTTACCGCACCATTTACGTATTCTGCGACTACAAATACGTGTTCAGCTGGCTTATGCTCGGACTTTGTCTGGCAGTCGTCGCCGTGGCAATGACTCTGACCGCTTTGGCTGCCAGCTTGTCTACCACGCGCGCCAACGCTGCCGAGGCGATGCGTCCCAAAGCGCCCAAAGCCGGGAAACGCACTTTCATAGAAAAAATCCCTTTTATCTGGAACAACACTTCTTTTATCGGAAAAGTGACGTTACGTAACATGCTCCTCGATAAAAAAAGAATGATAATGGCGCTTGTTGGTATCAGCGGATGCACGGCGTTGTTACTTGCAAGTTTTTCGGTCAGAAACAACGTTATCGGCGTCCTTGACGACGAGTACGGCGATATAATCAGATTCGACCTTTCCGTCACGCTTTCAAACGGCGAGCGGCCGACCTTGGACTTTGCGGAAAAAACTTTTTACGTCTACTCCGACACGGTTCAGCTCACCTACGACGGTTTGAGCGACCGGGTAAGTCTGTTTGGGTACGAAGACGAGAGTTTTGCCGATATGTTTAAGTTGTACAAAACCGACAAGACGACGCCCGTCCCCCTACCTTCCGACGGCGAAGCAGTGATTTCCTTTCTTTTCGCAAAAGAAAAAAATATACGGACGGGCGACGTAATCAGCCTCACGGTAGGCGGAAAAGAAAAAACCTTTTCCGTTTCGGAAATATTCAACAACTACATCGGAGACTACGTTATAATAAGCATGGCGGATCTGAGCGACGTAGTTAAGGTCAACAGCGCCTACCTGCAACTGCCCGACGGTTACGACGAAACCGAAATAGAAACACGGTTGAAAGCGATAGACGGGGTAGTATCTTTCACCTTTATAGAAGAAGCAAAAGCACCCTTTGCAAAATCTCTGTCCAGCATGAACTACGTCGTTGCGGTGCTTATCGTCTGTTCTGCCCTTCTCGCTTTCGTCGTACTGTACAACCTCACCAACATCAATATAATGGAAAGGCGGCGCGAAATAGCAACGGTGAGAGTATTGGGCTTTTATCCGAAAGAAACGGACGCGTATATCCTGCGAGAAAACGTAATTCTTGCTATTTTCGGCGGAATCGTCGGACTTGCGCTCGGCGTTCTGCTCAACAACTTCGTCATTGCAAATCTCCTTGTAGAAGGAGTATGTTTCAACAATGCGATAACCCCTCTTTCTTTCCTTTTCGCTTACGCGCTGACCTTAATCTTCACCCTCTTAACAAACCGTCTCATGAGTCACAAACTCGAATCGGTCAATATGGCGGAAGCCCTTAAATCGGTGGAGTAGCAAATCGGAAAAAAACAAAAACTTAAAAACTATAAAAAAAACGCACCCGTGCGGGTGCGTTTTTATTTAAATTACAATCAGTCCATTAAAATGAGACCGAGTTTTTTGGCTTCTGCCGTGAGCCATTCGCGGTATTTGGGGTGAGCAATGGAAATAATCGCCTTTGCTCTTTCCTCTACCGTAAGTCCTCTCAGGTTGACGGCACCGTATTCCGTAACGAGATACATCATGTCGTTGCGGCACAAAGACACCGCCGCACCGGGTTTGAGTTGGGGAACAATCTTTGAAATCTCTTCCCTTTCACCCGTGACGGGGTTTTTGACGTTAGCGGTGGAATACAAAGCGAGGAAGGTTTTGCCGCCTTTGCTCATCTGCGCGCCCACGGTAGTGTCCGTCTGACCGCCCGTACCGCTGAACTGCCTGCTGCCGATAGACTCGCTGCAAGCCTGTCCCGTAAGGTCAACTTCCAACGTCGTGTTGATGCTGACCTGGTTGTCGTTTTGCGAGATGGTGTACGGATCGTTGCATTTTTCACAACTCATGACGTACACGTCGGGGTTGTTGTTGACGAAGTCGTAAGTCTTGTTCGTACCGAGAACGATGCTGGTGACGATTTTGCCGGGTAAAAACTGCTTTTTACTGCCGTTAACGATACCCTTTTGGGCAAGTTCCACGATACCGTCGCACAGTAATTCGGTGTGAATACCGAGATTCTTCTTGCCCGCCAAAAAGCCGGTAACGCTGTTGGGAATACCGCCGATACCGATTTGCAGACAGTCGCCGTCGTTAATGTACTCCGCGATATAACCGCCGATAATGCTGTCCTTTTCCGTAACGGGAGCGGGATAGTCCTGCGGCAGGTCAAACTCTACGGGGACCATATAATCCACGTCGTCGACCGAAATAATGTTGTCACCGTAAGCAAAAGGCATATTCTTGTTGATTTCCATCACTACCGGTCTGCCCGCCTTCTTCATCTCGCGAAGAACGGAAGAAGAGTAAATATTGGACATACTGATAGACATCTCGCCTTTTTCGTTGGGCATCGAACAACTGCTGATAAAGATATCCGGTAAACCCTGCGCGCATATAGTACGCGCCGTGTGACGCAGGTGAGTCGGCGCGAAACTGACGTCGATGAGTTTTGCCGCGTCACGCGTGGGTTTGCTCATAAAGAGGCATTTGATTTTGAAATTTTCCCTGTACTTTGCGTCCTCCATAAAAGGATAGCTACGCATTTGCAAGCAAGTCCAGACTTCTACGTTTTTAACGCGGTCGGCGATAGTATGGAGCGCACTCATAAAACCCTGCGGTTCTACCGTAGCGTCGCCGACGGCAACTTTGAAATCCGACTTAATCATAGCCAGAACGTCCTGTACGGAAACGATTTTATCCTGATAGTTTTTCATTGTTCTTCCCTTTATCGATTATTAAAGAGCGTAACCAGCTTCAAAGCACTTCATGACGCTTTCGAGAACGGCGGGTTTCTTTTCAAACATGTGTTTCAAAACGGAAACGGCTGTGTCGTAAGAGGTAACGCCGGCATGTTTGACGTATGCGCCGAACATAACGATATTTGCGCTTCTGCCGTTTTTGTTGGCTTCTGCGATTTCGTTTGCGGGAACGTAAACGACGTTGATATCGTCTCTGTCAACCTTTGCGTCGATAAGACTGCTGTTGACGAAGATGTATCCGCCCTTTTTAACGCAGGGCAAAAACTTTGTCAGGCTGGGTTTGTTCATAACGATAACGACGTCCGCCATCGTGACGATGGGACTGCCGACCTGTCTGTCGCTGACGACTACCGAACAACTTGCCGTGCCGCCGCGCATTTCGGGACCGTAAGAAGGCATCCAAGAAACTTCTTTGTCGTCGTGCATACCGCCGTAAACGATATATTTGCCGATTGTCAAAACGCCTTGTCCGCCAAAACCGGACATAACAATTCTACTTTCCATTATTTTGCCTCCTCGATATCTTTGAATACGCCCAAAGGATACTTTTTGGTCATTTCGTTCTTGACAAAACTGAGAGCGTCTGCGGGCGACATATACCAGTTGGTGGGGCAACCCGACATGATTTCTACGAAAGTAAAGCCTTTCTTTGCCATCTGATATTCAAAAGCCTTTTTGACTGCTTTCTTTGCTTTCATGACGTTTGCGGGGTCGGTCAACATAACTCTTTCGATGTATGCGGGACCGTCCAGAGTTGCGAGCAATTCGCTGACGTGAATGGGGTTGCCGTTGATGACTTCACCCTCTGCTGAACGAACCTGTCTGCCGTAAATGCAAGTGGTCGCCTTCTGACCTTCCAGAGTGGTGGGAGCCATCTGACCGCCGGTCATACCGTAAATGGCGTTGTTGATAAAGATAACGGTAATGTTTTCGCCTCTCGTTGCGGCATGGACGATTTCAGCCATACCGATACTGGCGAGGTCACCGTCGCCCTGATAGGAGAAAACGGCGGTGTTCTTGTGGACGCGCTTTATTGCGCTTGCAACTGCGGGGGCACGGCCGTGAGCGGCTTCCTGCATGTCGCAGTTAAAGTAATTGTAAGCGAAAACACCGCAACCGACGGGAGCGATACCTACGACGTTATCGACGAGGCCAAGCTCTTCTATCGTTTCGGCGATAAGTTTGTGAGCAATACCGTGAGTACAACCCGGGCAATAGTGCAACGGGGTGTCGGTCAACATAGCGGATTTTTTATAAACAGTTGCCATTATTTCAAGACCTCCATAACCTTTTCGCAAATTTCTTCGGGGGATACTACGTAGCCGCCCAATTTGCCCAAAAATTCAACGGGTTTCTTGCATTCGATAGACAATTTGACGTCTTCTATCATTTGACCTGCGTTGAGTTCCACGTCGAGGAAACCCTTGACGCTTGCTTTGTCTGCGTACTTTTTATAAACTGCGCTCGGGAAAGGATAGACGGTGATAGGTCTGATCATACCGACTTTTAATCCCTTTGCGCGCAAATCGTCGACTGCCGTGCGGACAATTCTGCCCACGCTGCCGAAAGCGGTGATGATGTATTCCGCGTCGTCGCAGTGATACTCTTCGCACATGGTTTCGTTTTCAGCCAGCAATCTGTATTTTTCCTGCAATTCGAGGTTTCTCGGTTCGCAGATTTCCGGTTCGATGTAAAGGCTGTTGACGATGCGTCTGTCTTTGCCGTGGTGTTTACCGGTGGTGGCAAAATCTTTGGTTTCGGGATCGGGCATTTCTTTCATGGGTTTGAAAGAAACGGGTTCCATAATCTGACCGAGGATACCGTCACCGAGGATAAATACGGGTACACGGTATTTTTCCGACTTGTCCCAAGCGTCGTACAACAAATCAACCGCTTCCTGAACGGTGCTGGGTGCGTAAGTCAACAAATGATAGTCGCCGTGTCCGCCGCCCTTAGTCGCCTGAAAATAGTCGCCCTGGCTGGGTTGAATACCGCCGAGACCGGGACCGCTGCGCGTCATATTGACGATAACGCAGGGGAGTTCCGCCATTGCTATGTAGCTGATACCTTCTTGCTTCAAGCTTACGCCCGGAGAGCTGCTGCTCGTCATAGCGCGTGCGCCTGCGCCTGCCGCGCCGTAAACCATATTGATAGCCGCAAGTTCGCTTTCGGCCTGGATAAAATCGCCGCCTACTTCGCGGATACGCCAACTCATGTATTCGGGAATTTCGTTCTGCGGGGTGATGGGATAGCCGAAGAAATATCTGCAACCGCCGCGGATTGCGCCTTCTGCCACTGCCTCGTTACCCTTCATCAATTTCTTTTCGCTCATTATCTGTTTACCTCCAAAGCGCTGTCAGGGCACATACGAGCGCAAGAACCGCAACTGACGCAAGCATTCTGGTCGGTGCATTCTACGACGAAATACCCCTTGTTGTTGCTCTTTTTGCCGATCTGCATGAGCTTTTTGGGGCAAGCCAGCACGCAGAGTCCGCAACCTTTGCAAACTTCAAAGTCAACTTTAACTTTTTCCATTATCGTGTTCTCCTTTATTGGATTTCTTTGTTTTTTATTCAATCGACGACGCCGCCGACGGTCGCCGCCGACAAAGGTCGGTTAGTCTTGCTTTACGTGCGTAACCCAACCGAATTTATCTGGCGTTCTGCCTTGTTGAATATCCATCATAGCGTGGTACAATGCCTGACCGACGGGACCGGGTTTGTTTTCGCCGATGATGTAGTCTTTGCCTTCGTAACCGAGGGTGCCGACGGGGCTGACGATAGCAGCGGTGCCGACGCCGAACATTTCGGTAACGCGACCTTCTGCAACCTTCTTCATGAGTTCGTGAATATCGATTTTTTCTTCTCTGACCTTGTAACCGAGTTCGCGGAGCAACATAATGGAGCTGTCACGGGTGATACCGCGCAGAATACTTCCGCTCAGAGCAGGCGTAACGACTTCGCCGTCGATAACGAACATAACGTTCATCGTGCCGACTTCTTCGACGTACTGGTGATTGACGTCCAACCACAAAACTTGGTTATAACCCTTTTTCTTTGCAATTTCCATAGCGAGGAAGCTTGCGCCGTAGTTGCCTACGCACTTTGCTTCACCCGTGCCGCCTGCGCAAGCGCGGACGAAGGTGTCTTCAATCATAATCTTAACGAGACCCGCACCGGCTTTAAAGTAGCTGGAAACGGGGCAGCAGACGACGTAAAACTTAAAGCTTCCGCAGGACGTAACGCCTATTTTGGGTTCCGTCGCAATCATCGTAGGACGAAGGTAGAGAGCCTTGCCGTCGCCGACGGGAATCCAGTCTTTTTCTATCGCAACCAACTTTGCGATACCTTCTTTAACCGCGTTGAGATCGAAAGTAGGCATACCCATACGCCAAGCCGACTTGTTCATACGATCGAGATTGCTTTCGATACGGAACATACTGATTTCGCCCTTGTCGTTTTTAAAGGCTTTCGCGCCTTCGAAAATACCTTGACCGTAGTGCAAAATCATAGCCGCGGGGCTGAGGGAGAAGTTTTCGTAGGGTTTAATCGTAATTTCGCCCCAACCGTTTTCTCTGGTCCAGTCCATTTCCAACATATAGTCGGTCATGTACTTGCCGAAAGGCAGATCCGAAAAATCCGGCTTTTGCTTAAGGTGGTCACATTTGATAAATTTCATCTTTATTTCCTCCGTAAAAGATAAACTTTTCTTATTTTTTCAACGCCCGAAAATCTGCATACTATACGGTGACCGCAAACTTTCAGACGTATCTATTTTATACCCACTTACGAGTTAAGTCAAGTACTATTTTAAAGTAATCGGCTAAAAAAATCGTTTTTTTACGACATATTTTCTCATTTGTATTTTTATTCCGTAAAGGTATAAAATATGCACCGAATCGGCAAGATTCGGTGCATATTATAAAATCGTTTTCCGTTAAGATTTCACTGCGTTTAAACGCCCTACGCAGGGTAGTATCGTTTTTTAAAAATCCAAACGACCGGTCAATCCGGCTTTTTACCGCGTAATTTTAAAGTCGGGCATGCATTGAGAGTCAAGTCCGAAAACTCTCCGCCTTCTTTTGCCATGTAATACCCCTGTGCGGCTATCATGGCGGCGTTGTCGGTACAATACACGAGTTGCGGCAGATAAACCTTTACGCCGAGTCGTTTGCCCAGTTTTTCCGCTTCTGCGCGCAGATAACTGTTTGCGCCCACTCCGCCTGCAACGGCAAACTTTTTCAGACCGCTTTCCAAAAGCAACTGTCCGCTCCTTGAAATCAGACCGTCGATTGCCGCATGGGTAAAACTGGCGCACATGTCTTCTTTGTTTACCTGCTCGCCTCTTTGCTCTACGTTGTGAACGGTGTTGATAACCGCCGTCTTAAGACCGCTGTAAGAAAAATTGCCGTTGGACACCACGACGCCCGGCAACTTGTAACCCGGCTTGCCTTTTGCGGCGTTTTTATCGATATTCGGTCCGCCCGGATAACTATAACCAAGCACCCGTGCCACCTTATCGAAGGCTTCGCCTACCGCGTCGTCCACCGTGCTTGCAAGAACGGTATAATCCACGTACCCGTCTACCCTGATAATCGCCGTATGTCCTCCGCTCGTAAGAAGACAGACGTAAGGCGGTTGGAGTTCCGGATGATTGAGATAGTTGGCGCAGATATGCCCTTCTATATGGTTAACGCCTACGAGCGGTATACCAGTAGCCTGACTGAGCCCCTTGGCGAAGGATACGCCCACCAGTAAAGCTCCCACCAACCCCGCGCCGTAAGTTACGGCAATAAGGTCGATATCATTTAAAGTTTTTCCGCTCTGTTCCAAAGCAAGGGACGCAACCTTGTCAATAGCTTCTACGTGGTTTCTGCTGGCTATCTCCGGAACGACTCCGCCGTAAAGTTTGTGAATATCTATCTGACTGACTATGACGTTGGACAATACTTCCCTGCCGTTCTTCACGACGGCGCACGCCGTTTCGTCGCAACTGCTTTCTATTCCGAGAACAAAAATCTCCTCTTTGGCTGAATTAAAGTTTTTCATACTGTCTCGCTTTAAAAACGTTCGGCGGCAACAGGCAAACCCGTTACCGCAGATACGTCGCTTTACTCTTTTTCTTCCGTCTTCCGTTAAAACGCCTTACTCAGATAATCCTCGATAAAGGGCTGAATGTTTCCGTCCATTACTTCGTTGACGTTTGCGTTCTCGTACCCCGTGCGGTGGTCTTTTACCAACGTATAGGGACAGAAAACGTAACTGCGAATCTGACTTCCCCATTCTATCTTTTTTACCTCGCCCTTTATTGACGCCGCCTCTTCCATCTGCTGACGCTCTTTCAATTCCGCAAGACGGCTTTTTAACATCTGCATGGCGTACTCCCGGTTTTGAATCTGACTGCGTTGCGTCTGACAGGAAACCACTATACCCGTGGGCAAGTGAGTGATACGGATAGCGCTCTCAGTCTTGTTGATATGCTGACCGCCCGCTCCGCTGCTGCGGAAAGTGTCTACCTTCAAATCCTTGTCGGCAATGACGATTTCTTCGTCGTTATCCAATACGGGCATGACTTCAAGCGACGCAAAACTGGTATGGCGACGCTTGTTGGCGTCAAACGGGCTTATCCGCACCAGACGGTGAACCCCTTTTTCCGCTTTCAGATAGCCGTACGCATAGTCGCCGCTGACGGTAAAAGTCACGCTTTTAATCCCGGCCTCGTCGCCGTCGAGTTTGTCTTCTTCGCGCACCGTGTACCCCTGTCTTTCGCAATACCTCAAATACATGCGGTACAGCATGGCGCACCAGTCCATTGCCTCCGTTCCGCCCGCGCCTGCATGCAAAGTCAAAGTCGCGTCGCAGTCGTCGTACCTTCCTTTCAACAAAGTTTCTAGATGCAACCGATCAACTTTCTCCTGCAAATCCGAAATCTCCGCCGCCGCTTCTTCCAGCAGACTTTCGTCGTCCGCCGCAAGGTCGAGAATTTCCTCTACCCCGTCCACGCTTTCGCAAAGTTTGTTGTAATGCTCGAGTTTGGTTTCGCTGTGCTTGAGTCTGCGACTGACTTTCTGGGCGTTGTCAACGTCCTGCCAGAAATCTTCCGCCTGCGTCTGCGCTTTGAGTTCTTCTATTTCTTTAAGCAGATTGGGTAAGTCAAAGTGACTCACCCGCCCCGTTGAGTTTTGATTTCATCTCTCTTAAATATTGTTTTTGTTCGTCTATATTAATCAAACTTCATCACTCTCCTTTACTGCCGGATTGGTCTTTCCGGCACGACAAATTACTTTTTGCCTTTCTTTTTTTCGTCTATCAATTCTTGTTTACGGCGTTGAGCCTCCTCTTTGCCGCAACAGTTTTTATATTTCAATCCGCTACCGCAGGGACAAGGTCTGTTCATCGACAAATTGGGATTGTCGTTGACGCCCTCTTTTTGCACAACCTTGTTTCGCTCGACCTTTTTGACCTGACCGAACAGCAACAAACGGATTGTTGTGTATTGAATATCCGTTTCCATCGCCTCGAACATCTCGTACGCTTCTTTCTTATAAAGGGCGACGGGGTCTTGCTGACCGATGGCGGCGAGTCCTACGCCCTTACGCATCTGGTCTATGTCGTCGATGTGAATCATCCATTTTTCGTCGATGGTCTTTAACAGAACGTACCTTTCGAGGTCTTTAAAGTCAAGTTGACCGTCGGTCTCGTCTGCGATATATTCGGCGCGACGGTTTAACAGATTCTGAACGTATGCGGTCATTTCTTTAAGAATTTCCTTTCCGGACATTTCGTGGTATTCGGGTTTTAAAAATTCTTCTTCCATAGGCAGATACTTTTGATACAACACCTTGTTTGCCGACGCAAAATCCCATTTTCTGCTGTCGGAAACTCCGTTTACTGCGTCTTCCAGAGCCTTTCGGCAGTAACCTTCCGCCATATCTAGAATTTCCGAATGGACGTCTTCGCCGTTGACTATGCGCTGACGCTCTTTGTAAATAATGTTGCGTTGCATATTGTTGACGTCGTCGTATTGCAAAACCTGTTTGCGCATACCGAAATAACGGCTTTCGAGGTTCTTTTGCGCCGTCTCTATCGCCTTGGTCATCATCTTCTGCGTGATGGGTTCGTCTTCTTCCCACTTAAAGAACCTCAGCATGCTCTGCAATCTCTCTCCGCCGAACAGTCTTGCGAGGTCGTCTTCGAGACTGATGAAAAACACGCTGCTGCCCGGGTCGCCCTGACGGCCGCTACGCCCTCTCAACTGGTTGTCAATACGGCGGCTTTCATGACGTTCCGTTCCGATAATATGCAGACCGCCCACGGCGATAACCTGTTCTTTTTCTTTATCGGTTTCGGCTTTAAACTCTTTGTAATGGTTCCTGTAAACCTTTTTCCACTCTTCTTCTTCCGGCGTTCCGTCGGCGTAACTCGTTGCGACCGCTATCTGTTCGTCGGTGTACCCCTCCTGAACCATTTTTTGTCTCGCCATAAATTCCGGGTTTCCGCCCAGCAGAATATCGGTACCGCGCCCCGCCATGTTGGTGGCGATGGTGACGGCGTTAAGCCTGCCTGCCTGCGCGACGATTTCCGCCTCGCGCATGTGGTTTTTGGCGTTTAAAACGTTGTGTCTTATTCCCTGACGGGTAAGAATTTTTGACAATTCTTCACTCGCTTCTACGCTTATCGTACCAACCAATACCGGTTGCCCGTTCTTGTGGCACTCGACGATATCTTCGACGATGTGTCTCAGTTTTGCCGCACGGGTGGTGTACAACACGTCGTTGTAGTCCGTTCTTATCATCGGCTTGTTGGTAGGAATTTCCACTACGTCGAGGTTGTAAATCGAATTGAACTCGCCCTCTTCGGTCTTTGCCGTACCGGTCATACCGCTCATCTTTTTGTACATTCTGAACAGGTTCTGGAACGTAATGGTTGCAAGCGTCTTGTTTTCTTCCTTTATTTTCACGCCCTCTTTCGCTTCGATTGCCTGGTGCAGACCGGCGTTGAAACGTCTTCCTATCATCTTGCGGCCGGTAAACTCGTCGACTATAATGACTTCGCCGTCCTCGACGATGTAATCGATGTCGCGTCTCATAATAAAGTTAGCGCGCAAAGCCTGGTTGATATAGTGGTTGAGCTCGGTGTTTTCCACGTCGGACAGGTTGTCAACCTTAAAAAATCTTTCGGCTTTTTCGATACCGCGTTGAGTCAGACGAACGGATTTTTCCTTCTCGGTCACCAACACGTCGTAATTGTCTTCCAATTCTTCGTCGAATTCCGAATTAAAGCGGTCAAGCTTGCTCTTTTCGTCGTCGGACTTTTCAAAACCGCGGCTCAGACCTTTTGCAAACCTGTTGGCGGTGATATACATTTCGTTACTCTTCGTTCCGGCGCCGCTGATAATAAGCGGTGTACGCGCTTCGTCGATAAGAATACTGTCCACCTCGTCGATAATGACGAAGTTGAGTCCTCTCTGAACGAGTTGTTCTTTTCTTATCACCATGTTATCGCGGAGGTAGTCGAAACCGAATTCGTTATTCGTACCGTAGGTGATATCGCAATTGTACGCCTTCTGCTTGTCGGAGTGAGGCATCTGTGAGTAAATAACCCCTACCGACACGCCTAAAAACTTGTAAATTTTTCCCATCCACTCGGCGTCGCGCTTGGCAAGATAATCGTTGACTGTGACTATATGCACGCCCTTGCCGGTCAAAGAATTGAGATACGCCGGCATGGTAGAAACGAGGGTTTTACCTTCACCCGTCGACATCTGACAGATTCTGCCCTGATGCAAAGCAATACCGCCGAGAATCTGAACGTGAAAGTGGTACATATTGAGAGTACGCTTTGCCGCTTCTCTCACCACGGCAAAAGCGTCGGGCAGAATATCGTCCAGCGTCTCGCCCTTCGCCAGTCTTTCTTTAAGCCAGGGCGTAACGGCTTTCAACTCTGCGTCGGTCTTGGCTGCGTATTCGTCTGCCAGCGCTTCGACTTTTTGTGCTGTTTTTTCGAGAAGTTTAAGTTGCTTTTTGTTATTCATCTTTGTTCTCCTTGTCCCGGTTTACCTTTAATCTTTCTCTTGCCGATACGGCCGTCAGCCCGTAAACCTTGGCTGCCTTGCATTTTTTTAATAACTTTGCAATCCTGTCTATGGTCGTACCCGTAGTCTTTACGTCGTCTATCACCAACACTTTTTTGCCGACGAACGCGGTTTTGTCAACCACGTCGAAGGCGTCGGACAGATTGTTCCGTCTCTGTATGTTGGTCAGTTTTTCCTGTTGAACCGTTTCTTTTATCTTTATCAGGTTGTCCTCTTCGAGAGGAAGTCCCGTCAACAGACAAAACTCTCTCGCCAGCAACAACGATTGATTGTAACCTCTTTTTTCCAACGACCTTGCCGACAAAGGCGCGGGAACGACGATATCGACTTCTAATCCCGATTCCAAAAAGGTCGTTGCCATATATTTTGCGAATACCCCTGCTAGATACCTGGCGTTACCGTACTTGAAACTCCTCATCAGTGTTACCGCCACACCGGTGTAGTCGAAACTGCTGACTATTTTTTCAAAGTATCTGTCGCTCGGTTTGCAGTTTGCGCAATAATCGTGATCTCCTTCTATCTTTGCGCCGCACAAAGCGCAGGTTTTGCCGTTGTTAAGCGGCAGCGCGGCTTTGCAAACGTCGCAAAATCCGCTGTCGTCAAATACGTCCACGCCGCAACAACAACAAGTGTACTCGTGAAAACCAAACAGTTTGTCAGCCAAAGAAGGTGTCATACTTTTTGTTCTCCTCGATCAAAAACTTTTTCAGCATCGTCGTACGCTGTTTGACGTAATTGTTGTGTACCATTAACGACAGAGTCTTTTTACTGCACACCATAACCACCATCTTTTTCGCTCTGGTGACTGCGGTGTACAACAAGTTTTTATTTAAAATCGTGGGCGGCCCGTTTGTTACGGCAATGATAACCACGTCAAACTCGCTGCCCTGACTCTTGTGAACGGTGACCGCGTAGGCAAGTCTGACGTCTTCGAGGTCGTTGGCTAAATACAAAGCCTGACGCCCGTCGTCGAAAGTTATGACGAGAGTATTCGTCGACGTATTTATCTGAGTGATTATTCCCAGGTCGCCGTTAAACACTCCCGTGCTTTCTTCGTACCCCGTCTCGGTTGTTCTGCTCCAGGTTTGCTCGTAATTGTTACGAACCTGCATCACCTTGTCGCCCTCGCGGTAGGTGGTGTTGCCGTATCTGACTTCGTTTTTGTTTCTGCCCGGCGGATTTAAAATCGCCTGAAGTTGAGCGTTAAGATTGTTTACGCCCGATACTCCGCCTTTTAAAGGACAAAGAACCTGTATACTCTTTGCGTCAACCTTCGCAAATCCTGGCAACCGCCTACTCGCCATATCGACGACCGTGTTTAAAATATCCACCTGATTGTCTTTGTAAGTTATAAAAAAGTCCTTACTCGTGTTGTCGGCTATCGGCATTTTGCATTGATTGATAAGGTGAGCGTTGGAAACAATTAAACTACCCTCCTCCTGCCGATAAACATGGGTAAGATACTTTACTTCCACCAGACCGCTGGCAATCAGGTCTCCCAGAACGTTGCCTGCGCCGACGCTGGGAAGTTGGTCCTTGTCGCCGACGAGCACCAGACGGCAGTTGTCTTTGATTGCGTTGGTAAGGCTGAAAGTTATCCCGACGTCCGCCATAGACAACTCGTCGATAATGATAACGTCTGCCGGCAATCTGTTGCTTTTATTGTAACAAAACCGCACCGCGCCGTCGTTAAATTCCATACCCAGCATACGGTGAATGGTTTTCGCTTCCTGTCCAGTGGACTCGCTCAACCGCTTTGCCGCGCGCCCAGTGGGGGTGCAATACTCGACTTTTAACTTTAAACTGTTAAAAATATACGAAACGCATTTGATAATGGTGGTCTTTCCCGTGCCGGGACCGCCGGTAACTATGGTTACGCCGCCGTTGACGGCAGAATTTATCGCTTCGCGCTGGCTCGGGTGAAACTTTATTTTGTTTACTCTCTCAAATTCGTCTATTATCGCGTCGGTATTTATGCCGAGCGGTTTTATTTCTCTGACGAGTTTTACTATCTGCGCCGCTATGGCTTTTTCCTGCTTGTAATACTTTGTCAACGCGATACAACTTTCGCCGTTGTAATTAAAACAGTTGCAGACGAGGTCAAACTGAAGATTCTGATAAATCCCGTCCATAACCGCCCGATCGATATCGCTTTCAAGACCGAGCAGTTCTTTTAACGCGTCGTTAAGGTCTTTGGTATATAAAAAAGTATTGCCTAGTTTTTCCGCCGATTCTTTGAGGTAGTACACTACGCCCGCGCGTATGCGGAATTCACTGTCGCTCGCTATTCCCATACTCTGCGCGATTTTATCCGCCGTCGCAAACCCTATGCCGTCGATATCGTCGATAAGCTTATACGGGTTTTTGGTCAGCACGCGCTGTACGTTACCCTTGTAGGCGTTATAAATCTTTACCGCCATGTTGGTGGTGATGTTGTAACTCTGCAAAAACATTATCTGTTGTTGCATATCTATATGCTCGGCAAAAGCGTTTCCTATGGCAACGGCTTTGTTTTTACTGATACCCCGTATTTTGACAAGTTCCATCGGATTATCTCTTAAAACGTCCATGGATTTGTCGCCGAAAGCGGCGACTATCGCCTCCGCCGTCTTCGGTCCCACGCCCCTGATAAGTCCGCTTGCAAGATACTTTTTTATATCGCCCGATTGATTGGGGGCGGAAACGATAATTTTTTGCACGGAAAACTGTTCGCCAAACTTAGGATGGCAAACTACTTTTCCTTCCAACTCCAGTTCTTCGCCTACCGAAACTACCGGCATATTCCCCACGCAGGTGTACTCGTCACCGTCGTCTACCGACAATATCAGCACGCAGTAGCCGTTCTGGTTGTTGTAAAAAACTATATTTTTCACTACCCCTTTTAGTATCATTATTTTATTGTAACATAAATTAACCAAAAAGCACGCGTTTTTGCGTGCTTTTTTTCAGTTTTTAAGATATTTTTTGAGAGTTTTTACCATATCCGTTTTTTCCCACGGGAATTCCTCTCTGCCGAAATGCCCGTAAGCCGCCGTCGCAGAGTAAACGGGACGCAACAAATCCAGTTTATCGATAATGGCGCGAGGTCTTAAATCAAAGTTTTCAGCCACTATCTCGGACAGTTTTTCGTCGGTAACCGCACCCGTGCCGAAAGAATTGATAAAAATGCTCACGGGTTTCGCAATACCGATAGCGTAACTCACCTGCATTTCCACCTTCCTTGCCAGTCCCGCCGCAACTATATTCTTGCAAATATACCTACACATATACGCGGCGCTTCTGTCTACCTTGGTGGGGTCTTTGCCCGAAAAACATCCGCCCCCGTGCGCGCAATAACCGCCGTAGGTGTCCACTATTATCTTCCTGCCCGTAAGTCCCGTGTCGCCCATCGGTCCGCCTATGACAAACTTTCCCGTGGGGTTGACGTAGTACTTTGTATCACGGTCCAACAACCCGGAAGGAATAACCGCCTTGATTACCTCTTCTATCATGTCGCGGCGTAAAGTTTCCTGCTCTACGTCGGGAGCGTGTTGAGTGGACAAAACGACTGTATCGACGCGCTTGACTTTGTCGCCGTCGTATTCTACCGTTACCTGCGCTTTTCCGTCGGGACGGAGATATTCGAAACGCCCGTTTTTGCGAACCTCCGCAAGTTTCATACATATCTTGTTTGCAAGCATATGCGCCAACGGCATCAATTCTTTCGTTTCGTCGCACGCAAAACCGAACATCATTCCCTGGTCGCCCGCGCCGAACTTGTCGAGGGCATCTCCACCTTGCTTGTACTCCATGCTGTTATCTACGCCGAGGGCAATATCGCCGCTTTGCTCGTCTATACTCGTCAACACCGCGCACGTGTTGCCGTCAAAACCGTATTTTGCACGCGTATAACCAATCTTTTTTACCGTCTCGCGAACAATGGTCGGAATGTCGACGTAACAGTTGGTGCTGATTTCTCCCGCCACCAGTACGCTACCCGTAAAACACATGGTTTCGCACGCAACGCGCGCGTTCTTGTCCTTAGCTATTAAAGCGTCGAGTATGGCGTCGCTTATCTGATCGCAAATTTTATCGGGATGACCTTCCGTCACGCTCTCGCTCGTAAAAAATCTCTTACTCATGTTTTTCCTCCTTCGGGGCTATCCCCCTGTACCGTAAACCGCAATCAAAAAAGTTCCGCCCGAATGAGCGGAACTTTTAATCTCTTAAAAACTGCCGCTCCATCTGCCAGGCTGTCGCCTGCGGAATTTAGCACCGTCTTTGTCGGCAAAAGCCTTCAAAAGGTTGCTGTGTCTTCAACGGGTCCGTCCCTCCGACACTCTTGATAGAGTTTACCTAGTATGTATACTACACTTGTTAAGTTTTGTCAAGCGTTTTACGGTTATTTTTACAAAGTATGAATTGCCTTACCGACGCTTGCCATTACGCTTTCGCCTACGCTTTCTTCCACCGTGGGGTGCGGATGAATTGCGCGTTCCATCTGATCGCGCGTCATACCGTTGGAAACGGCGAGAACCAACTGACCGAGAATATCGGTAGCTCTGTCGCAGTACAGTACCGCGCCGAGCAACTTGCCCGTCGCCTTTTCAAATACGGTCTTTACAAAACCTCTTTCCTGACCGACGATAAGACTTTTTCCGTTTGCGCCCATGGGGAACTTGCCGACTTCCGTCTCAATGCCTTTTTCCGTCGCCTGCGCCTGAGTCATGCCCACGCAAGCGATTTCCGGCGTGGTGTAAATGCAACTCGGCACGACGCTGAGGTTGGTGTGGTTGACGTTACCGGACAACACGTCCGCAACGTACTCGCCCTGAGCCGCCGCAAAGTGGGCAAGTTGAATACCGCCTATGCAGTCGCCGACAGCGTAAATATTGTCAACCGAAGTACGGTATTGCTCGTCAACCTTGATACAACCTCTTTCCGTCACCTGTACGCCTGCCGCCTCAGGATTAAGCCCCGCGATATTCGCCCTACGTCCCGTACTCACTATTACGAGATCGGCGTCTATCGTTTGTTCTCCCTTTTTGTCGGTAAAGAAAACTCTGTAACCGTTTTCCGTCTTTTCTACCTTGCCGACTGCCGCGTTGAGATTGATGGTTGCGCCTTTTTTCTTTAATGCGAGAGCGTGTTGCAGACTGACGTCTCTGTCAACGGTAGCGAGGATACGGTCCATAAATTCTACGATTGTGACCTTTTTGCCGAGAGCCAGAAGAATTTCCGCAAACTCGACGCCGATAACTCCGCCGCCCACTATAACGATATTGTCGGGGATTTCGTTTTCGCCTTCCAGCAAGTAATCGCTGTTAACGCAGTACTCCATACCTTCTATTTTCAAAGTCGCCGGTACGCTGCCGGTAGAAATAAGTATATTTTCGGCGGTTATTTTTTCTTCGCCGACCGAAACGGTATGCGAGTCCACGAAACTTGCCTTGCCGTTAAACAACGCGACCTTTCTTGCCGACAAAAGTTTTTCAACGCCCGTGCGGAGTTTCGTTACCACCAGATCGCGACGCGCGTAAACCTTACTCAGGTCGTATCCGACCTGACCGTCGACCGTAACGCCGTACTCTGCCGCTTCTTTTGCGGAATTAAGCACTTCCGCCGTGTGCAACAACGCCTTGGTGGGAATACAACCGCGGTTAAGACATGTTCCGCCTACTTTGCATTGCTCTGCGAGAGCAACTTTTTTACCGTTCTGAGCCGCACGGATAGCGGCAGAATAGCCTGCGGGGCCGCCGCCCAGTATCATTAAGTCAAATTGATAATCCATTTTTTACCTCTCTGTGAGAATTTTTTCTCTAATTATTATCGTTATCGTCGTTTTGCTCTTGCAACAGACTTAAGACGTCCGTCAGCTTCCCGTCGGTCAAAAGCATACCGTCGGTCTTTTTACCGATAAAAAATTCTTGCGCTCTTTTGCAAATTTCGGTATCCAGACTGTCCGAAAAAACCAACAGGTCGGTCAATACTCCGTCCCCGTCTTTAACGAACGCCACCTGCGTAGTGCCCCAATCAAAACGTTTACTGCGACAAACGTAGTTTTTGTCCGCTACTCTGCCGAGCGTCCACTCGTTGCTTCTGAGCAACTTTTCAGTATCCTCCTGCCCGTTCCACGGATATTCGTCAGGATTCATTTCAACGCACTTTGCGTCGAAAACCTTTCCGCATACGTCGCGGATGGACTCCGCTACCTTTTCTGCCGTCAGATCGGGACAGATTGTAGCAAGATTGACTACTCTGCTCGCCACGCTCTTGACTCCTTTTGCGGCAAGTTTTTCTTTGTTTACGGTAAGATACTTCTGCATCTTCGTCACGTCCGTGTCGATAAGAATAGTACCGTGATGCAGGCATATCCCGTCTTCGGTCAAAAAGGCGTTGCCGCTGAACTTTTTGCCGTCAACCGTGAGGTCGTTTCTCCCGGATATTTCCGCGTTCACCCCGAACGGCTCCAAAGCGCGCTTTATTACCTCGAAATTCTTCTCAACGCTGTAATTTTCTTTGCTTGCCACGAACGAAAAGTTGAGATTTTTTATATCGTGATAAACCGCACCTCCGCCCGTAAAACGCCTTACGACTTTACCCCCGTCCGCCAGCAAAAGGTCGAGATTGACCTCGCCGAACGCATTCTGGTTTTTACCGATAATGACCGAATGGTCGTTTTGCCATACGTACACGATAACGGCGTCATGCGGACACACTTTTACGAACCTGTATTCCAGCGCGATATTCTTATATGCGTCCAGGCAATCCGACCTGAAAAATAATACCTTTTTAATCATAATTTCTCTAATTTTACCACCACTATTTTTCCACAACAAACCCGTCTTGTCAATCGTTTTCAAGGACTTAAAAAAATATTTTTCGGAGTATCCCGACATTCTTTTTTATAAAACAGTTGAAAAACCACGGTCACTGTGTTAAAATGATTGTCGAGGTAAAATATGAAGAATGAAAAAACCGTCGTTGCGATAATGTACGACTTTGACAATACCCTTTCCACAACGGATATGCAGGAATTCGACTTTATCCCCCGTCTTGGCATGACTGCGGACGAATTCTGGACAGAAGCCAACGGCTACGCCAAACGCCACCACATGGACGGGATTCTCGCCGTTATGTATATGATGCTGCAAAAGTCGAAAGGCACCGACCTTTGCACCCGTGCGAGTTTAAAAGACTGCGGCAAAAACGTTCGTTTTTACGACGGCGTCGAAACCTGGTTCGACCGTATAAACGACTTCGCCGCCGAACAAGGCGTACAGGTAGAACATTATATTATCAGCAGCGGAATAAAACCCATGATCGAAGGCAGTAAAATAGGAAAGTATTTTAAAGAAATTTACGCCTGCGATTACGTCTACGACCAACACGGGTATCCGCTCTGGCCGTCTATCGCCGTCAATTACACCAGCAAAGTTCAGTTTTTATACCGTATTCACAAGGGCGTTTTCGACGTGAGCGAAGACGACAAACTCAACGGTTTCACCCCCGAAGAAGAAAAACACGTTTCTTTTGCCAACATGGTATACATAGGCGACGGAATGACGGACATTCCCTGTATGAAACTTACCCGTCAGAACGGCGGACACAGTATCGGCGTTTACAGACCTCAGGTCGGCAATCAATATCTGATAAAAGACGACCGCGTAGACTTTCTCGTTCCTGCGGACTACTCGGCAGGCAGCGAAATAGAACAAATCATGAAAACCATCATACTCAAACTCAACGCCGAAAGCCAACTCGAACGCATCACCAAACAACACGCCCAACGAATTCTCGTTCAGGAACAAAAAACCGAAGAACTTTTATAAATAAACCAAACTACACGAAAAAAGCACCCGTAACCGCGTCACTCTTAGGGATTTTTAAGACATTATAAAAGAGTAGCAAAATTTTGCTACTCTTTATTTTTTGCTTTGCAAAAAAACACGACTTTGCTTGCAAAGTATAGTGTGCTACACTTTACTTGTTTCCTTTTGCTCGATTGTGGGTTTTGCACAGCATTTGACAGTTGTCGATATTAGTTTCCCCTCCTTTACTCCAAGCAGTAACGTGGTCTGCATCCATCTCATTAAGTTTCCATATTCTTAATTTATTACTGTCATTACCGATAGCGCAAAGCGGACAATTAGA
>SFEB01000006.1 GCA_004558105.1 Clostridiales bacterium
AACGCATTTAATGCGTTGCCAGTAATGTTTAGGGCTTTGCCCGAAACTGAAATACCCCCCGTTTCACGGGGGGATATTTATTGTTGACTTTTTTATATATATGAGATTTAGTTTACGTTGTTGTAAACGATAGGTACGAGATGCTTTTTTGCAAAGTAGTACAGTGGGATACCGAGCGCGTAAAGAACTACCGCCTGACCTATAAACACCCAGAGAACGTTTATCCAATACGCCGTTTCTCCCGCGAACAAAAACCAGACGAGCGGCAGAACAAAACTGTTGATTAACACGGGTGGCAAAGCCGCCAAAAACGGTTTTTTTATCACGGACGTCAACAGAGCGGCAATGAGCGTACAAATCGTTCCCGATACGGCGTCTATCCAGCCCCAGACAGACATAGTGTTGCTTAAAAAGCAGCCGACGGTAAGTCCGAGGGTGCTGAAAGGAAAGAGTGCCGGCAGTATGGTCATACATTCGGCAATTCTGAATTGTACGGCGTTAAAACTCATAAATTGAAATACGTAGACCAAAGTAAGGTACACAGCCGCAATGATGCCGTTGTAGCACAAAAACCGCGTTACCGACAACTTTGGTTTCTTTTGTTTTTCTAAAGTATCCATAAGGGTATATTATCATTTTTCTTTAAAAAAAACAAGCAAAAAACCTGCTAAATTTACAAAAGAATAAAAACCGTAAATATTTTTTAAAAAACGGCGCACAATAACTTTAAACGGAGGTAGTCATGAGAAATTTCTGGTCCATTCTTGCGTTGATATTGACTATCATCGGCGGCATCAATTGGTTGATAGTAGGAATTTTCCGCTTTAACGTCGTCGATTGGGCATTCGCTTTTGCGCCGTGGATTGCAAGCATTATCTATATATTGGTAGGTTTAGCCGCAATTTATCTGATTTGCTGGTTGGCGGTAGGAAGCGAAAACAGACGCAAAAACAACCGACAAATGGCTTAAAAAAGCCGACAAAAAGACAGTTAAAGTAGTTTTACTCTCAACTGTCTTTTTTATTGTAAAAAAACTTGACAATGCTTTTTAACAGTATTATAATGAAACCGAACTTTGGGGCAAGGTGTGATTCCTTACCGGTGGTAAAAGCCCACTAACAGCCTTCGGGCTGCCGAGCGAGTGGAATTCTCGCGCCGACGGTATAGTCCGGATGGAAAAAGTTTTGGCAATATTTGGCAATTGGCAATATATTTTAATATTGACGATATTGAAAATATTGAAAAACGTCGCCCCTCTATACGGAGGGTTTTTTTATGTCTAAAAAAGAAAAAGCAGAACAAAAAGAACAAACGGTTGTCGAGTCGGAACAGCAAAACGGTCAGGTTAAGTCTAAAAAACACGTTGCGGCGGTTACCATAGCAAAAACGGCAATACTTACCGCCATTGCATGGATTTTGTACGTCGTGGTAAAATTCAATCTGCCGTTTATGTTCCCGTCCTTCCTGGAAATGCAGATTTCCGACCTGCCTGCGTTACTCGGCGGTTTTGCGATGGGACCTGTCTGGGGTTGCGTCATAGTCGTGCTCAAATGTTTGCTTAAAATGCCTATGACTACCACGGGGTGCGTCGGAGAACTTGCCGATATTTTAGTCGGCGTTGCTTTCGTTTTGCCGGCAAGTATTATTTACAAACGCTACAAAACTAAAAAATCCGCGCTTATCGGACTTTTGGTGGGTATGGCGTGCGCCGTACTTATGGCGGTTGTCGCCAACGCATTTTTGTTGGTTCCTTTTTACGTCAACGTATTTTTCGACGGAAGTATCGAAGGATTGGTGGGTATGGTGTCTTCGCTGTACAAAGGCGTTACTGCGGAAACGTTTTATACTTACTACATCCTTTTGGCGGTTATTCCGTTCAACTTGCTCAGGTGCATTATCAGCGGCGGTATTACGTTTATCGTTTACAAGCGTATTTCGAAAATTTTGCATCGGTAGCCGTTGCTTTTTAGTTCGGATTGTATTAAAATATAGGTATGAAGTTTATCAGTAAATCGGTGGAACAGACGATAGAAATCGGAAAAAATTTTGCCGGAACTCTTGTCGGCGGCGACGTAATCCTGGTCGACGGGGATTTGGGAGCGGGCAAAACTCACTTTGCCAAGGGCGTCGCAACGGGGTTGGGAGTAACGGACACGGTTACCAGCCCGACTTTCACTTTGCACAACGTTTATCAAGGGGAAAAACTCACGTTCAATCACTTTGATTTTTATCGCATAGCCGACGAGGACGAAGCGTATCAATTAGGTTTGTCGGAGATTTTTTACGATAAAAACGGCGTGTCTTTTGTCGAGTGGTGGCAAAACGTAGAAGGGTTGTTGCCCGATAAAACAAAAAAAGTGTCGCTGAAAGTTATCGACGACCATACTCGGGAGATAGAAATACATGAGTAAGGTACTTGTTATCGATACGTCGAGCAAGAACATGTACGTTATGGTGCTTGACGGCGAAAAAACCACAAAAAAAACGCTCGTTGACAATCAGAAACAACACAGCGTTCTCATTAACGGCGTTATCGACGAAGTTTTGCAGTCGGCAAAGGTTACTCTCAACGATATCGACGTATTTGCCGTCGGTATCGGAGTAGGCAGTTTTACGGGGATAAGAGTTGGCGTATCGGTAGCCAAAGGTTTTAATCTCGCCTGTCGAAAGAAATATATCCAAGTAAACTCTTTGCAAACTCTAGCATATACTAAAAAAGGATTAACCAATTGCATTTACGACGCAGGCAAAGGTTATTACTTTGCCGTTTACGACGGTATTAAAGAGGTCGTAGCCCCGACGCTTATCGACGACCAAAGGGCAAAAGAATTGTCCGAGTCGGAAAACGCCGTTTGCTTTGACGCCGACGCCGACTACGGCGAAGCGATAGAAGCTCAGGTCAGGGATAAACTGGCAAATGGCGATTTTTCAGCCGATCTCGTTCCGTTGTACGTCAGACGCTGTCAGGCGGAGGAAGAACTGGACAAATGCCGCAAATAATAAAACTTTCTCCGGAGCATTCGTCTCGGATAGCGGAGATGGAGACAAAATGTTTTGCTCCTTTCATGCAGTGGAACGAAAAAATGATTGCCGAAAGTTTTAACGGCGGCAATACGACCTTTTTCGGTGCGCAAGAAAGCGACGGACTTGTAGGGTATATCGCCGTCAGTTATTGTTGCGGCGAAGCGGAACTGCTTAAAATATGTGTGTTACCCGAATTCAGGCGGTATGGCAATGCCGAAAAACTTTTCAATGCGGCTTTCGACAACCTTGTTGAAATCCATGGCGAAGAATTTGAAAAAATGATTTTAGAGGTTGCCGCCGATAACTTTTCTGCAAAAAAACTTTATGAAAAATGTGGATTTCGTGAGTTGGCGACGCGAAAAGGGTACTATCGTGACGCGAACAAGGCGATTGATGCGATTTTGATGATAAAAACTGTAAAATGAAAATTTTAATAAATCCATTTTTTACCAAAGAGGGCGACGGAAACGACGTCCTCTTTTTGCATGGCTGGGGTTGCGACGGAAGTATATTCAAGTCGTCGTGCAAATTGTTAGACGGTTTTCGCCTGACCTTCGTCGACCTTTGGGGTTTCGGCAACACGCCGATGCCCGACGAGTTTAAATCGGGGGGAATGAGCGTGGAGGACTATGCCGACGGCGTTGCGGATTTTATTTGCCGAAACGATTTTAAAAATCTTACCGTCGTAGGACACAGTTTCGGAGGAAGAATTGCCGTTGCTCTTGCGGCAAAGTATCCGCTTTTGTTAAAAAAACTCGTGCTCGTGGACGCTGCGGGATTGAGAAAAAAAAGTTTAAAAAGATGGCTTAAAGTAAAGCGTTACAAATTTCTCAAGCGTAAAGCAAAAAGAAACGAAAAAGCGAAGGAAAAACTCGCATTATACGGCAGCAGCGATTTTAAAACGTTAAAAGACGAATTAAAACCGACTTTTTTTAGGGCGATTAATCAGTCGTTAGACGGTTTTGCCCGTCGGATATCCGTTCCTACGCTCCTTATTTACGGCGAAAAGGACTCGGATACGCCGCTTTGGATTGCGAAACGTTATCGTCGGTTGATAAAGGGCAGCGGTCTGGTCGTTATAGACGGTTGCGGTCACTTTTGTTTTCTGGAAAAACCGAAGTTTTTTGCGGCAGTCTTAAAAAGTTTTTTAGAAAGTTGATTGGGGAGTTGAAATGGTGCTGTTAAAAATTTTTACCGCGTTACTTTTTACTTTTTCGTCGGCATATTACGTCTGGCAACTTCAGCTTAACGGTTATTTCTGGAAACGCAGTATAAAAAAACTCGTTTTTTGCCCTGCATTTTTGTTGAGCGTGATACTGAGCGCGGTACAAACGGCGGTATTGATTTTTGCACCTGATTGTGCGGTTTGGGTGGGCGTTGCTTGCTCTTTATCGCTTTCTCCGTTTGTTTTTTCCGGCAAAAAAACGCCAATTGTATTGACAAAAAGAGTAGGGCGGTGGCTCGTCGTTAACTTCGTCGTTTTTTCGGCTTTGACGTTGACGTTGGCCGAGTGCGTATTGGTTTTGGTCGTTTTGCCGGTGACTTTTGTTGCCGACATGCTGTTAAAACCGGTTAATGCGGCGATTAACGTACGTTATCTTAAAAACGCGCGAAAAAAGTTAAAAAGTTTTAATTGTATTACGATAGTGGTAACGGGAAGTTACGGAAAAACGTCGGTCAAAAATATTTTAAATACTTTTTTGGCTACAAAGTACGACTCCGTTTGCAGTCCTTCGAGTTTTAATACGCCTTTGGGGCTTGCCAGGTTTATAAACGAAATCGAAAAACCGCCGCAGGCAGTCGTTCTTGAAGCAGGTGCGAAAAAGCGTGGAGATATAGCCGAAATCTGCCGTTGGTTTCGTCCCGATCACGCCGTTATCTGCGGCGTTGCGCCTCAGCATCTGGATACGTTCGGCAGTCTTGACAACGTAATAGCCGCCAAGGGCGAGGTTTTGGACTTTCTCACCGAAAAAAGTTTTTGCGTGATTAACGCCGACGACGTCAACAGCCGTCGGTATGCGGGTAAATTTAACAAATTGTCGGTAGGAATAAAAGGGGAGGATTTTTCAATAAAAAATCTTTCGATTACCCCGGACGGTACGAGGTTTGTCGTTGAGGATAAGAAAGGAAAAAAATATGAGATTTTTACTCCTTTGCTGGGTAGTATAAACGCCCTTAATATATCTATGGCTTTTGCCCTTGCTGCGTCTCTTGATTGCGACCCGTGCGCACTTGTTGAGGCGGCGGGAAAGTTATCTTACGTTCCGCACAGGCTCGAACTGATAAAAAAAGACGGATGGTATATATTAGACGACGGTTACAACGCAAATTCCAAAGGCGTGGAAGGTTTTTTAGAAGTTTTATCCTGTTTCAACGGTAACAAATGCGTTGTGGCTCAAGGCATTGTGGAGATGGGAAAGGAAGGCAGACAAGTCAATTACTCGTTTGGCAAAAAACTGGCTAAAACAGCCGATTTTTGTGCGGTTTTAGGCGAAAATTCCGACGCGTTGAAGGACGGATTGTCAGACGGGGGCATGCCGTCGGATAAAATCTTTATTTGCACGAGTTTAACCGACGCGGTAAATAAAATATCAGGGTACGTCGGGGACGGTGGCGTAATCGCCTTTCAGAACGACCTGCCCGACAATATGACGAAAAGGAGAAAAAAATGAATATTTTGCTTTTATTCGGCGGCAAGAGTTGCGAACATGATATCAGTATTTTAACGGCAAAAATCACCTTACCGGTGTTGAAACGAATAGGACGGGTGTATCCCGTTTACGTGGACAAATTTAACGGTTGGTGGTACGTGCAAAAAGAACTTGAACCGATAAAATACAAGACCGACTATAAAAGGGCTGGTAAAAGGGTTTGCGTGTTCAGCGGAGAAAATTCGTTAAAAGTAACCGGTGGATTGAAACGGTTTGTCAATCTTGCAAAAATCGACGTTGCGGTACCGTGTTTTCACGGTAACAACGGAGAGGACGGAAGTGTGTCCGGATTATTGCAACTTGCCGGAATACCTTACACGTGCGGTAATCCTTTTGCTTGCGGCGCGAGTATGGACAAAAGCGCGACGAAAACGGTATTGAGGGGGATGGGTGCCAACGTATTGAAAGGAGTTACTTTCAATTCGCCCTACGACGAAAAAGCATTCTCTTTGGTAAAAAAACTCGGTTTTCCGCTTATCGTAAAGCCCGTGTCGCTCGGTAGCAGTATAGGTATAAAGATAGCGGACAACGTTGAAGAATTGAAAAACGCCCTCGACGTTGCGTTTTGTTTTGACACGAGAGTGTTGGTAGAAAAAGCGCTTACGGATTTTTATGAAATCAACTGCGCGGCGTTCAAAGCAGACGGACGGGTGGTAACGAGCAAAATAGAGCGTCCCGTATCGCGTGACAAAATACTTACCTTTGCCGATAAATATATTCATGGCGACAAAAACGGTTCGGACAGGGTTTTTCCGTATAGTTTTGACGGTGAAAAAACCGTTCGCGAGACGACGGAAAAAATCTATAAAACTTTTAATTTTGACGGAGTGATCCGCGTTGACTATTTAGTGGATAACGTGACGGGAAAGATTTTCGTAAACGAAATAAACTCCATACCCGGTTCACTTGCTTACTACCTTTTTGACGAGTACGGCCACGAGGAATTTTTAACTAAACTCGTGCAGTCGGCAATCTCTGCCAAAAAACGGCGCGACAAACTGGTTTATGCCTATCACAGTAACGTCCTTAACGTAGGAAAGGTAAAAAAATAGAATGAAAAATACAAAAAATCCACGGTTTGTCTGACCGTGGATTTTACGTCTTGATTACTCAAATTCAATCGTCTATATTCTTATTTTCTTCCTGTTCTTTCGCTTTCTTTTTTGCGTTAAGATTGCTTTCGGCTTCTTCCTGAACTGCCAACATTTTCTTTTTACGTACACGCAAAATAACTATATATACGATAATAACGAGGACTATGGCGATACAAGCGGTGGCAAGTATCTGCGAGTTGGTAAGACCGACGTTGTATTCTTTCAACATCTGTTCCGAACCTATATAGCCCTTATAAAGTACGTTGTCTACGAGTACGCCGACAAAACAGGTGCCGTTTTCAAGTACTTCGTAGAGGCGGACTTCCTTGCCGGCTTTTACGGTAATGGGAACGCCTTTGGCGTCGCGCAGTTCGTTGTTAATGACCGTATCGAGTTGCGTATCGGCGTAAATAACGAGGGATTTTCCTGCCTGAGGGTTAGCGGCTTTTCGTAAATAAGTCGTATATTCTTTTTTTGCATAGTCCTGACCGATATTGACGGAAAGAACGAAACCGTAAACGTCGGTGTTGTTACGGGAATAGGTCACAAAATAAAATTCTTTGTACATTCCGACAACTTTCAGTTCCTGACCTTTTTCGAGTTTTACAGGTTGAGCGTTATAAGTTTGCAAAAAAGCGTCGTCCTGATAAGGAAGGTCGTATACCTGTCCGCCGAAATTGAGTGTAATACCGTCAAACGCGGTAAAGGTCAGCGACGAAGCGTCTACGCAATCGCTGTCGAGTATCCAACCGAACTTGCCCTCAAACATGATATAATGGTAAGTTCTGCCGTTATCTTCAACCGACGAAAGTATTACAAATTGGTCGGACGAGGTAAGTTTTTCTACCTTGATAGCGTAGTCGGGGTCAACTTTGGTGGCGGTATAAATAATATTGGACGGATAACCTCTGACGAAACCTTTTTTAAGGTCGGTGACGTTGTATTCGGGAAGGGGTAACTTCAGTTCGCTTGCACCCAACACCTGATGATTTTCGACTGCCGATTTAACTGTGCCGTAAAAAGTAGCGGTTGTGGGTTTTTCGTCGTTGTACGCAACTTCAAAGTAAATCATACGCGGTTTGTTGTAGTAAGCGTTGGCACCGTCAAAGTCGTTTACGTAATCGCAAAGGATAAAGAAAGTATATTTATCAGTTGTGTCGTCGTAAGAAACCGCCATATCCAGTATGGAAATACCGCATTCGCTCCAAAGGTTTGCGGAAGTATTTTCAAATAACAATTCGTCGATTTTTTCGGCAGTAAAGAAACAAGCGGAATTGCCGTAGTTAAAAGTTCCGAGAGTGTCGTCGCCTATTGCGTAAGGGAGGTCCGGAGTGATATCGGACGTACCTTCTGCCGAAATCGCAATTTGTGCCGTTTTACTTACGCCGTTTTCATCGGTGGTCTGATAATAAGCAATCGCCTGTCCTTCGTTTTTGGAATTAACGCCGAGAAAAGCGATCTTGGTAGGACCGTGTGACGAAGGTTTAATCTGAGTGTCGGGATTGCCGAGCAACTCGGTTACGGCAACGACGTTGCTGTTGCATTTGCCGTTTGCTTTCGTCTCGTAAAAGAAGTAGTCGCCGCTGACGAGAATATCGAACACGCCTGCTGCGGAGATACTGATATTCGTCTCGTTGCCAATGCCTTTGACCAGTATGCTGTCGTTTTGCATAAGGAAAAGAGTTTTCCCGTCGGCTGAAACTTCGATATCCTTCGTCTCGCCTTCGATGCTTTTGTCGGAAAACAACGTTTCGATACCTTTTTCGGATACCCTATGTACGATAGTATAGGTTTTGCCGTCTTCTTCGATAGTATCGGCTATATAGCACTCTCCGTTGCGGGTGGTCAGAGCCTGCGGTGCGGAAAGACTCAGCGAAATACCTTCTTTTATCGCCGCCTCAGACGTTCCGTCGGGCAGTAGAGCCAGACAGCAACAGCATATTGTCAGAACGGCTATGCAAATAAAGATAAAATAATTCTTTTTAGTCATAGTTTTTTCCTTAGACAACCATTATACCAAAAAAAGCAAGTTTTTTCAACAATTTACAACAACTTTTTTATTATAAATAGTATACACCGTTTTCAACTCATGCGTTACCCAACAAAAAACGGACGAAAACCATCCGTTCGTCCGTTACTTTTTTATTCTTTGGGCGTTTTACGTACCCAGCAGGCTTCGAAAACTTTCGTAAAGCCCAGTCGTTGCGTCGCTAGGTTTAAACTCGGAATATTGTCCGATACTATCTGAACGTAAGGGATTCGTCCGGCGGCGATTACTTTTTTCAGCAGTTCGCTTCCGACGATTTGCGCGTAGCCTTTGCCGCGGTTGAAGGGCGGAACGAACATTACTCCCATAGAGTAGTCCGCATGAATAAGGTTCCATGCCTGAATTTTGCCGTTGCGGTACAATGCGCAACTCGGCCTGTCGGTAATTTCTTCCAGCAACCGTTCTCTGCTTCCTTCTCCTTTATACGTATAGTAGTCGTTTATGTAATCCAAATCTTTTACGTCGATATCTTTGACTTCGTATCCGTCGGGGATAATCGGGTTTGCGTACGGTTTGTCCCCCAAAAAGGCGCATATATGGCAGTAGTCGTCGTAAAAAGCACCGAAATTGTCTTTCAGGTAATCGGCTATTTCCCGGTGCAGACAGGCAAAACATACGTCGTCCGGTGCGGTGTAAAAGCACTCGTCCCAAAACCGTTTGTCCGGAGAATATATATAGCGTTGCCTGCCCTTTACGACCATCATGCCTTCTCCGTGTTGGTTTTCGTAAACTTCCGCGTCTTTGTTTGCCGCCAGTACTCCCGTCAATGCAATAGTGTTGATTTTATCGGCGTTCAAATATTCCGCCGCCCTTTGTCTGTCGATTTTTTTCATACTGAAGATTTTACCACCTCCTATTGTAAAAATCAAACGTTTTTAATACCTTTTTCAATATTTTTTGTTATAATTTGCATCAAAAACGTCAATAATTAAATGTAAAAATTTAATAATTTGTTTAAAAAATTATATAATAATGCTTGACAAAATTCAAGACAGTGATATAATGATAAGAGGAAAAAGGAGATAGAATATGTCCAAGAGCGTATACAGTTTAGTACTCAACGATCAGCTCGTCGACGCCCTCGACGCAGTGGCGTATAAAAAGGGAATGAGTCGCAGTAATATGATAAACACCATTATTGCCGATTACCTGTCCATCGAGACACCGGAAAAGAGGATAGCCGACGTTTTCAACCACCTTCAGGCGTTGGTGGAGCCGAGTCAGACGTTAAAATTCGTTGCGCAGCAATCTGCGGGACTTGCTTCGATTTGTTCTGCCGTCAGTTTCAGGTACAATCCCACCGTTCGTTATACCGTAGAGTTGTTTTTGACGCATGACGACGGGATAGGAGAGTTGAAAGTATCTTTGCGCAGTACCAACGCGCAATTGTTGGACGCCGTCAGCGCATTTTTCGTTTTGTTTGCAAAACTTGAGAAAAAGCATATCGGCGAGACCTTTGCGCGGGTGGAAAACGGACGGTTTTTCCGCCGTCTGAGGTTGGACGAAGGCGTAGTGTTAAACAACGACCAGCTCGGAGAGGCAATTCTTGAGTACGTCAAAAATTTTGACGAACTGCTCAATTTTTATTTTCAAAACTTAGACGACGTCGCCTTTGCGTTGCCTATTTTAGAAGAGAGGTACGTCGATAACCTTAAAAGGCAAAAAGTAATTTTCAGATGAGGTGAAAACATGACCAACAACAATTTTACGCAAAATTCGATTAATGCGATAACTTCGGCGCAAAACACGGCGCGCGAATACGGAAATCCGGAAATAAAGCAGGAGCATCTTCTTTATGCTCTTCTGACGGCTGACGACAGTCTGGTTTATCAACTTTTAAACCAAAGCGAAGTTGACGCAGACGGACTGAAAGAAGCCGTAAAAAAAGAAATAGAAAAGCTTCCCAGGGTGCAGGGCGGCAACGGCGGCGCATACGCCGACAACTCGTTGAACAGCGCACTCGCCGAGGCGGAAAAACAAGCCGCGCAGATGAAAGACGAGTACATTTCGGTAGAACATCTGTTTTTAGGTATTTTGGCTCACCCGTGTGCGAGTTTAAAAGGTATTTTCGACAAGTTCGGCGTTAAAAAAGACGCTTTTTTAAAGGCTTTGTCGGACGTCAGGGGCAACGTTAACGTCACCACCGACAACCCTGAGTCAACATACAACGTATTGAAAAAATACGGTCAGGATCTGGTCGACCTTGCCAGAAAGCAGAAACTCGATCCCGTTATCGGCAGAGAAAACGAAATAAGAAACGTTATCATGATACTTAGCCGCAAGGCTAAAAACAATCCCGTTCTGATAGGTGAAGCGGGCGTGGGCAAAACGGCGATAGCTGAGGGACTTGCGCAACGTATAGTAAAAGGCGACGTTCCCAACTCCTTAAAAAACCGCAGTATATTCAGTCTTGACATGGGCGCGCTGGTTGCCGGCGCAAAGTACCGCGGCGAGTTTGAAGAGAGGCTGAAAGCCGTTCTTAACGCGGTAAAGAAGAGCGAAGGAAAAATTATTCTTTTCATTGACGAACTGCATCTTATCGTCGGAGCGGGCAAGACGGACGGAGCAATGGACGCCGGAAATATTTTAAAACCGATGCTTGCGCGAGGCGAACTGCACTGCATAGGCGCGACCACTCTCGACGAGTACCGCGAATACATCGAAAAAGATCCTGCGCTTGAACGTCGTTTCCAACCCGTAATGGTAGACGAACCGTCGGTTGAGGATACGATAAGTATTCTGCGTGGTATAAAAGAGCGTTACGAAGTTTTTCACGGCGTAAAAATCACAGATTCTGCCTTGATAGCCGCCGCAACCTTGTCCAACCGTTATATAAGCGACAGATATCTCCCTGACAAGGCGATAGACCTCGTGGACGAGGCGTGCGCACTCATTAAGACCGAAATGGACAGCATGCCGGAAGAAATGGACGACGTTCGTCGTAAGATAATGCAACTCCAGATAGAGGAGGCGGCGTTAAAAAAAGAAAACGACCAACTTTCCGCGTCGCATCTTGCCAACGTTCAGAAAGAACTTGCCGAACTTAACGAAAAATTTAAGGTCAATCAATCCAGATGGTTGCAGGAAAAAGAGAATATCGGTAAACTGCAAAAATTGAGAGAACAGATCAAAGAAACCAATCTGGCGATAGAAAAAGCCGAGCGTGAGTACGACCTCAACCGTGCGGCAGAACTCAAGTACGGAGAGTTACCCAAACTTGAAAAGGAACTTGCGGAACAGGAAAAGTTGTCAAAAGAGGGCAATACGCTTCTTCGCGACAAAGTGACTGAGGAAGAAATAGCCAAAATCATTCATCGTCGCACTAATATTCCCGTCAGCAGACTGATGCAGGGCGAAAGAGAAAAGTTGCTTGACCTTGCCAACGTCCTTCATAAGCGCGTAGTCGGTCAGGACGAAGCGGTCACGAAAGTTTCGGAAGCCATTCTGCGCAGTCGTGCGGGCATTGCCGATCCCAACAGACCGATAGGCAGTTTTCTCTTTTTGGGACCTACCGGCGTAGGTAAGACGGAACTTGCAAAAACCCTTGCAGCCACGCTTTTTGACGACGAAAAGAACATGGTTCGCATAGACATGAGCGAATACATGGAAAAATTTGCGGTTTCACGCCTTATCGGCGCTCCTCCGGGATACGTCGGTTACGACCAGGGCGGACAGTTGACGGAAGCGGTACGCCGCAGACCGTACAGCGTCGTGCTCTTCGACGAAATAGAAAAAGCGCATCCCGACGTATTCAATATTCTGCTTCAGGTTCTCGACGACGGCAGAATAACCGACAGTCAGGGACGCACGGTGGACTTTAAAAACACGATTATCATACTGACGTCCAATCTCGGCAGCAATATTATCCTCGATAACATCACCGCCGACGGCGAAATTACCGACGGGGCAAAGGAAGAAGTCAACAATCTGTTGAAGCGTTCTTTCCGTCCGGAATTTTTAAACCGTCTGGACGAAATCGTCTTCTACAAGCCTTTGTCCAATGCTGACGTCGGTAAGATAGTCGACATCATGATAGACGGTTTAAATCGTCGTCTGGAAACGAACGATCTGACGGTAACTCTTACGGACAAAGCGAAACAATACGTAATAGACAACGGTTTCGACGTATCGTTCGGCGCAAGACCGTTGCGCAGGTTTATTCAGCAGCATATCGAAACGACAATTGCAAAAGAAATTATTGCAGATAAAATTCCTCCTCACAGCGTGCTCGTGGTTGACGAAATTAACGACCAACTGTCGGTAACGGCACAACCGAAAGTAACGGCTGAGTAAAAAAATCGGTTTCAGTGCGGCACGACCGCACTGAAACCTGCAAAGAACGTACCGCATTTATGCCGGTACGTCTTTTCGCACGGAAGGCAAAAACAATTAAGATAACCAAAAATCCGTACCGCAACTAAAAATAGGAACGGTATGGTTTTTTTTATTGTAAAGATTAAAAAATCAATCCATAAGTTGTTTTAGTAGTTCTTCCAGCTTTTCGCGTTGAGTTTCGGAAAGCATGGGAGAAACCGTTTTTGCAAAGCGTCTCAGTTGTTCGTCGTTTAAAGTGCCTCTGGCTTTTTGGGCGCGGACGTTGGCAAGAATGTCCTGAATTAATTTATCCTGACCGTTTTTGCTGTAATAATCCGCCAAATTTTTGAAGGTTTGTGCCTGGGCGGCAACGTCTTTTTGAGTTGGTTGAGTTGGGTTGCCGTTGGCTTGATTATTGTTAAAAAAGAAGTTATTATCGTTTCCCGTCATAGCTTTTCTCCTTAAAAAAACTGTTCACTATCCAATATATGCGCGCATAAACTATAATGAGCACGGTCAAAGAAGTGCGGGGGAGGAAAAGATGAATTTTTTACCGCTGATATTGGGGTTTTTATTGTTTAAAGCTATGTCGGGCTTTTCCGACGGCAGCGGAAAAAACGCCTCAAACTCAACCAACCAAAGTAACGGCGGCGGAATTTTCGACAACCTTGAAAACGCACAACAAGCGTTGCAACTGATGTCTACCTTTAATAAAATACGAGAAAACAAAGGAGACATGGGAGAAATGTTGGGCGAAATCATGTCCAACCCGATGGCGATGAACTTCGTCAGCAGTTTTATGAACAACAACGCCTCCGACACTCAGGCACGGACGGCGTCTGCCGATAACGTTTCGGCTGCCGCATACGAAACTCCGCCCGATAACGAAAACCATACGCCTCCGCAAACGGAAACGCCGACCGACTCACAGTCTCAACCACAACAAGACGCAAGCGAACGTACGGAACAAGGTTTTGACGTGGAAGGTACCGAGACGCTGACGGATACGCTGTTTAAACCGGTGGAAAAAATAGCGGGGGTAGAGCTGACTCAACAGTTGAAAAGTTACTACGAAAACTGGTACGTCGTATGAAAAAAAGGAATACTTCGTAGGGCAAAAAAACTGCCGTCATGCGAAGTTTTTTTTTGCAAAAAAATTAAATTCCGTATTGTATTTTTTATTTGATTTTGGTATAATATTTTCAGCAAAGCGACGGTTGATGGCGTAAAGCGAAGGAGAATTCAAATGAAAAAGCAAAAAATCATTACGATAAGCAGGCAGTTTGGCAGCGCAGGGCGTACTATCGGCAAAAAAGTCGCGGAAAAGTTGGCAATACCTTGCTACGACGATGAAATTTTGCAAAAGGTCGCGGCAGAAAGTGGATTTCATCCGGATTTTTTAAAGGATCAGGGCGAATATTACGTATCGCACACGTTTTTCGGCGGAGCGTTGGCTGGCAGAAACGTCAACGGATATAACGGTTATTCCATACAGGACGAAATATGGATTGTTCAAAGTAAAATCATTCAGGAACTCGGAGCGAAAGAGCCTTGCGTTATCGTCGGCAGGTGCGCCGACTACCTGTTGCGCGACGTTGCCGATTGTTTAAAGGTATTTATCCATGCGGATATGGATTTTCGTGCAAAGCGCATCGTAGAAGTGTACGGCGAAAGAAATGAAAAACCTTTAAAACGCCTTGCCGATAAAGACAAACGTCGTAAAAAGTTTTATAAGTACTATACGGGATTGGAGTGGGGCGACGCAAAAAATTACGACGTTGCTCTCGATAGCGGTCGATTGGGTATCGACGCTTGCGTGGACGTTATAGTTAACCTTTACCGAATGAAAGAACAACGTGAAACGGATTAAGGAAACTAAAATGAAAGAAGTTGTTGCCGCTTTAATCAGGAACGGTGACGGGCGATTTTTAATTTGTCAACGTCCGTCTTACAAGGCGCGCGGACTTTTGTGGGAGTTCGTGGGCGGAAAGGTAGAAGAGGGCGAAAGCAAACGCGACGCTCTTATCCGCGAATGTAAGGAAGAATTGGACGTGACGGTCGAGGTTGGCGACGTGTTTGCAGAAGTTACGCACCGTTATCCCGATATAGATATTCATCTGACTTTGTTTAACGCTGCCGTTACCGACGGCACGCTCAGGTTGATTGAACACAACGCCGTGGCGTGGATAACGCCCGATATGATTGACGATTACGAATTTTGTCCCGCCGACGTAGAAATTTTAAAGAAAATAAAATCGGATTTTAATGCTTAAAGCAAATGAAACGCGCCGAAGTTAACTTCGGCGCGTTGTTTTTAAAAGTTTTAACAGTCAGCCGTCGATTTTTTTAATAAAACAACGGTGGCGTTTGTGCTGGGTAGTATCGAAAGACTTCCACTGATTGATAATGTTGGAGTTTGTTTCTAGATTCAGGTTGGTTTCAGCGTGTTCTATGTTTTGTTCGCGCATGGATTTTATTACCTTGGCGATGAGAAGCGAACTTATGCCTTTGCGAGCGTATTCAGGCAGAACGCCGATAAGTCCCAAATCGAAAACTTTCGGTTGTTTTATTGCTTTTAACAACCTGAACAAAGTCGGAACGGTGAGGTGTCCGCCTGACTTTTGAACCGCCTTTGCAATAGAAGGGAAAAAGATTCCAAAACATACGATTCGGTCGTTTTCGTCCAAAATAACCATTACGTTCTTTACGTTGACGATAAGTTTAAAGTTGTCTATCATCATCTTTTTCATTCCGTCGGTAAAGGGAACGGTGCCGTAAATATCGACGTAAGTACTGTCAAGAATTTCAAAAAATCCGTCGCTGTACCTTTTTATAAAGTCTTTGGTGTTTTTGGCAGGACCGATATGAAGGTTGTATTTTTTCATCATGAGTCCGCTAAGGCGTTCCAGACGGTCGTTTTGTTCTTTTGGTGCGCGCAGTTGAAACCCTACCCAGTCAACTTCTTTGGCGTAACCGCAGTTTTCTATCAGACGTTGATAATAATCGTAATTGTATTGTTCTTCAAAGGTGGCGAGGTAGTTGAAGCCTTCTATCAACAGACCTTCACGTTCCAGGTCCGAAAAGCCCAAAGGTCCGCAGACTGTGTCCATGCCTTTGCTTTTTGCCCATTTTTCCACCGCATCAAAAAGAGCGTCGGCAACCCGTTGGTCGTCAATGGCGTCGAAACGCGTAAAGCGAACGCGTTTTTCGTTATTTTTCTCGTTACTCGCGCGTTGAATGATACCGCTTATTCTTCCGACTATTTTTCCCGTGTCGTCGTAGGCGTTAAAATACACCGCTTCCGCCTGATCGAGATAAACGTAGTCGCTGCGAAAAATTTTTTTCTCGTCACTGTATAGAGGCGGAACGTAATACGGGTTGTTTTTGTATAATTTCAGCGGAAAATCGAGAAATTCTTTTTGTTCTTTTTTTGTTTTTACTGCTTTTACAGTTATCAAAAATTTACCCTCCGTTTTTATCTGCGCTTTGCGTGGAAGGTTACGCCGATGCAGTCGGGACCGCAATGGCTGCCTGCCGTGGGATTTACCACGCAATACTCTATGGGCAGGTCGTTGCCCAGACGTTCTTTTAGCATTGTCGCAAGTTTTTGCGCGAGAGGGAGGCAGTCGGCGTGACCGATGATGACTCTGTGATTTTTAATATCGTCGGCAAGTTCTTCTACGAAATCGACGATTTTTCTCAGTGTCGCCTTCTCGCCTCTGACCTTGCAAATGGTAGTCATAACGCCTTTTCCCGTCATGGTTAAAACAGGGTGAATACCTATGAGAGTGCCTGCGACGGCAGAAAGATTGCTTATTCTTCCGCTACGGGCGAAAAACCTGAGGTCGCTGGCGTAAAAATACACGGCGTAATGATCGACTTCCGTCTTTGCCCAATCGAGTACGTATTCTAAAGACTTACCCTGTTTAAACAGGTCGCCGATGGCTTTTACGATGTTGTAACTGCAAATGGTGATGGCTTTTGTGTCTATGGAATAATATTTGCGTTCGGGATATTTATTCTTTAAAATTTCCAGCGCTTTGTTGAGATTGTCGAAAGTACAACTCATGGCTGCGGAAAAATGAATGTAAAGTATATCGTTTCCTGCTGCAAATTCCGGTTCGAAATAATTCAAATACTCTTCCGCGCTGATAGCGGAAGTATGAGGCATAACGCCGTCGCGGAGTTGCTGATAAAAAGCGTGACTGTCAAATTTGTCAAAGTCTACGTACGGTTTGATTTCTTTTTCTTTAAGAACGTAAGGCATGCTGATGAGTTTAAATCCGTACTCTTTGGCGTCCTGCGGCGTAAAATCGGTATCGGTGTCGGTAAACATCGTTAACATAGCAATATCTCCTTTGTTTTTTTGTCATTATAACATACTTTTGTGAAAATACAAAAGTTTTTGTCTACATTTGTAGAAAGAGTGGTCAAAAACGACTATTTTGTAACGACTGTTAATAAAAAAAGAGGCGTAGCTTTCAACCACGCCTCTTAATATTCGGTAAATCAACGGATTAAGCCTGTTGAGTCGGTTGTTCCGTCGGATGCATAACGCGTTTGAGAGCGTTAAAGCCGGGACTTACGACCAACGCCACGAGCAATACGATGCAAATTGCCGCGTCGAGAGGAACGTAAGAGCATTGGTAGATAAAGTTAGCCTTCCATATCGCACCGGCAGTCATATCCGTACCGGCGTAGAACAAGAATCCCGAGCAGAAGTGCATAATGAATCTGAACACGAACGCAAGCACTGCGCCGATAATGAGAGCGGCTTTGGGCTTGTTTTTCATGACGATTCCCATCACGCCTGCGAAGGCTACGCCTGCGAACGCCAGAGGATAATCCAGGAAGAACGACAAAGGCGAAATAACGTAAGCCGATTCTACGAATTGCAACAAACCGTGAACGAGACCGACGATAAGTCCTTTATACGGGCCGAAGAAATAGGCGTAAAGGATAATGGGCAACATACTCGCAACGGTAATGCTTCCGCCGTTGGCGTTGACCTTAAACTTTACGAAGGACAGCGCGAAAGAGAGCGCGATGGATACGCCGGCAAAAGCGATACTGCGAGTGTCCATTTTTTTGTTGCAAGCGGATAAAACAACCAGAACAAGCAACAAGAGAACGATTGTGCCGATAGAAATTACCGTTGCGGTAGTTTCGGTCATCTCGGCAAAACAAAGAGCAAAAGTTGTCATAATATTTTACCTCCTTTTTATGACAAATTCCGCAAAAAAAGTCCTACACTTTCGTAGGACCAAAACGCTAAAAAACAGTTATTCTCCCTACGCAAGCATTACCTTGACAGGTTCGAGGGGTATAATCTCAGCCTTGCGGCACCCCCAATAAAAGTGCAAACCCTTTTTGCGACCTTAATGTATCACTTTTATTCGGCGTTGTCAAGGAAAAACGAGCGTTTTTAAAAAAACTGTTTTCAAAACCGAGTATTTTTTCAAATTATATGGTAGAATATATTCGGGAAAGATTATGGATAAATTTTTTGCGTTTCTTTATCGGACAAAATATATCAACCGCTGGGGACTTATGCGCAACACCGAAAAAGAGAACCTCATGGAACATTCTTTTTTGACGGCAGTCGTTGCGCATGCGCTTGCCGAAATTTCCAACGCGTTTTTCGGTAACCGTCTCGATGCCGAGAGAATAGCCGCGAAGGCGTTGTTTCACGACGTCAGCGAAATTTTTACGGGAGACATGCCCACCCCGGTAAAGTACCTTAATCCCGATTTAAAGCAGAATTATAAGGCTGTGGAAAAACTTGCGGCAGACAAACTTGTCGAACAATTGCCGGAAAAACTTCAATCCGTCTATGCCGATTTGCTGGACGAGGGCGGAGAAGAGCACGTTTTCGTCAAGTACGCCGACAAACTTTGCGCCTATATAAAGTGCGTTAAAGAGGTTCAGTTCGGCAATACGGAATTTGTCAGCGCAAAGGCAAGTATTTTTAAAGAATTGAAAGGGTACGACAGCAGGGAAGTGGATTATTTTCTCGACAACTGCATCGAAGCGTTCACTCTGACGTTGGACGAACTGAGATTATGAGTTTAATCAAAGTAGTCGACGCGGCTTACAAATATCACTACGACGACACGTTCGTATTTACCGATTTGACGTTTTCAGTGGACACGGGTGACGTTTGCACCTTGTTGATTGACAAATTCGGCGGTAAGACGACTTTGGCAAAAGTGTTGGTGGGGTTATTGAAGCTTACGAAAGGAGAAATCCTTTTCAACGGGCAACCTCTCGATCTTGTTCCGCCGGAAAGGAGAAATTTTGCCTATATCGCTTATCCCACTTTGTATCTTACCGGCACTACCTTAAAGAACGTAGCGCACGGATTGAGATTGAGAAAGGTTTCACGAAAAAACGCATACATGGTGGCACGCCAACGTGCGGAAGAGTACGGATTGGGCGATTACCTTAACGTGAAGGTGAAAAAACTCAGCGAATTAAATCGGATGCGTCTCGCATTTGCCCGCGCTTTTTGCAGAGAAGTAAAGTTGCTTATCGTTGACGGATGTTTTGGCGTCAATGAGGAAACGGATAATTTTCTTAAAACGCAGATTGAGCAAAAATCGGCAGACGGGTGCGCGGTTTTAGTGCTTGCAAGCGATAAAAAATATGCTTCAGGCAAGGTCTACGACTTTTTGCCCGAGTATTGAGACAGGTGATACATCAAGGAGGTAACAGAATGGATTTTTTTGACGAAGAATATAACAAACAACGGGTGATAGACAACAGCGTCAGTTACAACAACCCGCCCCCTCAACCGCAGCGTGCAAAAAACAGAGTACTGCAAACGATACTTACCATAGTAGCGTTCGTCGCGGTTTTTGTGGTAGGTATTGTTCTCGGCCAGGTGGTAAAAACCCGTGACACCGAGATTTTAGAAGACGTGATGCAGACCTTTAAGGATTCAAGCATATACTACGACGACGAAACGTGGGAAGAGATAAAAGCCAAAATGTTGGTTAACGCCGGCACGGGAATGTTGCAAACCGTGGATAAATTCGGTTTTCTTATGGGTCCGGAACAGCTTTATGACGTCTATTATCCTTCGTCAGATTCGGTCACTGCCACTTACGGAATCAATTTTATCGATACTACGACGGGATATTACGTGCACAGCCTTTCTTACGGCAGCGGTGCGTACGTCAGCGGATTAAAAGTAGGCGATATGGTCATTCTGATAACCAAAAACGGCACTACCATAGACGTGAGGAATTCTTCAGCAAAAGAAATACAGGAGATGCTGTCGGGCGATTACGGCACGACGGTGACGTTTACGGTCATCCGCGGTATTAACACGGCGCAGGTAAGCGAAGATTTGTCCGTTTTGACCGTGACCGTTACGAAACAAGAGTACGAAAATAATTTCGTAGATTATTATTTCGGTTCTTCTCATACCGACATTACGGACGCCGCATTGATTTCGCGACTTAACCTTACGGAACTTGACGGTACGAACGTGGGTTATATCAAACTTAACAGTTTCGAATCCGTTTACGAAAACGAAAAAGTAGTCGATTCTTCTTCCGGACAGTTCGCAAATGCCATGAGCGTATTCAGGACCGTTTACGGCGGAAACGGAAAACTTATTCTTGACCTTACGGGCAACCTCGGAGGAGACATCAGCGAGGCGACTGCGATTGCCTCTTATCTTATATATGACTTTGAAAACCCGACCGCCGATAAACTACTCGTGACTACGTTGAAAGGTCAGGGCGGCAGTAAAATCAACGATTATTATACGGACAACGTATATTTTGACGAGTATTTCAACGTCGAGGCGGCGAGAACCGATAAACCTATAGTTGTTGTTACGGACGGCAATTCTGCGAGTGCAAGCGAACTTCTTCTCGGTTGTTTGCTCGACTACGGCACGGCAACGCAAATAGGTGCGAAGAGTTACGGCAAAGGAATTGCTCAAACCGTCGCTTTGCTTCCGACCTACACGGGAACGTTTGTTCGCAACGGGGAGGAAATCAGGTTTTATTACGGCGTATATTATACCGTTGCACAATACTTTTCTGCGGTTACTAACACCAATATACACGGTGTCGGTTACGTTCCTACAACGGAAAACCTCGTTGACACTACCGATTATACGGCGATATTATCGAAAGCAAAAGGAATATTGATTTAACTCGAAAAAAATAAAAATAAGACGAAGATAGCGGAATTTTTATAAAAAAACTTGATAATCCACGCGTTTTGTGCTATTATTTTCAGGTGTGCGACCATGGCGAAACTGGCAGACGCGATAGACTTAGGATCTATTGTCACAGACGTGGGGGTTCAAGTCCCTTTGGTCGCACCAGATAAAAATAAAACGAACCTTTTCGGGTTCGTTTTTTTATACAATTTTATAAAAAGTACAATAAATAAGAAAACGTAAGAAAAGTTAAAAAACGGACTTACGACAAAAAGAACGAAGCAGGCTATGATATTCGTTTAATTTTTCGGATAGTTTAACCCAAGGTGGCGGTCGGTGGTAAAAGACAAGAAAAAAAGCATCACGCAACAGTGATGCTATTTGTTGGTAGGATTGAGTGGACTCGTAAGGAGCACGGCTAACGGAGACGGGCAGAGCGACGGAGCAGCGATTGTTACGGCAAAGCCGTCAATCGCGTCACCCCGACCCCCACTTAAGCAAAGCAAAGCTTTGCAATGCTACGCAACAGGGTACCCTGAAGATATCGCATTCTGCGATATCGGGTTTAGCGTTGCTAAACCCAAGGTGGCGGTCGGTGGTAAAAGACAAGAAAAAAAGCATCACGCAACAGTGATGCTATTTGTTGGTAGGATTGAGTGGACTCGAACCACCGACCCCCACCTTATCAGGGTGGTGCTCTAACCGACTGAGCTACAATCCTATATACTTGGTGGAGATAATCGGATTCGAACCGATGACCCCTTGCTTGCAAAGCAAGTGCTCTTCCAGCTGAGCTATACCCCCTCAACGACGTCAGTCATTCAACGCTTGAATATAATATCACTTTCGCCCCGACTTGTCAAACATTTTGTTACAAAAAATATAAATTATTTTAAAAATATTTTTCAAAACCCCTCAATAAAACTTGAAAAAAAATATAATTTGTTTTATACTACGTATAGTCTCTGTTTGGGAGGATAGAAAAATGGAAAAGTTAACAGGCGCACTCGTATTTGCTCAGTCAGGCGGTCCCACGTCCGTCATTAACAGCAGTGCGTGCGGCGTATTTGAAACGGCGTTAAAGCAAGGTGAAATTACTCGGGTTTTGGGCGCGCATCATGGTATTAAAGGCGTTTTGAACGACGATTTGTTTGACATCGGACAAGAAAGCAAAGAAGAACTTGCTCTCTTAAAAACCACTCCTTCGTCGGCGTTGGGTAGCGTTCGTTACAAGCTTGCAGATCCTGCGGTCGACGACACCGATTATCGCAGAATTCTTGAAGTTTTCAAAAAGCACAACGTCCGTTACTTTTTGTATAACGGCGGAAACGACAGCATGGACACCTGTTATAAGGTTGGCAAGTTTTTGACCGAGAATAACTATCCGTGTAGAGTGATAGGCGTGCCGAAAACCATAGACAACGATTTGGAATTTACCGACCATTGTCCGGGTTTTGCAAGCGCCGCCAAGTATATCGCGACGAGTTGTATGGAACTTACCCTTGACGGTAAAGTTTATGACAAGGGCAGTATTCTTATCGTAGAGATCATGGGACGTCATGCCGGCTGGCTTACGGCGGCAAGTTACGTTGCTACAGCAAAAGGTCTCGGTCCGGATCTTATTTACGTTCCCGAGCGTAACTTTGACGTTGATAGGTTTGTGGAAGAAGTCAAGAGAGTTTATGCCGAAACCGGCAACTGTTTTGTCGCTATAAGTGAAGGTATTCACGATGAAAACGGCAAATTTATCAGCGACTACGCAAAAGTCGTTGAAGACAAAAAAGATATGTTCAATCACGCCCAACTGGGCGGTGCGTGCGCTTATCTGGCAAATATCGTTAAGGCAAAGACGGGCGCTAAGGTACGCGCTATCGAGTTTAGTTTGCTTCAAAGATGCGCGGCACACTGCGGTTCGTCAACCGACGTAGAGGAAGCTTATCTCGCAGGCAAATCGGCTGTTCTGGCGGCAGTAGAAGGTAAAAGCGGTGTTATGATGGCTTTTAAACGTAGCGTTGTCGACGGTAAATACGTTTGTTCTATCGACGAAGTAGATCTTTCAAGAGTTGCAAATTACGAAAAGAAACTTCCCGACGAGTATATAACGGCTGAAGGTAATAATATTACTCCGGCATTTTTGGATTACGTTCTGCCGTTGATAAAAGGCGAGAGTCGTCCACCCTTCGTAGACGGTGTACCTCGTTTTGCCAACCTTAAAAAAGTCAAGGCAGACTGACAAAAACAAATAATATAACGTAAATGCACGGCAAAACGGATAAATTTTTCCGCTTTTGCCGATATGCACCCGTAGCGCAATTGGATAGAGTATTGCCCTCCGACGGCAAAGGTTGTGGGTTCGACTCCCATCGGGTGTACCAAAAAGCGACAAGCTTTGTCTTGTCGCTTTTTTATTCAAGCCGACAGAATTGGTATATCGTCACGGCAAAGCCGTATATATCATTCGCTCTTTGAGCGGTATTTCACCGCGAAATAACGCGTCTATATCGTCGGCTTGATGATATACAACGTTTCGCATTGATGATATGCACGGCTTTGCCGTGATAAGGAATGGATATGATGGATGGTCTGATGTTGCTTTTTTCCAAGTTTCATGTTAAGATAAACAAAAGAATGATATAAGTATCGTCTTACGATTTTTATAATCGTTTGATAAATATAAAACTTTAAGCAAAAACGTTCACACGGAGGGGTAAAATGAATGTATTGATTACCGGCGCTTGCGGCGGAATGGGAAAGGCGACGACGGTTTTATTAAAAGAAAAGGGACATAACGTATTTGCCATCGACCGAAAGATAACCGATCGGGTGGAAGGAGTCAACTATTTTGAAGCCGACGTAACTAAACAGGATGAATTGTTTGGTGTTTTTGAAGCTATTAAAGAGAAAACAGACATACTTGACGCAATCTTGAATTTTGCCGGGATTTACAATCTTGATTCGCTCATTGAAATAAACGAGGAAGACTTTGTAAAGATTTTCAATATCAATTTATTCGGAGTGTACAGAGTCAATAAAATATTTGCGCCGCTCCTTAAGAAAAACGGAAAAGTCGTTATCACTTCAAGCGAACTGGCGCCGCTGTATCCGTTACCTTTTACCGGTTTATACGCAATAACGAAAGCGGCACTGGAAAAATACGCCGATTCGCTGAGAATGGAACTTAATCTATTGGATATAAGGGTTTCGGTTATTCGTCCGGGGGCGGTTAAAACAGACTTACTCGACGTTTCAACCGCTGCGCTTGACCGCTTTTGCGAAAATACTGCTTTGTACAAGTGTAATGCCGAAAGATTTAAAAAAATTGTCGATAACGTTGAGTCGAAGAAAATCGAAACGTACAGAATTGCAAAAATTGCTTTAAAAATAGTTAACAGTAAAAAACCGAAATACGTATACAATATCAACAGAAACGTAATGTTAAAACTGTTAAATATTTTGCCTAAAAGGTGGCAGGTGGCTATTATAAAACGGATAATAAAATAATCATTTCCGTCAATTGTCAATACAAGCCGAAGGGCGTCGCAAAAGCGACGCCCTTCGTTGCTATTTTGTAGGTTTTAAAAAAATCTGTTAATTTGCGTTATCGGAGTCGGGAACGGGTTTTATTTTCGGCATTTTGTGCGGCGGACGGTTGAAAAAGTCTTCGGAATCGACTTTGCCTGTTTCTATCAGATAGTTGAGTTGCTCTATGGCAAAAAACACCTTGACGGAAAAAGTGACTTTTACGTTGGTGAATTGCGGATATTTTTGGTTCATCAGGTCGGTGATATTATTTTCCAACTTTTCGGTTTGTGTTTTTTGCAACTGCTTGCCGGGGCGAACGGCAATGAGGGCGCAATCGTCGTAAATGAAAACTCTCGTATCTTTTACGCCGTCAACCGCCAACAGGTTTTTTTCAATTTGTTGATGAGTTACCGCCGCCTTTTCGGTTGCCGCATGAGCGGTATTGGTACCGAAACCGACGACCAGACATAAACCGAGTAAAATTATCAGAGATAATGCAAATTTTTTCATCGTTTTTTTCCTCCGTATTTAGGGTGTGCAATCGACAAAATAATATTCCTTTCATCAACCTTATCTTTTTTTGCGGAAAAATTCTCAGGTAAAATCGTAGTGGAGGGTGGATATGTTAGTAGTAACTATTGTTCTGGCATTTTTAGGACTCGGGTGGTGCTTGTGGTATATCTTTTATCAGTTGTTTTTGGCAAAAAAACATCGTACCGAGCGAAAACCCGACGGCAGTGTAAAATACGATTACGTCGACGAGTACGAAGAAGGGGACGACCTTATTATCAATTTCAAAAAAATTTAAAAAAAATTTCTGCTATTTCTTGTAATTGTCGAAAAATTAAAGTATAATCATATTGTGCTTGCAGGGAGTGAGCTTTGTCTCGCTCTCTCGGTTTTGTTCGTTGTTTTGCGGGAGGTAGAATATGAAGTGTATTTATTGCGGTTGCGCCGAACTGAAAGTTATCGACAGCCGCCCGGTGGAAGAAAGTAACGCTATAAGGCGTCGCAGGGAGTGTACCAACTGCGGTAAGAGATTTACCACGTACGAAACGGTGGAAGAAACTCAGCTTCTCGTTATAAAAAACAACGGCAACCGCCAATTGTTCGACGTCAACAAACTTAAAAACGGGATTATCAAGTCGTGTGAAAAACGTCCCGTTTCTATGGAAAAAATAGAAGGTCTCGTTGCCGATATTCAACAAAAACTCAACAACAGTCTCGAGCAGGAGGTTACCAGCAAACACATCGGAGAACTCGTAATGGAGGGATTGAAAAATATCGACGAAGTCGCGTACATCAGGTTTGCGTCGGTGTACCGTCAATTTAAAGACAGCACCACTTTTTTTGAAGAAATGAAAAAGATTTTCGATCCGGAAATAAAGAAATAAATTTTTCGTGCGCTTTATTTAAAGCGCACAATTTGTTATAAATAATGGATATCAAAAGACAACTTATCGATTTTTGCCGTCGCTATCCCTTGATGCGCACACAGGATTATATCAAACTGATTTTTCAGAGCGAGTATTACGGCGGACATTTTATTGCGAGCGAGGACGATTCTTTGCGCCGCTTAAAGAAAGAGGCGGAACTCTGCGTGGTTCAGAAAGTACCGCAAGAGCCGGCAGCCGATTTCTTTTTGGAAATGGCGCGGGTAAATATTCGTCCTTTTGTTCGTGCCGGAAAAAATCTTAATACTTTAAACCGTATTTTCGTTGAAAGCAATCGCTTGACCAACGGCAACAGAGAGAGTTTTGACGAAAAGTTAAACGTTTTTTTGCAACTTGTCAAAGAAAAAAAGATTGATTTGCCTTATTACGCCGTGTCAAGAGAGGTCAGCGAATATAAAAAATCAGGTTATCCCATTCCTAATCACTCTTCGGCAGTCAAAATGAATTACGCCCCTGCTTACAGGGTGATAAAAAAAGAGTATTGGCAACTGTTTGACGTAATAGAAAAAATCGACAAACTGCTCAACTCGCGCCTGACGGTTACCGTTGCGATCGACGGTAACAGCGGCGCGGGAAAATCTTTTTTTTCGCAAGCATTAAAGGATTATTACGGGTGTCAGGTTTTGCATACCGACGACTTCTTTTTGCCGCCTTCGTTAAAGAGTAAAGAGAGGTTGGACGAGGCGGGCGGCAACGTTCATTACGAAAGGTTGCGCGAGACGATGATAAAAATGAAGGACGCAGGCGGATACGAATACGACAGATACGACTGCAGAACCGGCGAGTTTAAAAAAGTCGTAATTCCCGCGTGTAGACTGAACATAGTAGAGGGTTGTTATTCCTTGCACCGTTCGGTAAAAGACATGTACGACCTTGCGGTAATAGTTAAAGTCAATAAGGCCGTCCAGACTAAAAGGATACTTAACAGAGACGGTGCGGAAAAACTGAAAAGGTACGTTAACGAGTGGATACCGTTGGAAGACAAATACTTTTCCGCGTTGGATACGACGGGAGTGGAAACGATGACGATAGACACTTCGAAAGAAGAATAAAAATCAATTTTGATAAATATCTCTCAAATATTTTACATTTAAAAAAAAAGGGATTATAATAAAAAGATGAAGATAGTAGTGGTGGGAGGAGGCGCCAGCGGACTCGTTTTTTCGATTCTTTCGGCAAGACAGGGGCACCGCGTCACGTTACTTGAAGCCAACTCCAGAGTAGGCAAAAAACTTATGCTGACGGGCGGCGGAAGGTGCAATTTGTACAACGCCGCGGTCGACGCTCGTTGCTACAACGATCCTTATTTCGTCGGCAAGGTTTTCGAAAACTGTTCTAAGGAAAAATACCTCAGAGTTATCGAGTCGTTCGGTATTTTTACCGACGTACCCGACGGCGAGGGGCGCGTTTATCCCATTACTTATTCCGCGGCGTCCGTAGTTGATTGTTTGCGTTTCGAAGCGACACGGGTGGGGGTTAATATCGTCTGTGATACCCGTGTTGACGGAATAATTACGGGTGAGGGATATACCGTGAATGCCGGCGGACGGCAATACTGTTGCGACAAGGTCGTTATCGCGGTAGGGAGCGGTTCTCAATCGGCAAGAACCGGTCTGGCAGACCTCGTGGGTAAAGAATATCTGACAAAAACGGTACCGTCTCTGAGTCCGTTAACGGTAAACAACCTTCCCAAAGGTACATCGGGAGTCAGAGCCAAATGCGAAATGACGTTACTAGATAACGGGAGACGGGTAGCGAGCGAACGGGGTGAAATTCAATTCCGCGATTTTGGATTAAGCGGAATTTGTACGTTAAACCTGTCGGCGTATATTGCCCGTGCCAAGGTAAAGGGCGAAAAAAACGAGTTTGACGTATCGGTTGATTTTTTACCCGATTTTGATGAAAAAACACTGCGGAATATTTTGATGAACAGGCAGAGGTCGGGGTATACCGACGATCAGTTACTTGTCGGTTTATTGCCAAACAAACTTGCCGAAACGATAAGACGTGCCGTCGCGCACGACGATACGGACGGTTTGGTAAGACTTGTTAAAAGGTACGTTTTTAAAAACGCAGAGACGGTTGATTACAGTCTCAGTCAGGTGACATCCGGCGGCGTTAAATGTGAGTTTGTCGACGAAGGGTTCAATCTTCCCGACGGAATAATCGTGTTAGGCGAGGCGTTGAACGTTGACGGATTATGCGGGGGTTACAATCTCTATTTCGCTTTCGTCAGCGCAATAGTCGCGGCGGAACGTTTAGAGCGATAAAAAGCGATAAAATTTAAGAAAAAACACTTGTAAAAAGAGGTAAAATACTATGAAAATGGATGCAATTATCAAACCTGCGGCTCAGCCCGGTTTGGAACTTGTTCGCAAAGAAGTTCCCGTTATCAACGACGGCGAAGCTTTGGTTAAGGTACATTATTCCGCAATCTGCGGCACCGACGTACATATCTACGATTGGAACCAATGGGCGCAGGATACGATCAAACCTCCGATGACCATCGGTCACGAGTTTGTCGGTGAAATCGTTGAGATTAAGGGAAACACTTCTGCCTTTAAAGTAGGCGATATCGTTTCCGCCGAAGGACACGTCGTTTGCGGTAAATGTCGCAACTGCCGTGCAGGACGCAGACATCTTTGCCCCAATACGAAGGGAATAGGCGTTAATCGCGACGGTATTTTTGCAGAATACGCGAGTATCCCGATAAACAACCTCTGGTTGACCGATAAGGATATTCCTGAAAAAATGTACGCTATATTCGATCCGTACGGCAACGCAACCCATACTGCGTTAAAGTTCCCGATGATAGGCGAAGACGTCCTTATTACGGGCGCAGGTCCCATCGGTATCATGGCTGCCGCTATCTGCCGTCACGTTGGTGCTAAAAACATTGTTCTGACGGATATTTCCGACGCCAGACTGGAACTTGCAAAAAAGGTTTGCCCCTCCGTTATTACGGTAAACACGCTTAACAAACGCATCAAGGACGTTCAGAAGGAAATCGGTATGACCGAAGGCTTTGACGTAGGTCTGGAAATGAGCGGAAGCGGCATAGCGTTCAACGAGATGTTGGATAACATGATTATGGGCGGTAAAATCGCAATGCTCGGTTTACAGAGTTCCGACACGAAGATCAACTGGAACAACATGATATTCAATATGATAACTTTGCAAGGTATTTACGGCAGAGAAGTATTTGAAACATGGCACAAGATGACAGCTATGTTAAAGAGCGGTCTTGATATTTCAAAAATCATCACGGGCGAATACGATTATCACGACTTTGAAAAAGGCTTTGCCGATATGAAGAGCGGCAAGAGCGGCAAGATTATTCTTGACTGGGCTAAAAATTAAAATAATAACGGAGGATATATCCAATGCTTGACAAAAAATATTATCAGGGTATTTTAGACGAAATCAAAAACGCCGGTTTGTGGAAAGAAGAGCGCATCATCACCACTCCTCAAAGCGCACAAATCGATACGACCAAAGCCGACGGCGTTCTCAACTTCTGCGCCAACAACTATCTCGGCCTTGCCAACAATCAGGAACTTATCGAGGCGGCAAAAGCCAGCTATGACAAGTACGGTTACGGTATGAGCAGCGTCCGTTTTATTTGCGGAACTCAGACGATTCATAAAGAATTGGAAGAAGCGCTCAGCAAGTTCTTGTCGACGGAAGACACAATTCTTTACAGCAGTTGTTTCGACGCTAACGGCGGTTTGTTTGAAACCATTACCACGGCGGACGACGCCATTATTTCCGACGCTCTCAACCATGCGAGCATTATCGACGGCGTTCGTTTGTCCAAGGCTCACCGTTATCGTTACGCCAACAACGATATGGAAGATCTTGAAAAACAACTCAAACAGGCAATAGCGGACGGCTGTAAGCAAAAAGTCATCGTCACCGACGGCGTATTCAGTATGGACGGTATAATCGCCAACCTTAAAGGCGTATGCGATCTCGCGGAAAAATACGGCGCAATGGTAGTCGTTGACGACAGCCATGCAACCGGTTTCGTAGGTCCCAACGGCAGAGGCACGGCGGAATATTGCGGTGTTGTCGGAAGAGTTGATATTATCACCGGTACTTTCGGTAAAGCTTTGGGCGGCGCAAGCGGCGGCTTTACGAGCGGTCGCAGAGAAATCATCGATTTACTCCGTCAACGCAGTCGTCCTTATTTGTTCTCCAACACCGTCGCTCCCGCAATCTGCGCCACGACTCTTAAGGTTCTCGAAATGTTGACAAAAGACACTTCTCTCCGCGACAAGGTCATGGAAAACGCCAGGTATTTCCGCTCCGAGATGGAAAAGAATAACTTTAACCTTATCGGTAAAGACCACGCTATCATACCCGTTATGTTGTACGACGCGGTAGTCAGCCAGAAGGTTGCTGATCTGATGCTCAAGAAGGGTATTTACGTCACGGGATTCTTCTATCCGGTAGTACCCAAAGACAAGGCTCGTATCCGTACTCAGATGTCTGCTGCACACAGCAAAGAAGATATCGACAAGTGCGTAAAAGCGTTTGTTGAATGCAGAGAAGAAATCGGTTTTTAATCGGTAAAAAGCATAATAATTTAAACACGGCAGGCAAAACGCCCGCCGTGTTTTTAGTAATAACGAATTCGTGGAATGAATAAAAATGAGCAATCGAAAGATTGCTCATTTTTGCCGATTTAAAACTGACTATTTGCCGATAAAGCCGAGTATTTGTTCCCATACGCTGGGGAAGAAACTCGGTATCAAAGCAACGGCGATAATAACCAAAATGATTAAGGTTAAAAAGAAACCGTGATTGGTGCTGAATTCCAACGCCGTCAAAGCAGCAAGACCGATAGCGGCGTATATAAGGATGTAGTGAGCAACTTTTGCTATGGTAACCAATACTTCGCCGTCTCCGAACCAGCCCAGACCGACCAGATTCTGGAAAATCATTGCAGCCAATACTGCGAAGGCAAAAACTTTTGCCAAAAAGTCAAATAATTTTGATAAACCTGTTTTTTCTTTTAAACTCATAATTTTTTCTCCTTTTTTGTTTAGTTTTTAGTTGAAATTATCAGGTAGTAGAAACTTTGTTTAGTATTTCGCTTATAAACGTTTCAAACGTCAGGCTCTTCCACGAATTTCCACCGAAGACGGTATCGAGTTTGCTTTGATTTGCAGAAGTTATTTCCAACAGACCTGCGTTCATCAGTTGTTGTATCGTAGCGCTTTGTACCGCATTGCTCAGTGCGTCGGGCAGATCGCATATTTTGGTGTCGTTAGCAATGAGAGAGAGCGCGCCTGAATTCGGATCAGCGTCGATAACTTCGGTGTAGGGCAGAAGTTTAATATCATTTACTATCGCATCGATATCTATATCGTCTATCGTATTATTACTGATGACTTCGTTGATACCGTTTACTTCCGTGGAATACGTATCGTCCGTGTACCATACGACTTTGTAGCAGTTGGACGTGTGAGTTGTGAGAGTATGGGAAGAATTTTTGCAATCGGCTTTTGCGACGTACCATTTGTCGTTGACCTTTTTTAATACCGTAGTGCCGCTTATAACGACTTCGTTTGCGACGATTGTATCGTAAGTGCCTTCCAGCGCCATTTCGTGGCGTGTATAACCTTGCAACTGACCGATGTAAATGGTATGCATTTCTTCGGAAAGGGTCAATACGTTTTTATCGGCAATTATTTTCATTATCTCAGGGGCTGTTTCGTTTATGGTAATAACTTCTTTTACTTTAACGCCGTCGAGAATTTCGTTGATATTGAGGCCGTTACGCATATCCGACATTCTTTTGTTGTAAATGTTGTTGAATATAACGTCGGTGACCTGATTGCCGCCGCCGTCGAGCCAGACTTGGTTGACCTCGTCGTAGGTATATTCGAGCAAATCGCCTACAAACAAATTGTCGATTTTATCATTGACGTTGAACGTTCCGCCCCTTAATTCCGACACCTTAATTTCAGCGAAAGTAGACATAAACTTTGATACTTGTTGATTTGAAGAATCTCTCCATATTCCGTCTTCACCCTTGGTGTATTTCATGATTTCACCGATAGTAAGATCCGAAAGTTCTTCATCGACTTTAAATTCGCCGCCGAGCAGTTTTGATGTCGAGACGTCGGCAATTTTCTTACCGATAGCGTCGGTCAGTTCATTGCCGTTTTTATCCGTCCATTTGCCGTCTGCTTCCGACCGGGTATAACCCATGAGTTCGCCTACTTTGAGTTCGCCGATAGCGTTTTCGACTTTAAAATTACCGTTCAGTAAAACCGTAATTAAAGTTTTTGCAACGGCGTTAGTGGTTGCGTCGAGGGCGGTGCCGTCGGCGTTGAGCCAGACGTTGTCGTTTTCGTCGTAAGTAAAGCCCATCAATTCACCGAGTGAGTTACCTTCGAACATAACGTTGACAACGCTGCCGTTGTTTTTGAATGCCGAATACAGTTCGCCGAGATCTTTGTCCGAAAGTATCTTTTCCAAACCGCTTGCGCTTTCGGAAATGCTCGTTAAGTCACTTAGGGTAATGCTGTTGAGTAAAGTCTGGAAATTTCCGCCGATAAGGTCTCCGACGGATACGGCGTTGGTTCTCCATTTGCTTATTACGGCTTGAGGAACTTTAAAGCTTTCACCGAGAGAACCGCTCAAGAGGTCTGCCAATTTTACGTCGCTGAGTGCTTCTTTGGGATTGGAAAATACCTGTGAAATATTTGTATTGCGAAGGCTGTCGTATTCCTCGCCTTTGAGTCCGAATTGCCCCAATACGTCGATACCGTAGGTATTTTGTATTGCCGTAAAGGTTAAATTCTGTGAAGTTGACAGATTTACTCCTTTAACGATGATATCGCCGAAGGACATTTCGTCAAATCGTTCGCCTTCAGCGTTTTGCCATTCGTCGTTGACGAAGCCGATTTTAGACGGTGTTATGATGAAGACTGCTGCGACAATTCCGCCGATTAGCAAAACCCAGCCCACGATAATGCCGAGCAAAAAAGCAACGAAACGTTTCATGTATCACTCCTTTGCGGTTTTAACCGCCAAAACGCGTCAACCTGACAGGCTGACCGTTCGTTAACTACTTTTGATTATAATTATAATACAGAAGGCACCAAAAATCAACTAAAAAGCCAAAATATATTTGACTCAAACTTGAATATATAAATCATAACGGCGTATTCGGCGTATTTCAACGGTTTGTGATACGGTGAAAAAAATAGTTATTTTTTTATTGAAAAGGCATTGCACTGACGGGAAAAATCGGTTATAATAAAAACATGAATAGAATGGATAAAATCAGGAATTTTTGCATCATCGCACATATCGATCACGGTAAAAGCACGTTGGCTGACCGACTTATCGAATTGACGGGCAGAGTCAACAAGCGTGATATGGAAGCACAGTTGCTTGATTCTATGGATCTCGAGCGCGAAAGAGGAATAACGATAAAACTCGCCCCCGTTAACATAAATTATACCTACGAGGGGGAAACGTATCAATTAAATCTCATAGACACTCCCGGACACGTCGACTTTACGTACGAAGTTTCCCGTAGTCTTGCCGCATGCGAGGGCGCTATTCTCGTCGTGGACGCAACTCAAGGGGTAGAAGCGCAGACCGTGGCAAACTGTTATCTCGCATTGGACAACGATCTCGCGATATTGCCGGTCATCAATAAAATCGATCTTGCTTCCGCACGGGTAGAAGAGGCGGTAGAAGAAATCGAGGAGTTGGGGTTGCCCGCTCAGGACGCTCCGCGTATTTCTGCTAAGGAAGGCATTAACATAGAGGACGTTTTGGTGGACGTTATTAAAAACGTTCCCGCGCCGCAGGGTGATCCGACCGCTCCGTTAAAAGCGCTCATATTCGACTGTGTGTACGATAATTATAAGGGCGTTTTGCTTTTCGTCCGTATTTTTGACGGTAACGTAAAAGTAGGCACGAAACTCAAACTGTTCCGTTCGGGCGGTAAACTGTACGACGTTACGGAGGTTGGAATTTTCACTCCGACGATGCTCGCTACGGAAAGACTTGCGGCAGGCGACGTTGGTTATATTGCGGCAAGCATAAAGACCGTTTCGGACGCACACGTGGGCGACACGGTTACCGACGCCGACAATCCTACGGCAAATCCGCTTAAAGGATACAAAGAAGTTCAGTCCATGGTCTTTTGCGGGATTTTCCCTGCGGACGGCAGTAAGTACAACGACTTAAAAGAGGCGTTGGAAAAACTGAAACTCAACGACGCGTCCCTTCAATACGAACCCGATACGTCATTGGCGCTCGGTTTCGGATTCAGGTGCGGTTTTTTGGGACTTTTGCATATGGACGTTATTCAACAGCGACTGGAACGGGAATTCGACCTCGATCTGGTTACTACCGCTCCCAGCGTCAGTTACCACGTTTATACTACCGACGGACAGATGTTGGAGATAGACAACCCGTCAAAGTTGCCGCCCGTTACGTCTATCGAACACATGGAAGAGCCTATTGTTACGGCTTACGTTTATTCTCCGCCCGATTACGTCGGCGGAATAATGGACCTTTGTCAGGACAAGCGCGGTATTTTTATCGACATGACTTACGTAGACACTAAGCGCGTGAGAATAACCTACGAAATACCTCTCAACGAGATTATTTACGACTTTTTCGATACCTTAAAGTCCAGAACCCGCGGTTACGCCAGTTTGGATTACGAGATAAAGGGTTACAAACCTTGCAAATTAGTAAAACTCGATATGTTGCTTAACGGTGAGACATGCGACGCATTGTCGGTTATAGTTCCGGAAGAGCGAGCCTACGCGCGCGGCAGGAAACTTGCTGAGAAACTCAAAGACGTCATTCCGCGTCAGATGTTCGAGATACCCGTTCAGGCTGCGATAGGTGGTAAGATAATTGCTCGTGAAACCGTAAAAGCCATGCGTAAAGACGTTCTTGCAAAGTGCTACGGCGGCGATATAACGCGTAAAAAGAAATTGCTCGAAAAACAAAAAGAGGGTAAAAAGCGCATGCGTCAGGTCGGCAGCGTGGCTATTCCGTCCGAAGCGTTTATGTCTATACTTAAAATCGACGATGAATAGCGACAAACTCGGATTGTACGTTCATATTCCGTTTTGCAAATCCAAATGCGTTTATTGCGACTTTTGCAGTTTCCCCGATAAAAACAATGATTTTAAGGCATACGGGTGCGCGTTAAAGAAAGAAGCGGACCTGTATTCTCCGCGTTTTAAAGGGAGAAAAATCACTTCGGTTTTCGTCGGAGGAGGTACGCCTAGTATAATAGGCGGCGATATACTTTCCGATATTTTACACCATGTGCGAAGTGTTTTTGAGTTTGCCGACGACGTAGAAATCACGGTTGAGGCAAATCCCGACAGTTTTGACGAGTACTTTGCAGGGAGTATGAAAGCGGCAGGCGTCAACAGACTTTCTCTCGGGTTGCAATCGGCAAACGACAGATTGTTGAAAAACCTCGGCAGACCTCACGATTTCGAAGACTTTTGTAAAGCTGCAAAAATTGCGAAAAAATATTTTGATAATGTAAATTTTGACCTTATGCTCGGCATAGAAGGGCAGACTTTGGCGGACGTGAGAGAAACTTTGGAGTCCGTTTTGGTTTTTTCGCCTGCACATTTGTCGGTTTACGGTTTGATACTTGAGCGAGGAACGCCTTTATATAAAAAAGTTAAAGGCGGTAAAGTTATTTTGCCCGATTCCGATCAAACCGCGGATATGTACGACTTTGCGGTAGAACTACTGGATTATCACGGTTTTCACCGATATGAAGTAAGTAACTTTGCAATCGACGGCTACGAATGCAGGCATAATCTTAATTATTGGGAACGAGGAGAGTATCTCGGACTCGGTCTTGCGGCGCACGGATATTTCAACGGAGTAAGGTACGCCAACGTCAGGCGTCTTGAAAACTATTATAATAAGATTTCAGTTGCTACCCGTCCTGTGTCGTCTGGGCAAAAAATAACACAGAAGGACGCTTGTTTCGAGTATGTCATGTTGGGATTGCGTAAGACGGCGGGATTTAGCGTAGACGAATTTAAACGCAACACGGGTGCGGACTTTTTTGACGTTTACGGTAAAGAATTTGAAAAACTTTCGCAACAAGGATTGTTGTGTGTCAGGGAAAATTGTATCTACATACCACCGGAGCGTTTTTACGTTGCAAACTCCATACTTACGGAGTTTGTAAGATAGGAGGAGACTATGCGATTACAATCGAGATCAACTACGAGTTACGTCTTTAAAAACTTTGTATTCATACTGCCTTTTGTTGTCATTCCCGCGATTTTACTGGCATTTTTTCAACCTCAGCAAGGACCGTTAGAGTTTTTTGCCGATTTGTATGAAAAAACTTTTAACGGTTTACCCGTAGATTTTTCTAATTTTTACGAGTCCTTGTACGG
>SFEB01000053.1 GCA_004558105.1 Clostridiales bacterium
GACTGGCAGGTCAGATTTATTATACCACAAAGGAGATTCCTTTTCATCGGTTAACCTTTACTGAACCACGCGACTATCGCGTGGTTTTCTTTATACAACGAAAAGTCCGTCTACGTCAGACGGACTTTTATTTACCGAAATAAAGTTTTACTACACAAAAAGCACCCACACGGGTGCTTTTTAATTTACTCAGACCTTTAATTCCGACGTCTCGCAACCTCCGGCGTATTTTTCCGCAAGAGGCAACGCGTAATCGATAAATTCACGAGTCTGTGATACGCATCTGCCTATAAACTTATCGGGCGACAAACTGTCTGCAATTTCCTTTTCCGTCAGACCGAAAGCCCGATCGTTTGCCACACGGGTGACCAGATCGTTAGGTTTGCCCTCCTGTTTTACCGCCGTCGCCGCCGCTATACTGTGAACGCGCAACCGTTCGTGCAACTCCTGTCTGTCGCCGCCCTTTTTGACGCATTCCATCAGGATGTTTTCCGTCGCCATAAAAGGCAGTTTTTCGTTGACTCGCCGCTCGATGACTTTCGGATTGACCACTATCCCTCCCGTCACGTTGATATAGATGTTGAGTATTGCGTCTACTGCCAGAAACGCTTCCGCTATACTGATACGTTTGTTAGCGCTGTCGTCGAGGGTTCGTTCAAACCACTGAGTACCCGCAGTAAAAGCGGGATTTAAACCGTCGACTATAACGTACCGCGCAAGAGCGCAGATACGTTCGCAACGCATGGGATTGCGCTTGTAGGGCATAGCACTGCTGCCTATCTGGTTGGTTTCAAAGGGTTCTTCCAACTCTTCAAAAGATTGCAGAATACGCATGTCGTTAGCAAATTTATACGCCGATTGAGCAAAACCGGACAGGACGGACAAGAAATAAGCGTCCGTTTTGCGTGAATAGGTCTGCCCCGAAACGATAACGGTACCGTCAAAACCCATTTGTTCGGCTATCAATCGGTCAAGTTCTTTTACCTTATCTTCGTCGCCGTCGAACAACTCGACGAAACTCGCCTGCGTACCCGTAGTGCCTTTGCAACCGAGAAGTTTCAACCCTGCCAACCGGTGTTCCATTTCTTCGATATCCATGCAGAGCTCGTTTGCCCACAAGGTTGCACGTTTACCGACCGTTGTCAGTTGCGCAGGTTGCAAGTGCGTATACGCCAGACAAGGCATATCTTTGTATTTTTCGGCAAATTCGCAAAGATTTTTAACTACTTTCGCCGCTTTTGCAATAACTATTTTGCTTGCCTCGCGTATGGCTATAATATTTTCGTTATCGCCGACGTAACAACTGGTTGCGCCAAGGTGAATTATCCCCGCCGCTTTGGGACAAAGTTGACCGTAAGCATAAACGTGACTCATTACGTCGTGGCGCGTTTCCTTCTCTCTGGCCTCTGCCACGGAGTAGTTTATATCGCTCACATGTGCCTCCATTTGCGCTATCTGCTCGTCGGTAATGTTCAAACCGAGCTTTTTTTCCGCACGCGCCAGAGCTACCCAGAGTTTGCGCCACGTGGTAAACTTGAAGTCGTCTGAAAAAATATATTGCATCCGGTCGCTTGCGTATCTCGTGGACAACGGTGAAACGTATTTGTCGTGTTGCATGATTTTTTCTCCTAAAATTAACCGATACGAGGCGTGAAAAACTCACGCCTCCGTCGTTATTCTTCTATATCGTCTGCTTCCGCCGGGGTATTGGTTACGCAAACCACCTTTTCGTCTGCGTTCTTGAACTTCATGATACGGACGCCCAAGGTGTCTCTGCCTATCTTGCTGATGTCCTTTGCGGCAACCCTGATTACTACGCCCGTGTCGGAAATAATCATAACGTCGTCGTCGGGATTGACTAACTTCAAATTAACGAGACGCCCCGTCTTGGCGTTGAACACGCCCGCCTTTATACCCTTACCCGCTCTCGCCTGCAAGCGGTAATCGGAAATATCGCTGCGCTTTCCGAAACCGTTCTGACTTACGGTAATTGCTTCCAGCCCGTCGCGCACCACCGCCATATCGACTATAAAGTCGTCGCCGTCAATCTTCATACTGCGTACGCCTTGAGCGTCGCGCCCCATGGGACGGACTTCTTCTTCCGAAAAACGGATGCACTTGCCCGCACTGCTGGCGATAATGATTTCGTTGCTACCCGTGGTATGGTCAACGCCCACCAACTCGTCACCTTCCGTCAAAGTGATGGCAATTTTGCCGACTTTACGGATACTGTCAAACTCGGATAAATCGGTCTTTTTGACCAAAGCGTTCCTTGTAGCCATAAACAGGTAGCCTTCCGCTCCCTCCTGACGAGGAATAACTGCGGTGACCTTTTCGCCCTCGGAAAGTTGCAAAAGATTGACTATCGCCCTGCCCCTTGCGGTCTTTTGAGCTTCGGGAATCTCGTACGCTTTGGCGCAATAAACCTTGCCCTTGTTGGTAAAGAACAACAGGTCGTCATGGGTGTTGGTGACGAACATGTTTTCCACAAAATCTTCTTCTTTCGGCTTGTGTGCCGTTACGCCTCTGCCGCCGCGGTGTTGCGCCTTGTACTCGGCAACGGGCAGGCGTTTGATATAACCGAAGTGAGTCATACTGATGACCACGTCTTCTTTTTCTATAAGGTCGGCAATATTGATATCGCCGTCGTAATCGTAAGAAATTTCGGTACGACGCGGTTCGTTGAATTTTTCTTTGATTTCCGTCATTTCTTCCGATATAATATCCACTACCCGTGACGGCGTATTTAAAATATTTTCCAGGTCTTCTATCAACCTTTCAAGACTCTTCATCTCTTCGTGTAAACTCTCGACTTCCAGACTCGTCAGACGGGCAAGGCGCATGTCGAGAATGGCGGCGGCTTGTCTCTCGGACAGGAAGAAGTTTGCCATCAACTGTTCCATCGCAACGTTTCGGTCGGCGGATTTTTTGATGATTTCCACCACTCTGTCGATATTGTCGAGAGCAATTACCAGACCACTCACGATATGATGACGTTCTCTCGCTTTTTCGAGATCGAACTGCGTGCGGCGAACGATAACTTCTTTCTGATGTTCGATATAGTTACCGAGAACTTCTTTCAGCCCCATGATTTTCGGTTCGCCGTGCGACAGAGCCAACATAATGATGCCGTAACTGATCTGAAGTTGCGTTTGCTTAAAGAGCGCGTTAAGTACGACCTGTGCGGAAGCGTCTTTTTTGATTTCGATAACTATACGCATACCGTGTCTGTCGCTCTCTTCTTTTACGTCCGAAATGCCTTCCAGTTTCTTTTCATGAATCTGAGAAACGATATTTTTTACCAGGTTGGCTTTGTTTACCTGATAAGGCAACTCCGTAACAATAATACGACTACGGGTGCCGTCGTTGTACTCTTCTATCTCGGTCTTCGCGCGGATAATAATACTGCCTCTGCCCGTGCGATAAGCGAGTTTAACGCCACCCATCCCCATCAATACGCCTCCGGTAGGAAAATCCGGAGCGGGAAGATACTTCATCAGGTCTTCCAAAGTGATATCGGGATCATGAAGTTGAGCAAGCGTTGCGTCGATAACTTCGCCGAGATTGTGAGGAGGAATATTGGTAGCCATGCCGACGGCGATACCGTCCGCACCGTTTACCAGAATATTCGGGTAACGTGAAGGCAAAACGAGCGGTTGCTTTAACGTGTCGTCAAAGTTGGGACCGAAATCGACCGTTTCTTTATCGATATCGCGCAAAAGTTCACCCGCTATACGGCTTAAACGCGCCTCGGTATAACGTTGAGCCGCGGCAGGGTCGCCGTCCACGCTGCCGAAGTTACCCTGACCGTCGATTAACGGGCAACGGATGGTAAAGTCCTGAGCGAGACGCACCAGTGCGTCGTATACGGCAGAGTCGCCGTGAGGGTGATATTTACCCAATACTTCGCCGACGATACGCGCGCATTTTTTGGTGGGCTTGTCGTAGGTGTTACCCATGTCGTTCATGGCGTACAATATACGACGGTGAACGGGTTTCAACCCGTCTCTGACGTCGGGAATGGCACGGCTGACGTTAACCGCCATTGCGTAGGCAATAAAAGATTTTTTCACCTCGTCGACTATCTTGACTTTGGAGTCAACGGCGTTGTCCAGTGCTCTCTTGTACTCTACGTTATCGTGAGATTCTACTTTTTTAGACATGTTATACCTCTATTAAATATCCAATTCTTCAACGAGCGTCGCGTTGTCGACGATAAACTGACGGCGGAGTTCCGGGTCGTCACCCATCAGAGTTGTAAATATTGCGTCCGCCTCGTATGCGTCGTCCATAGTGACTTTGAGCATCTTTCTGGTTTCGGGATTCATCGTGGTAATCCAGAGTTGTTCGCTGTTCATTTCGCCGAGACCTTTATAGCGTTGAACCACTCCGCCTCTGCCGATTTCCGCCTGTTTTGCCGCCAGCTCGTCGTCCGTGTAAGCATAAAACTCCTGTTTGCCCTTGGTTATTTTATACAAAGGCGGTTGGGCGATATAAACGTGCCCCGTTTCGATTAACGGACGCATAAAACGGAAGAAGAAGGTAAGCAAAAGTATACGTATATGACTGCCGTCGACGTCGGCATCGGTCATACAGATAATGCGTTCGTAACGAAGTTTTTCTTCGTTGAAGTCGTCATGGATACCGCAACCGAAAGCCGTTATCATGGCTTTGATTTCTTCGTTTTCAAGCACCTTGCCGAGACGGGTTTTTTCTACGTTGAGAATTTTGCCGCGCAAAGGCAGAATCGCCTGAAACCGCCTGTCTCTGCCCGACTTTGCCGTACCGCCTGCCGAGTCGCCCTCGACGAGGAAAATTTCCGAATATTTCGGGTCTCTCTCGGTACAGTCGCTTAGTTTTCCGGGAAGCGCGTTGCTTTCCAGCACGCCCTTACGCCGAGTGAGTTCTCTCGCGTTACGCGCCGCCTCTCTAGCACGCTGTGCGGAAATGCATTTAAGTACGAGGTCGCGCGCCTCTTTGGGATTTTCTTCAAAATAGGTGGCGAGTTCTTCGGTCAGAACCCTCGTAACCGCAGTACGCATCGTGCTGTTTCCGAGTTTGGTCTTGGTCTGTCCCTCAAACTGCGGATCTTCCAGCTTGACCGAGATGACCGCCGTCAGGCCTTCTCTTACGTCGTCGCCCGACAACTTTTCTTCGCCTTTCAACAAATTCGCTTTTTTGGCATAATCGTTGACAACCTTGGTAAGGGCGTTTTTAAAACCGTCGAGATGAGCGCCGCCCTCCTCGGTATTGATATTGTTGGCGTAAGCATAAATGATTTCATTGTAGCCGTCGTTAAACTGCAACGCAATCTCCACTTCGCCCTCTTTGACCGATTTGTCTATGTAAATAATTTTACTGAACAAGGTTTCCTTGCCGCGGTTAAGGTGTTCTACAAACTCGGCAACGCCTCCCTCGTAGCAAAAACGTTCGGTGCGCTCTTTGCCTTCGCGCTTGTCGATGAGGTTAAGACGCAAACCCTTGTTGAGGTAAGCAACCTCTCTCGTACGGATTTTTATGCGGTCGTAATCCCATTCTACGGTATCGAAAATTTCCTTGTCGGGATAAAAAGTAACTTTCGTACCGGTTTTATCCGCGTCGCCGACCACCGCGAGACGCGCCTCGGGAACGCCGCGGTTGTACTTCTGATAATGGTGCTTTCCGTCCTGATAAACGTCCACGGTAAGCCATTCGGACAGTGCGTTGACGCAGGACAAACCGACGCCGTGCAAGCCGCCGCTGATGGTGTAACCGCCGCCGCCGAATTTTCCGCCGGCATGAAGTTTTGTCAGACAGACTTCTACCGCGCTGATACCCTCGGTTTTGTGAATACCGCAAGGTATTCCGCGCCCGTTATCGCTGATTGTAAGACTGCCGTCGGCATTGATAATTATATCGATGTCGGTGCAATATCCTTGTAAAGCCTCGTCGATAGAGTTGTCGAGTATTTCCACCGCAAGGTGGTGCAAACCGCGCTCGTCCGTACTGCCTATATACATACCGGGGCGTTTGCGGACAGGATCCAAACCCTCCAATACCTGTATGTTTTCTTCACCGTAATGGACTTGTTTTTCCTCCATAGTTTCCTCCCGTTTTCCGTTTTTCCTCAACCTGTTCGTCTACAAAAAACACGATTTCTTATCGCAATACATTATAGCATAAAAAAACGCAAAAATAAAGTATTTTCGCCTATTTTTACGTATTTATTTTTTTAACTATGCCGTTTTAACGCCCTCATTTGCGCCTTTTTGCCACGATAAGCGTTTTCCGCTCTTTTTGACGGTGACAAATATCGCCCTTTTTACGCAAAAAGTTTTTTATTGCCTTTCGTCGTAAAAAAATTGTTTCCGCTAAAAACCGCTGACGGCAAAAATACGATAGTTTCTTAGAGACGAAAAACGCCGTGCTTCATTTTCCTGCCGAAAAAACAACGCCGGAAAAATTGCCCGAAAAAATTCAGACTAAACATTTACAAAAAAGTATTCAAATTTGTTTGACAAATTTCTTTTTTTGACCTATACTATTTTAGCAAAAAATGAATATGCGCCATTAGCTCAATTGGATAGAGCGTTGGTCTACGGAACCAAAGGTTAGGGATTCGAGCTCCTTATGGCGCGCCAGAATACAATCCGAATCGTTACTCGTTACAGGTGGACGATTCGGATTTATTTTCGTTCGGAAAAATAATTAAAAAAAATTTTTATTTTTTACCAACAAATCCGACTCCTGAGTTGTTGTATATAGTGAAAGGGGCAAAAAATCCCACAAATACACACCACGGAGGTAAAAAAGGTGAAAAAGAAATTTTTATTGGTCAGTTTATTTCTAACTATTGTCTTAATAACGTCTATGGCGTTGTCTGCGTGCGAAAACACCGGTAACGGGAACACAAACGCTTTTTCTTCTTCCGAAGACGTTTACGGAATGGGCGCGGTATCGAGCGTAAAACTGCTGGGCAGTAACCTGTCGGCAAACGCGGTCAAATCTCTGGCAGCGGTCAACGCCGCCACCCGTACGGATACTTACGGA
>SFEB01000054.1 GCA_004558105.1 Clostridiales bacterium
GTGGGTCAGTATCAGCACGATATGCCGAAAAAGCGGTTGGATGAGGCTTTGGGCGGCGTGGTAGAGGACTGTGTCAATAAGGTCGGTGTGGATTTAAATACCGCCATTATCGGTAAAGGTATATTTAAAGTCAGCATAAACCCTTTGACGGACAACAATTTGCCCGGCACAAAAGTGATTGACGGTGGAGAGATGGGCGTTTGTTCGCTTACGTCAAACGGCAGCAACCTGATATATTACGACGTAAACGGCTACAAATTGATGAATTACAGTGTAAGTAAAAACACAGCTACAAATATTCTGGAAGGTTTTACCAAGCCAGAAGATCCCACTCCCACTTCTTTTGGAAGTCAGGTTAATGCCAAAGACGGTGTTATTTACTACCTTGATATTTATGACGGGAAAACACTTCACTCTTACGATCCCGTCTCAAAAAATAATTTCAGACTGACCACCGAAAAAGTTGATAACTTTTCCATCATAGGCGATTATATTTATATGAATATGGTTACTTACGGCTTAAATAACGATACTTACAGGATGAACATAAAAACCATGACTGCTCCCGAAATGGTAAATTCTTACGACGTAAAACAAATCGTATCTGACGGTAAATACATATACTACGTTTATTGCGACGCCCTTGGTGCAGCGAAGTCGATTCACAAAGCCGATATGGACGGGCAGAACGACATTGAAATTTTTGAATATGCCGCCGATAATCTGGTATTGTATAACGGAACTTTATATTTTTGTGCTAAACCTACAGCCGTTCAGACGATTATGAAAATAGAAAACGTGGCAACCGTTACGACGGCTCAGGAAAAAGTCTGCGTAAATTCCGATTACGCATGCGACGTTTTTACTATCTCCGACGGAGTCATTTATTTTAGAGAAAATTACGGTCTGGCATGGAAGTATCATCGTCTGTCTAAAATGAACGTGGACGGGACGGGTTATGCCGTAATGGTTACGTCGGCAACGGATCCCGTGGAAATAGTCGTTGCTGACGGGTACGTTTACTATGCCAACAGCGCTGATACTGCAGGCGACTACAACCTGTACAGGATATCCGTCAACGGCAAGGAAGGCGAACAGCAAAAACTTACGAACGGTATGTACGTTTCGGAAATCTGTGTCGTTGGTAATAAAGTTTATTATATAAACTACTATCTTGGTGGAACACTTGGGGATTCTCATCTGTATGAAATCGGAACGGACGGAAGTGATGTAAAAAAGGTCGCCTGAGTGCGAAAAAGAATTCTTTTGAAAATTGAAAAAACGGGCGAAAACCATACCTTTTGCCCGTTTGTTTAAGCAGGAAGCGAAAATCATTGTTTTCGCTTCCTGCTTTTCGCTAATAAAGAAGAAAATTTTTTATGAAAAATATTGTAATAATCGGTTTTTTCTGTTACAATAAAAAAAATGACTTAGACAGGAGGTTATTATGAAAATAACTAACGATATACTCTACGTGGGCGTTAACGACCACGAAGTTGATCTTTTTGAAGGACAGTACGTCGTGCCAAACGGTATGTCTTACAATTCGTACCTTATTTGCGATAAAAAAATAGCCGTAATGGATACGGTGGACGCGCGCTTTACTCACCAGTGGCTCGATAACGTTCAGAATGCGTTAAACGGCAGAAAACCCGATTATCTTATCGTTCAACACATGGAACCCGACCATTCGGCTAACGTCGTTAATTTTGCAAAGGTTTTCCCCGACGCTACGATAGTGTCGTCTCAAAAGGCTTTCGACATGATGAAAAACTTTTTCGGCGAAGATTTTGCCGACAGAAGAATAGTAGTCAAAGAAAACGATACTTTAACTTTGGGCAAGCACGTTCTGACCTTCGTCGGCGCGCCTATGGTACACTGGCCCGAAGTTATCGTTACTTACGACTCTTATGACAAGATTTTGTTCTCTGCCGACGGGTTCGGCAAGTTCGGTGCGCTTGACGTAGAAGAAGATTGGGCTTGCGAAGCAAGGCGTTATTATATCGGCATCGTCGGCAAGTACGGCGCACAGGTTCAGGCTTTGCTTAAAAAGGCTGCGACGCTTGATATTGCGACGATATGCCCCTTGCATGGTCCCGTCTTAAAAGAAAATCTTGCGTATTACGTCAACCTTTACAATATATGGTCAAGTTATTCGGTTGAGAGCGAAGGAATAATGATCGCTTACACTTCGGTTTACGGCAATACGAAAAAAGCCGTCAACCTTCTTGCGGAAAAACTTAAAGACAAAGGTTGCCCGAAGGTCGTAGTGACAGACCTCGCCCGTTCGGATATGGCGGAGAACGTCGAAGACGCTTTCCGTTACGGCAGATTGGTATTGGCGACGACGACTTATAACGCAGAAATTTTCCCGTTTATGCGTGAGTTTATAACCCACCTCACCGAGAGAAATTATCAGAATCGCACCGTGGCATTGATAGAAAACGGTTCATGGGCGCCTCTCGCGGCGAAAGTCATGAGAGAGATGTTTGCAAAAAGCAAGAATATTTCTTTTACTGACACGACTGTGACCATTAAATCCGCTCTCAACGAGGCAAGCGAACAACAGATAGAAGATTTAGCCAACGAACTTTGTAAAGACTACATTGCGCTTACTCCCGACAAAGCGAATAAAAAGGATTATTCTGCGCTCAACAACATAGGTTACGGCTTGTACGTCGTCACCTGCAACGACGGTAAAAAGGATAACGGTCTTATCGTCAATTCCATTTGTCAGGTTACCAGTACGCCCAATAGGGTTGCCGTGACCATCAATAAGGAAAATTATTCTCACCACGTCATTAAGCAAAGCGGAAAAATGAACGTAAACTGCCTTACAACCGAAACGCCGTTCAGCGTCTTTGAAAAGTTTGGTTTCGTAAGCGGCAGAAACACCGATAAATTTGTCGACGACGAGCTTTTGCGTTCAGATAACGGTCTTGTCATTTTGCCCAGATACGTCAACGGTATTTTATCTTTGGCGGTAGAAGATTATATTGATCTGGACACGCACGGAATGTTCGTGTGTACCGTAACGGAGGCACGCGTGATAAGCGATAAACCGTCTTTAACTTACGCTTACTATCATGAAAACGTAAAGCCAAAGCCGGACACCGGTAAGAAAGGCTGGGTGTGCAAGATTTGCGGTTACGTTCACGAAGGAGATTTGCCGGAAGACTTTATTTGTCCGCTTTGCAAACACCCTGCGTCCGATTTTGAAGAAATCAAATAAAAGAGCTATACGATATTTTTACTGCATAATAAATCCGACCGAAGAACTCTTCGGTCGGATTTTTTATCATTGTTTTTTAGTGTAAACCGCCGACTTTTTTGAACATCCGTGAAAGTTGTTCGGCGTCCATAAGACGGGGGACGGGGTAAAGGGGATTGGCTTCTTTGTCAGCGTTTTCCGCCATTTGCGGAATATCCTCTTCTTTTATTCCCTCGACGTGTTCGGGGATATTCATCAAAGAATTCAACTCCTTGATGCGGGCTATAAACTTTGCCGCCGCCGTTGCGTTATCGTCGGTTTCGGCGGCAACGTCGGTTGCTTTTGCAAGTTTGGCAAGTTTTTTTGTTGCGCTCTTGCCGTATTCCTCCAAAAAGTAGGGGAGAATAACCGCATTAGCCAACCCGTGTGCGGTGTTGTACTTTCCACCGAGAGCGTGAGCGACGGCATGGACGTAACCGACGTAGGACTGCGTAAAGGCTATTCCCGCGCAGTAAGCGGCGTGCAACATATTTTTGCGCGCGACGACGTTTTTGCCGTCGTTGTAGGCGACGAGCAGATTTTCGTTGATGAGTTTCGTCGCTTCGATTGCTTTCTTTCTGGTATATCGGGTAGTGGAACGACCGATATACGCTTCTACAGCATGCGTAAGTGCGTCCATGCCCGTAGTGGCGGTAATTTGAGGGGGCAAACCGAGAGTGACGGCAGGGTCCAGCACGGCGTATTGCGGGATAAGGCAAAAGTCGTTTATCGGATATTTGTAGTGAGTTTTGTCGTCGGTTATTACTGCGGCAAGCGTTACTTCGCTACCCGTGCCTGCCGTTGTGGGGATTGCGATAAAGAGAGGAAGTTTCTTTCCGATACGTAAAATGCCTTTCATTTTTCCGACCGATTGCTTGGGTTTGACCACGCGAGCCGCCGCGATTTTTGCGCAGTCGATGGAAGAACCGCCGCCGAAAGCAATGATGGAGTCGGCTCCGTTGTCGACGAAAATTTTTCTGACTCGTTCTACCTGCGCTATCGTCGGATTTGGCGTGACTTCCGTGTAAAGAATAAAGTCTATCCCGACTTTACTCAGGGCGTCGGTAAGTCCGTCTGTCAATCCGAGTTTAAAAATACCGCCGTCGGTGACGATAACCGCTTTCTTTTTGCCTTCTTTTTTAAGTAAATCCGCAACGTCGCCCATTCCGCCGAGTATTTTAGGTTCGCGGTATGGCAGGAAGGGTAGCAGAATTCTGAAAACGGTCTGGTAAGCTCTGCAATAAAACTTCTTAAAAATATTCATGATTTACCTCGATTATCCGATTTTGCATTGCCGCGCCGCATTTTTATTTTTGTAATTGAAACGCGACGACGACGCGCTTTGTTTTTTTCGGTTTGTCAAAACAGTCTTTTTCTTTTTTTATATTATAAAGTATTTTGTAAATAAAATAAAGCCATTTCAGTAAAAAATATTCGTTTTACTTGACAAAACGAGGCATACATGGTAAAACTAAGCCGTCGAAGGATGCGTAGTGCATTTTTCGAAAGAGAACTATATAAAACGGATAATTACGATACGGTGCATCGTTGTTTAAAAGGGAATTCGGTGAAAAGCCGAAACAACCACCATTACTGTAAGTGTCAAAGGGATTAAAACATTGGCGAAAGCCGAGAAGTACCCCGTTTGCGCGCGGTTTATTGCCGTCGCAAATCACAAGTCAGGAGACCTGCCGCGTCGAGTTAAGGTTAAGAACGTTGGTGAGACGGTTACAGCCGATTTGTCTGAATGTTTTCCCGGGCGAATTTTCGTTCGGAGGGCGGCGCGTATAGCGCGGAAATTAAGCGGTCGTTACCTCTTGCTGTGCGAGAGGTTTTTTTGTTGTGAAAATTGTCGTAAAGAGGGCGGATAAGGTAAAATTGACTATGAAAAAGAGGTTTCTGATTATTCTTGCGATAGTCTTTTGCACATTGTCAACGGTCGTTTTTCCGTCAACGGTCGTTTTTGCTGCGAACGTGGGCGAAGTCGTCTGGTCGGGTGCGATGAACTACAACGACGATAACAACGCCGTATTCGCATTGGGGGAGAAAGCGCCCGTTTCTTTTTTCAATACTCAAGAAAAATGGAACTGTCGGGTTAACTCTGCTACGTACGCAGGGGGATTTTATGCCGGTCAGACCGTCATTATCGGAAATGAAATTTATATAACCGGTGCGGAAAAGGATGCGGAAACGGGTGAAAGCGTCGCCGTGCTTGAAAAAATAGATATCGGGACGGGACTAAAAAAAGGCTCACTCGCAAACGTCGGTTCCGGCAATACCGTCACGAGCATTTATTACGACTATCTGGCGGTAGACGGCGAGGACGGGTGGCTGTTCGTCGTGGGTATGGATAAGATAGAGGTGGTGAATATCGCAACCTTTACGGAAATTGCGGAGTATACGTGTTCGGACCTCGGTCTGGCAAAAAACGCCTTCGGTAATTATCATCCCGCCCAATATAAAGACGGATACCTGATTTGCAACGGTTATTCGCTTAAAATCAACGGTGTGACAAAAGAAGGAGAAACCCGGCTTACTGCCGTCAACACGGTTACTTTTGGCACGGTAACGGAAACCGTTGACGAAAAAACCACGGTTTATAAAAAGAATTATTCATGGTCTTCGGGAGCGTTTATCGGCGACCTGTTTTACGTAACGTGTACCGACACGGCGGGCGAAAGTCCGACCTACGGGCATGTTTTGCTTCTGGCGGTAGACTTTAAAACGGGCGAGGTAAAGCATTCTTTCGACGCAGGTAAGGCGAGCGAATATGCGAGCGATCCGACGACGGATAAGTCTATAAGCGCATATAACGCCACGGGGCAGGTTGCGTACGACTCTCAGACCGGTTATTTGTATTGGAGTAACCGTTATTGTAAATATCTGTTCGGCGTGCAGGTAGAAAAGGACGGCAGTTTTGCCACTAAAAAGGAAACTGCTTTGTTGAGCCGCAACACTGGTACGGTTTGCGCTCCGGTAATTTGCAACGGAAGACTTTATATTGCCGGTCAGGGTGAAAGTTGCGGTCAGGGCGGAGATATCTGCGTAGTCGACGTCAATCCCGACAGCGCAAATTTTATGAAAGAAATTTATGCGACCGAAACGGGGATCTTTAAGATTCAGAGCAATCCGATTCTTCAGTTTGACGAGGCGAGTGAGACGGCGTACGTTTACGTACAGAGTTACGTTTCTCCGGGTTACCTTTTCGTGTTGGCTGACTCGCCTGCGACAAAAAAAGCCGATTTGAGCCTGTTGGCTGTTCCGTCAATGGGCGAAGTGGTTTCTTTGGACGAAGACAGCGGTTCGGTCGGCGCATGCGCTTACGAACAGATAGCCATCGACGACGAAGGCAGATTGTACGTTTACAACGAAGAAGGGTACCTTTTCTGTTTTGAAAAGACGGAAAAATATACGTTTTTTATTCCGGATAACGTGGACAAAAGGCAAAAATATAACGCTTTGATTGCCGCATTGACCGCTTATAACGCCATGTCTGACGCAGAAAAGGAACTTTACGCCGAGGAATATCACGCTTTGCTCGAAGAAGTTGAAAAATACAACGCCTGGGTTGATGAAACGAACGACGAGCAGACTTCAGTTGTCGCAATACTCGGCGGTTTAGTCACGACTTTTTCAACAGTCGCCGCCGCCGTGTTCGTTACTAAAAGGCGGTAGGGAGGCGGAGCATGAAGAGATTGAAATCTTTACTTATTCCGTTGCTTCTTTCGGTCGTATTGCTGTGCGGCTGCCGCAGACGGGGTAACGCTTAACGGCGTTTACGTTTACGAACGTTTTGAAAACGGTTATACGGTTGAGTATTCGGTAGAGCGGCTTAATAAAATAGATTTAAACGATTTATCAAAAGGATTTAAAACGACGGTCAACGGTACCGCAACGGTACGGAACGGTGAAATCGTTTTCAATACCGGAAACCTGACGGAAATACCTTGCGGATTGGTTTTTAATTTCAGTAAAAAATATCTGTCAGAAATAAAAACGGACGACACGGGAATGAAGGCGAAAGTCAGCGACGTCAAAGGGTTTACGGGCGGGGAAGCGGAGTCGGCGAAAGACATGACCGTAGCCGTCGATTATACTCGGGATAAACTTATAAAAATCGAACTGAATTATTCGACGGACGTTTCGGATGTCGACGTAGTGGTTGAATTTGATTAAAAAGGTCGTTAAAGGGAAAGGAAATGAAAAGAATTGTCAGTACGTTAGCAATAATACTCGTATGCGTCGTGGCTTTGTCGGGATGCAGTTGGTTCAGTACTCCCGTAACCCTTGCCGACGACTACGATTTATCGGAAAAAAGTACGGTAAAGTCCGAGGTTTTCAGCGAGATAAAAGAGAAAAACGCGATATGTACTTTCAGCGGCAGCGACAACGGCTACAAGTACGTCTGGGTGGTGTTCGGTAAGGATATAGTCAAGCCTGTCGACGTTGATCTGGGACTGAATATCTCGACTTTTTCCGACGGAAAACTTTCGGTGAGATTTTTTAACGAAAAAGCGCTTGACTTCAAGCCTTTGTTGTCGATATATCTGACGGAAAAAATATCAGGGCAGTCGTACGTTGCCGTTTTTTTCGACGGGCAGACTACTTCCGTCAGCCTGACGGGCAGTGAAAAGTCCGTTTTAAATTTTACGGTCTTAAACGCTGTCGGAGAGGTTAGTATTTTTCCCGGCGATAACGGAGGAAACGAGGAGTCGGGTGACCGTGAACTTTCCGACGGTTCGACGGTGAGGGATCAGTATATGACCGATTACGTACCCGAAGGCAAGCCGTTGCCCGTTGAGCCGGGAGAAGGCAATATCGATATGAGCGTCGCTTACACGTGTACGTTCTTGATAGAGTGTAAGTCGATATTCAACAACCTTGACAAACTCGATTCTTCCAAACTCGGAGTTTTGCCTTCGGACGGAATAATTTACGAGCGGCGCACGGTAACTTTTTATAAGGGCGAGAGCGTTTTCGACCTTTTAAAGCGCGTGTGTCGGGACAACGATATTCATCTGGAATACTCGAATACGCCAGTTTACAACAGCGCGTATATAGAGGGAATAAACAATCTTTACGAATTTGATTGCGGCAATCTGTCCGGTTGGGTTTACGGCGTTAACGGCTGGTTCCCCAACTACGGTTGCTCGCGCTATCAACTTGCGCAAGACGACGTTGTGGAATGGCGGTATACATGCGACCTCGGCAGAGACGTCGGCTGTAATTGGAAAGGTTAAAAATGCGACACGACACTTTCGGCGACTTTCATCCGTTAGTCGGTTTCAGTTTCTATACTTTTGCAATACTTTTCGGGATGATTTTCAATCATCCTTTTTGCCAGTTGGTTTCGCTTATAGCTTCGGTGCTTTACGCCGTGCAGGTGTGTGGGAAAAAAGCCGTTTCAACTCTGGTTAAATTCGCTTTGCCTGTGTTTTTACTGACTGTTATCATCAATCCCGCTTTCAGCCACGGCGGCGTCACTCGGTTGTGCTATCTGCCGGGCGGAAACCCGTTGACGTTGGAAAGCATAGTTTACGGCGTATCTGCGGGGACGATGTTCGTTACGGTAATTATGTGGTTTTGCGCCTTTAACGCCGAATTTACTTCCGACAAGTTTATTTACGTTTTCGGGCGCATTATTCCGTCGTTGTCGCTCGTTATCAGTATGTCTCTGAGATTTGTTCCCAGGTTTAAAAAACAATTGGGCGAGATTACCGTAGCTCAGCGTTGTATCGGCAGAGACGTATCGAGCGGCAATCTTTTCAGGCGACTAAAAATCGCCGTTTCCATTTTGTCGATAATGGTGACGTGGGCGTTGCAAAACGCGATAGAAACCGCGGACAGTATGAAGAGTCGGGGTTACGGGTTAAAGGGGCGTACGGCGTTTTCCGTTTACCGTTTTTTCGACAGGGACAAACTTATGCTTGCATGGATATTGTTTGCAGGCGTATTCGTTGCGAGCGGCGCTATATGCGGGGCGTTTGAAGCGGTTTATTTTCCGAGTATTTACTTTACGCCGCCTTCGAACGTTTTTTACGTTTGTTTTCTTGTAGTTTACGCCGCAACGTTGTTAACGCCTCTGATCGTTAACGTTATGGGGGAGAAAAGGTGGAAACTTTTGCAATCAAAAATTTAAATTTTTCATATCCCGACCAAGAACAAAAAGCCCTCGATAACGTATTTCTGACGGTAGAAAAGGGTGACTTTTTCGTGCTTATCGGGCAGTCGGGTTGCGGCAAAACCACCTTGCTGAGACACTTAAAAAGTTGTCTCACTCCGCATGGCGCGAGGACGGGGGAAGTACTTTTTGAAGGTCAAAAACTCGATAACATGGATTTGCGCAGTCAATCGCAGAATATCGGTTTTATCCTGCAGTCTCCCGAAAACCAGATAGTCACGGACAAAGTCTGGCACGAACTGGCTTTCGGTCTGGAAAGTCTGGGTTACGATACGCCGACCATACGAAAAAAAGTTGCTGAAATGGCTTCTTTTTTCGGTATTCAGAACTGGTTTTACAAGAACGTGTCGGAACTGTCGGGAGGTCAGAAACAGATTTTAAATCTTGCGTCCGTTCTGGCGTTAAATCCGCACGTTCTTATTTTGGATGAACCTACGAGTCAACTCGATCCGATTTCCGCGTCGGATTTTCTGGCTATTCTGACGAGAGTAAACAGAGAATTGGGAATAACCGTTATACTGACCGAACACAGGTTGGAAGAAGTCCTGCCCGTCGCCAATAAAGTTGCAGTTATGGAAAAAGGCAGAATAACGTACACGGGTGGCGTCAAAGAGGTCGGAGAACGATTAAAAAAAGCCGACAGCGCAATTTTCGGCGCAATGCCGGTTGCGATGCGCGTGTGGGCGGAATGTAATACGGATATGGCATGCCCTGTGACTATAGGAGAGGGTAGCAAGTTTTTAACGGAGTACGTCAAAGGCGTTGAGTGCGCTTTGCCGATAAAAAAAGAATACTTCGTAGGACAAAAAGAAGTTCTGACCGCCGAAGACTTGTTTTTTAAGTACGAAAAAAATCTTCCCGACGTCGTTAAAGGGCTTAACTTTAAACTGTACGAGGGCGAATTGTTTTGTCTTTTGGGCGGAAACGGAACGGGAAAAACCACGGCTTTGACTCTTTTATCGGGTTTAAACAAACCGTACAGGGGAAACGTGAGATGTTCCGCAAAGGTGGGCGTTTTGCCGCAAAATCCTCAGACGTTGTTTTTAAAAAAGACGGTTTACGAAGATTTGGCGGAGATGTTGGCAGAGGTAAAGGATAAAGACGAAAAAGAAAAAAGGCTGAACGAAGTAATTCGACAATGCAAGTTGTCGGAACTGTTAAATCGTCACCCGTACGACTTGTCGGGCGGTGAGCAACAGCGTCTTGCGCTGGCAAAAGTTTTATTGACCGACGCAGATATTCTTTTTATGGACGAGCCGACGAAGGGCTTTGACGTGGAGTTTAAGGAGTCTTTTGCGGCAATATTAAAGCAACTTACGGCGGCGGGTAAAAGCGTTTTTATGATAAGCCACGACGTGGAGTTTTGCGCCGAATACGCCGACAGATGCGCGTTGTTTTTCGACGGCAACATAGTAACGGAAGGAACGCCGCAACAACTGTTTACCGACAATCAGTTTTACACTACTTCCGCAAACCGTATGGCGAGGCACTTGTTTAAAGAAGTTATCACTGCCGACGATATTTTGTTGCGGCTTAATCTGCCGATTAAACAGAAAACGGTTTCAAGCGGTGTCCGTATCGCGCAATCAAAAGAAATAATGGAGCCTTTGCAAGAGGAGAAAAGCGGACAAAAATCCGTTTTAAAGCAAAAATTGCCTTTATGGCGAAAAATCATTGCAATAATCTTCGGTCTGCTTGCGGCGGCGGTGTTCGTTTATGCGATAATAAACACCGATTTGAGCGAAATTGTTACGGGAAACGGTTTGTCTTCGGAAAGCACAACGCAACTTGTGATCGAAGCCGTGTTTATATTGCTGTTATTCGTGGTTGTTCTGGCGGTAACGAGGCGTTCCGCGCCGTCCGCGTCCGTTCAGACTCCGCGTGAAAAACGAAAACTTACCAAGCGTACCTTGGTCGCTACCATGCTTATCCTGTTGGTGATACCGGTAACGCTGTTTATATGGATTTACTACTTTGGTTTTGACAGTTACAATATCGTATCGATAGCCGTGCTTTTAGAGTGTATGCTGCCTTTTTTCCTGGTCTTCGAGGGGCGAAAACCGAAAGCAAGAGAACTGGTGATAATTGCCGTTCTGGTGGCAGTAGGAGTGGCAGGCAGGTCGGTGTTCTTTATGTTACCTCAGTTTAAACCCGTGTTGGCGTTGACCATTATCGCAGGCGTTGCTTTCGGCGGAGAAACGGGGTTTTTGGTTGGTGCGCTCACGATGCTTATTTCCAACATGATATTCGGGCAGGGTCCATGGACGCCATGGCAGATGTTTGCAATGGGAATAATCGGCTTTTTGGCAGGCATATTGTTTAAAAAGGGTTGGCTCAGGAGAAATAGAATTTCGCTCGCCGTATTCGGCGCGATTTGCGCCGTCGTTGTTTACGGAGGAATAATGAATCCCGCATCGGCGCTTATGTGGAGCGGCGAAAACCTGAGTTGGAGTATGATATTTGCGTATTATCTGACGGGATTTCCGATGGATCTCGTGCATGCCTTTGCAACGGCGTTTTTCTTAATCGTCATCGCCGAACCCATGCTCGAAAAACTCGACAGAATAAAAACGAAATACGGCTTGGTGGAGTAGCGCAATAAACGAAAATTTAAATCAGTCGGCTAAACAAATAAGGAGATTCGGAAAAATAAAAACAACGGCAATTACTTGTGTTGTCGTTGTTTTTTGTTTTGCAATAGTGCGAAAATTTGAGTAAAATAAGTTGCTTTTTATGTTAGCGTAGGTTACTTTGTGAAAACAATTTTTATATTATTGTCACCAATATGAAAATTAATGAAAAAAATTCAATATTTTTTTAAAAAAACACTTGACCATGTTGTTACAGCACGGTATATATTTATTGATGATAAGTAGCGTGGGAGTTTTCATGCTTTCCGAAAAAGGTAGTGTGGAAGTTCTCATGCGTACCAAAAATAATTTCACGGAGGTTAAGTTTTATGAAGAACAAAAGACTATTGGCAATTTTGTTATTCGTACTGATGCTTGTAACGGCTACGGTTTGTTTAAGCGCATGTAAGAAGAACAAAAAGTTCGTAGCGCAAGGCGAAGAAGGGTCGTATTATTGCGACGTAGCCGGCGGCGAACTGACGGTCACTCTC
>SFEB01000055.1 GCA_004558105.1 Clostridiales bacterium
CCAGGAAGCTTTTTGGTAGGCGAAGGTTACTGCATGTGGAATTACCAGATAAAACCAGAGCTCAAAGCAAAGCTCCTCGAAGGCAATCCTTTATACAAGTTCGACGACGCTTACAAAGCTTACGCTTACGACGGCAGAGCGATACAAGACATCAACATCAAAATACTAAAAAATATTCCAGAGAATTTTAGATTGGAATACGTATTCAAGATACACGGCAAAACAATTGGTTTATATCACGGTTATCAATTCGAACCAGAAAAGTTATTTTATTACGCAAAGCTTATCAACAAAGACCAGATAGGCGCGTGGAGAGACGTATTATGCTTCGATTTCGGAGAGATGGCAGACAAGACAGTATTAGTGGCGACAGGCAATAAAATGCTTTATTACGCTTTTAGAGAGGCGGTAGAACACAGATGGATCGCTTTTGCGTCGGCCGAAGAAGGTTGGCTTATCGAAGAGATTTATCAATCAATTTAATTCATAGCAAAATATGAATAAAATTTCACATTCATATAAGGAGGAAACATGACATCAACAATCGTACTTTATCAAACAGAGATAACGCCAGAAATCAATGCAAAAGTCGATGACCTCGAGAGTTATCTTTCGACATGCCGTACGGAAGTTATCTCCAATTTCCAATACGTAAAGATAGACCTCGACATCACAATCAAAGTCAACATGGCGCAATCGAACACACCATCGTTCGCGTATAATTATTTGTCGATAAAGAGAGAAGACGATCCGAAGAAGTATTATTACTTTATTTTGAAAAGCAATTGGACTTCCGCAAACACGATTTCGTTACAGCTTTCGCTCGATACGATAAACACTTTTTGGAACGATTTGACTTGGACGAAGAACACGCACATCACGAGGCAGCACAAAGACAGATTCAACAAAGCAAGCAAATTTTCAGACGGAACTGACATTTATTTACACAGAACGGTAGATAGGTTCGAAGAAGGCGTTACGCCAGTCAAAACGTTGAAGAGCAGCGAGAAAATTGAAGCAGGCTTGAAATGCGACCATTATCTCATTTACAGGACAAAAGGCACGACAAACACAGATCCAATCGATTGCTTTTATTGCACGAACATAGATTTATTCGTAGAAGGCGACATACAGAACGGTATTATTTCGTCTGACTTCGACAGAGCAGTAAACATAATCTTTTACAGCAGAGACAACGAAGACTTCCAATATACAGGCGTAAACGGCAACACAGTAACAATAGGCAAAAACCAGAAGTACAAAGCGTTGATTTTAGCCAAAGGTCAGGCGAGCACAACGGCAGGCTTCGACGTTATAGCGGTCACAGAGAATGGAGGCTTTTCGGCAGGAAATGGAAACGTTTATTGCGACAGTAACGTAAAGACGAGAGTTCTCGAAAACTTAAACATAGCAGGTTACATATTCAATTACGAAAATTTAGCAGCCGACACTTACGGACAATTGCTTACGTATTACAACGACAAACCGTCATATCGCGTTTCTTTAGGCACAGCAACGACAGAACCGTTGAAATCAATATACGACATAGACAGGACAGACAGCAGGCTCGTAAAGATTATCAAAATGCCTTACGCTCCGTTCGGCACATCTTATAGTTTTATCAATGGCAGGACTTATATAAGAATTCCAAAAGGTTGGAGCCTATATGAGAATTACCTCAGACTAGACGATTTGAACGACGAATTCCTTTATACAGTAACAACGCAGCCAATCGAAGAACTAACGTTGACAATTCCGCAAAGCGACATAGGCACGATCGATAACAGCTCGACTTACGAAAGCAAATTATACAACAGTAATTATTATACGTTGAAATACATGTACGATAACTTCGAGAAGGAAATTCTTTTAGAGAGAACGACGCCGTTACAGATAACAGGAAGCGCGGAAGAAAGGAATCCTTACGTCACGATCAAGTTCAAACAGTCGAATAACATTTCATCAAACAGCTTATTCGATTTTGAAGTAGGAAACGTAACGAAATACGAAGAGCCAACGCTTTATAGTAGATTTTTGAACGTAAATAGAAGCCAGGAAGTCGCGCTTTATACATCGCCTTATCTCGAATACATCAGGAACGGTTACAATTACGATAAAAAGGCACAGGCGTTACAGCTCGAACAAAACGTCACAAGCGCACTTTTAGGTACAGTAGCGTCGGTAGGAAGCTTTATTTTCGGCGGAGCGGTAGGCGCGGCGGCAGGTATTTCACTCGCAACGTCAACACTAAATAATTTAGCTTCGATAACGACGAATATGGTTTCCTCGGAACAGGCGATACAACAGAAGCTCGAACAAGCGTCGAGATCACCAGCCAGCGTTTCAAGCACGACCGATTTGAATTTGCTCTCTTATTACAACGGCAACAGGCTTATAAAGGTCACAGAGAGCTGCTCGGACCAGGTAAAACAAGCGATTTACAATCTTTTCAGGCTCACAGGTTACGCGTGCGATGATTACGCAATACCGACATTTGATTCGAGATTATATTACAACTTCGTTCAATGCAAAGCGGACTTCGATGAGTTGAGATGGTTTTACGGACAAAACATTTTGAACGATATTAAACAAAGATTCGAAGTAGGAATAACGGTTTTTCATAAATATAACAATAGTTATGATTGGCACCAGCAAAAGGAGAACTTCGAAAAATGGTTAGTCAGCAATACTTAAAGAATTACGCAGAAAAGATTTACCGTCACGTAGAAGGATATTCGTTCGATAAGGTTATTAGACTTTTTCCAAGGCTTTATATACAGATAAAATACTATTACGACCGAATTAAGTCAAACGAATTCATCAATCAATTACGCACGATACAGATTTATGGTTATTTGGAAGGAATAAAAAACTTCCAAGAATTAGTCAACAGAGACATAACAGCTGCTAATTTAAGCGTATTTCAACTCAAAAAAAGAGAAGAACTAATCGATGCGATGCCAGAAGGAAAAGAGAAGGAATTGCTTTATACAGATTTTTATTATGATGCAATCGAGCACATAAAAAAAGAAAACGTAATGAATTTGAGTCTTCTTACTTCTTATCAACAAATGCTTCAAGATTTGAGCAGTTTCGGAGTTCCAGAATTCAGCAAATTATCAACAAAAATCGCAGATAGAATTAGTTACATCAACGATAGAATCAAATACAACAATGATTTTATTGCTTACCTCGAAGAAAACTTTAATATTTAAAGGAGAAATTATGGCAGAGACAAAAAAGAAAAAGAATCCAAAATACGATTTCTGCAAGCGTTACAAAGGTTGCGGAGCCGAAGTAAAAACGTTCATCAATCAAGTCGCACAGAACTTAAAGAACAAATATTACAACGTTTGGATGAGCAAATTCAAATGGAGCGGATTGGATGAAGAGATCAAAGAGCAGGAGCAGAATTACATTATGCGTCATTTTTGGTCGGAAGGAACCGTCGCGCTTCGTAACATCAAAGGCTTAAATTTGATTGCCATGTGTCCGTGGAATACAGAGACTTACAATTATTTGGATTTTCCAGAAAAGATAGTTTTAGTCAACAAGCGTGGCGTATCAAAAACGATAATTCCATCAACTCCGCAAGTCGTAAATAAAGACGTCGCGTTGCTTTATTGCTTACCAAATCACAAATCAATTTCGTCGGTCGTTTATTATTACATCGAAAGAATGATTCAAGTGGAAATCGTAATTAATAATAACTTAAAATTACAGAACATTCCGTTCGTTATCGGCGTTACAGAGGAAGACAAAGACCAGTTCGATGACATAATCGAGAAAATACTCAACAACGAATTAGTCGTTTTTACCAGCGTAAATGACATCAAAAAGCTTCAAACGTTGGCGACCAATGCGCCTTACATCGTAGACAAGCTTAAAACTTATTTGGTATCGCTCGAAAACGAATTGCTCACAGTCCTCGGAATTGATAACAGCGGAGCACAGGCAAAGCAAGCACAGCTCACGGTCGACGAAGTAAACGCAAGTAACGATATCATCAACGATTACGGATTGGCGATAGAAGACGAAATAAAGGCGTGGTTAGAGAGAGCTAACGCAGTTCTCGGAAGAAATATCTCGATTGAAGCGAAGACAAAACCAGTCGACTCAACGCACGATTACGAAGACGTTACGATTACGGAAAGCAAAGAGAAATCAGAGGAGGCAGAATAATGTTTGAACCTTACGGATTTGAAAGAACTTATTTCTCGATGAACGACATGTACTCCGACATTGGTAGTGGTCCTTACGCTTTTAGAAGTCCAGCACAACCAAGTTGTTATGCCTTTATAGACCAAGCGTTACAGGCGGCAGGCTATACTACGACAGGATTGACACCGAGTGTATACTTAACTAATTGTTGGCGAGATTACATTTGGCCGAAGTTTTATGACAAGGCAATTTGCTTTACAGATGAACCTTACAAAGAAACAGACGGCAAACAACCAATTTACGAGGCTTTCGCTAATGCATGCGGACCAATAATTTCGTGGCTTATCGGCAGTTCGGAAAAATACAGCTTACTTATCGCAAATCAAGAAGCGAACAAAGACAAATTACTCGGACAGATAAAGAGTTCGAGCACACAACGTTTCAACGACACGCCGCAAAATCAAGGCGAGTTCGAAGACGAAGCACACAACACCAACGTTACGAAGAATGAATCGGCAACGGACGGAGGAACGCTTTTATCAAGATTGAACGAGATAGAAGACAACCTCAAACGTTTGTACGAAGATTGGAGTAACGAATTTAGAAAGTTTATATTTTGGAGCGTATAATTATGAGTTTTACTACTGAATTAAGACAACTTATTAGTCAACTATTTGATGCGGCTACTGACAAAGAAACAATCGCAAAATCGGCGGTCGTATCGAGCAAAATAGATGAAATCGAGGCTGAACAAAAAGCTTCGAAGGAGAGTTACGACGCACTTCTTAAAGACTACAAAGACGTCGTTCTCCACACTTCTTTTAAGCCGCTTAACGCAAGCGACAAAGGCGCAGATGGTCCTACGGCAAGCCTCGATCCAAACCAAGCGTTCGAGGAAGCGCTCAAACAAGCCATGAACCAAAAACAATAATTTATTTTTAAAGGAGAAAAAATCTTATGGCAAAAATTTCTGAAGCAACTCTCAAAGCGGCAGCGGTCGCTTATGTTGATGCGGCAAAACAGGCAAACACTACTTTTACTCCGTCCTACGACAACGTTGCAGGCTTACTCGACAAAATCGGCAAGACGGTAACTATTGACGGACTTTATCAAGACCAACTTCCTGAACTCGAAGGCGACTTCCTCGCGGCAGGCAAGACGATCGAGGAGTGGTTTATGGACCTTACTCTTTGCGAATCTTACTCCAATTTGGCAGCTGAAATGAACAAAGAAAACGTTCCGACCGTTCCTTCGTTCGAAGACGTCGTTTACAATTACACTCTCGGCAGACAGAAAATATCCACGACCGAACCTTTTGGCAATATCGAACGTGCGTTCAACACGACCGAAGGCGCTGCTAACTTCTATACGAAGATCGCTGAAAGATTACAGAATTCCTACGACGTTTGCAGATACGCGGCGAAGAAACAGTTGCTCGGTAACGCTATCTCGAAATGCCTCGAGGTAAAAGGTACGAACACCGACGTTTACAAATCCGTTGCTATTCCTACCGACGCTGCTACTGCTGAAGACTTTATCATGGCGGTTAAAGAAGCGAAAGAAGACGCGTCCTTTGCTCACGAAGGCGGTCTCGGCGGTGCTTATATCGGCGCTGCTCCTACGCTTAGACTTTACGTTAAGAAAGGTGTTATGCCTACCGTAGCGGTTAAAGCAATCGCTGGCGCTATCAATCCGCAGGAACTCGCTTTTGACGTTGACGTTAAAGTCGTTGATGATTTCGGCACGATAACTGGTCAAACCGATACCAAACAAGTTTACGCAGTCCTCGCCGATCCTCGCGGCATCAAGCTCTGCAATTCTTACAACGTAACTCGCGCTGGAATGAAGGAGGAAGCCGACGCAATGAAGATCGTTCGTCACTACGAAGACACCGCGCTTATCTCCAAATACACGTTCATTCGCGTGTTCGAAGGCTAACGCGTAAAATAAGGCTAAAAATCGCCTAAGAAACAGGCAAATTTCAGGCGAAACTCTAACAGACGATAACTTATTCATCTCAAAGGTTTCGCCTCTTTTTTACCTAATTCTCTGGCAATAAAATACTAATAAAAAGGAGACAATAAAATGGACACATGTAAAAGAATGTGGAGTGAAAATCAAATTGGAGAGATCGCAAAAGAGAATGTGACACCTGGTATTACAGGCGTTCAGATTGAATATTTTGAAGGCGTAATAGAAAATGGTGTCGTGGCGAGAATAGACTTTAGCAACAATTACCAACAACCATACGTCGTCGTTTCACCAACAGCACCTGATCCTACGCCTTTTCTCGAAATGCCTGCGCCTATAACGAAAACACTTTTTGGTAGTAAGGTGCTCGGAGAAGGAAATATCGACCTTTACAGACACAACGTACAAATAAGACAAGGAACGACAGGTTCGGAGAGATACATCTACACAACTCTTTACTCCTCCAAAAAAACGAACATCGATTCCATTACAGACTTAAATAGGATGTTAAATTTGAGTGCTGGTGAGACTTATCCTGCTCGCGGCTTATTCAACGATGGAGCAGACCACCAAGTTATGTACATAACACCATCTGGAGCAAACCTCGCAGTTGCTTATATGACAGGTGCTTTGACAACTACAACTCTTTCTTCTGGCGTTGTTACAGATACGATTAAAACTATCTAATCCTTCCACAAACTCTGGACTTCTCCACTCAAACAAGGCGGAACGGACAACTACACTCCTCCGCCTTTTCTTTTCCAAATTCTCCACAAACTCTGGACAATTC
>SFEB01000056.1 GCA_004558105.1 Clostridiales bacterium
TGCATATAGTACTTTGTCTGAAATAGATTATCAACCTTACTACATGTACAGGCAAAAATATATGGCAGATAACGTTGAAAATATAGGCTATTGTCAACCCTGCAAGCCCAGTTTATATAATATCGATATTATGGAGGAGACTACCGGTATCCTTGCATGCGGCAGTAATTCTATCAGTAAGCGGATTTTTTACGACGAAAACAGAATAGAAAGACTTGCCGCCCAAAAGGATTTACCTACGTATATTGGAGGAATAGACGAAACGATAGAAAAAAAGAAAAAATTGTTTGATTTTACTTCGACAAAAAAATAATAAAAAAACATTAAAAGATACGCTTTTTTTGTTTACAAAATTTTAAAAGTGTGATAATATCATTCTTGTCCGATTTCTGAGTCTTTCGAGTCTCCGACGAGCCACTCGGTTTTCGGCGAAAAAATATAACGGAGGATTTTTTATGCAAACGAAACAAGAGATTATTGCCAAATTCGGCAGAAAAGAAGGCGACACAGGTAGCCCTGAAGTTCAAATTGCGTTGCTTACTGCACGTATCAGTCACCTGACTGAACACTTGAAGACTCACAAGAAAGATTTGCACTCCAGACGCGGTTTGTCGCAAATGGTCAGCAAGCGCAGAGGTTTGCTTGATTATCTCATGAAGACCGATCTTGAAAGATACAGAAAGATCGTTGCAGACTTGGGATTGAGAAGATAAATTTAATAAATGGGTGGGGCTTTTTTTCTCACCCTTTTTTTTAATTATTGTTGGAACATGGAAATAGGAGATTAGTTAAATGAGTGAATTTGGAATGCAAGAACACACTATCGGCAACAGAACGTATTATACTTTTACCAGTACGATGGGCGACAAGCCTTTGATTGTCGAAATAGGCAAATATTGCGAACAAGCTAACGGTAGTTGCGTTGTTCGCTGTGGCGATACGGCGGTTATGGTTAACGCTACTTTGGCTGCTGCACCCAGAGACGGTATTGATTTTTTCCCGCTCGGCGTTGACTTTGAAGAAAAAATGTACGCCGTTGGCAAAATACCCGGCGGTTTTAAAAAGAGAGAAGGCAGACCGAGCGACAAGGCTATTTTGGTTTCACGTCTTATCGACAGACCTTTGCGTCCGCTTTTCCCGAAGGGATTTTTTAACGACGTAGCGGTAGTAGCAACGGCTTTGTCGGTAGAACCCGATATTCAACCGGAAGCTTTTGCAATGATAGGAAGCAGTATCGCTTTGTCTATCAGCGATATTCCGTTTGCAGGTCCAACCGGCAGCGTTGTAGTCGGTATGGTTGACGGAAAGTACGTTATCAATCCCAATGCGGAACAAAGAGAGGTCAGCAGACTCGCTCTCAATCTCAGCGGTACTAAAGACGCCATCATGATGGTTGAGGCAGGTTCTAAAGAAATTTCGGAAGAAGAAATGCTTAATGCGATTCTTTTCGGTCACGAAGAGATTAAAAAACAGTGCGAATTTATTGAGTTTATCGTTTCAAAAGTCGGTAAGCAAAAGATTGTTCCACAGTTGCATGTCGCACCGGAAGAAATTGACAAACAAATCAGAGAGTATGCAGACGAATTGGTTGCGTATTCGATTGATACGTTTGACAGAGCCGAAAGACAGGCTCGCGAAGAGGAAGTTAAAGAAAAAGTCAAAGCTTATTTTGAAGAAGCAAATCCCGACGCCGTTGCATGGGTAGGAGACGTTCTTTATAAGATGACTAAAGAAAAGGTCAGAGCGAGAATTCTTAACGAGGGTATCAGACCAGACGGTCGTAAAACTACGGAAATCAGACCCATATGGTGCGACGTGGGCGTTTTGCCCCGCACTCACGGCAGCGGCGTATTTACCCGTGGTATGACTCAGGCGATGACTATTGCAACGCTTGGTACGATCAGTGAAGTTCAAAAACTCGAAAGCCTCGACGACGATATGACTTTCAAGAGATATATGCATCACTACAATATGCCCCCGTACTCCACGGGCGAAGCAAAGCCTTTGCGCAGCCCGGGCCGCAGAGAAATCGGTCACGGTGCTTTGGCAGAAAGAGCGTTGGAACCTGTTTTGCCGTCAGAAGAAGAGTTTCCGTACGCCATCCGCACGGTCAGTGAGGTTTTAAGCAGTAACGGCAGTACCAGTCAGGCAAGTATTTGCGGCAGTACTTTGGCTCTTATGGACGCAGGCGTGCCCATTAAAGCACCCGTGGCGGGTATTGCGATGGGGCTCATGAAGAGCGAAGACCAATCAAAAGTTGCGGTATTGAGCGATATTCAGGGTCTGGAAGACTTTTTCGGCGATATGGACTTTAAGGTCGCCGGTACCGAAAATGGTATCACTGCCATCCAGATGGATATCAAGATTAAAGGTATCGACAAAGAAATTTTAACCACTGCGCTGGAACAAGCCAAGCAAGGCAGAATGTATATTCTCGGTAAGATGATGGAAGTTATCGACAAGCCTAGAACTCAACTTTCCAAGTATGCGCCCAAGATTATTTCCTTCTCAATTGATCCTGAAAAGATAAGAGAAGTTATCGGAAGCGGCGGAAAGACGATCAATAAGATTATCGAGCAAACGGGTGTTAAAATCGATATTACCGACGATGGTATGGTATTTATCGCAACGACTGACGAGGTTATGGCTCAAAAAGCTAAGAATATCGTTTTGGCTATTGCAAAAGATCCTGAAGTTGGCGACGAATTTGTCGGTCAGGTTGTAAGAATAATGGACTTTGGTGCGTTTGTAGAATATGCCCCGGGTAAGGACGGCATGATTCATATCAGCAAACTCGCTAAGGAAAGAGTAGAAAAGGTAACCGACGTTGTCAACATCGGCGACACGGTCAAAGTCAAAGTTATAAAGATTGACGAAAAGGGAAGAATTGACTTAAGACTTGTTAAAAAGCTTTAATTAAAAACCGAATAATTTTCAACAAGCCTCACGATGAGGCTTGTTGTTTTATAATGCATATCACACCCGAAAAATTAATATTATTTTTTCGGGAGTGTGTATATGAAAAAAATCTCGTCTAAAGTTTTTTGTAACGTATTGTCTAACGCAGTGATAGTGTGTTTGATTTTAATGGTATTTTTTGTCGGGTTCGCTTACAACGGATTGTCTACGGTTTTCGTCGACAACGACGTCAAAGCCATTTACAACGGTGACAAAAGCAAAAAAAATATCAGCCTCATGGTGAACGTGTATTGGGGAAACGAATACGTAGCCGACATGCTAAAAACCTTAGAAAAATACAACGTAAAAGCCACTTTTTTTGTCGGCGGTTGCTGGGTAGCTAAAAACGAGGATATTTTTTTAACAATCGTTGGGTCGGGGCAGGAAATAGGCAGTCACGGTTACTTTCATAAAGACCATAAAAAACTCGATTACAACGCCAACTATAATGAAATAGCCGTTACGCACAAACTGGTCAAGGAGTTGTCGGGGATTGAAATGAATTTATTTGCACCGCCCTCGGGCAGTTTCAATTCTACGACGCTTAAAGTGGCAAACGATCTTAATTACAGGACTATAATGTGGAGCAAGGACACCATTGACTGGCGTGATAAGGACGAAGGTCTTGTATATTCCAGAGCGACAAAAAATCTTCAAAACGGCGATTTGATACTTATGCATCCTACCGAACATACGGCCGCGGCGCTCGGAAAAATAATTGAATACGTTTTAAAAAGCGGCTTTAATATAGTCACGGTAGGAGAAAATATCGGCATAACCTGAAAGGAGAAAAAATGGAAAAGTTTAAAGAGTACAATAACGGGCTTAAATTAGTTGTCAAACAGATGCCGCAGGTCGGCAGCGTTGCAATGGGTATAATAGTAGGAGTGGGCAGTTGTCTCGAAACTCCCGAAACCAACGGTTATTCACATATGGTTGAGCACATGCTTTTTAAAGGCACGTCTACTCGGTCTGCTCGTCAGATTTCCGAAAAACTCGACGAGTTAGGTGGAAATTTTAACGCATTTACCGGCAAAGAAAGCACTTGCTTTTACGGAAAAGTATTGCAAGACAAGGTAGAGGACGCCGCAGAACTGTTAAGCGACATTTTTTTTAATGCAACTTTTAATAAGGAAGAGCTGGACAGAGAAAGAAAAGTTATTACCGAAGAAATCTTTATGGATGAGGACATGCCCGAAGACGTTTGCCATGACCTGGTTGCGGCGGCGTTTTACGGAAATCAGACTTTAGGATATAAGGTTATCGGTACGGCAAAAAACGTTGAAACAGCGCAAAACTCCGACCTGTTAAACTTTAAAAGAAAATACTATGTGTCAAATAATACTTGTATTTCTTTTGCCGGCGCGATAGATTTTGAAACGGCAGAAAAAATAGTAAAAAAATATTTTCTTGACAATTTTGGCGACGACAGGTTAGATTTTAAAGTTGCCGATATCAAACGTTTTGCTCCGATTTCTCGTTTTGATTATAAGTTTAAAGACGTAGAGCAGGCGCATGTGGCGATTGCTTTCGAATCGCTATCTACCGGGGACGACAGGTTGATACCCTTTAAAGTAGGCAATATAGCGTTGGGCGGAGGAATGTCGAGCAGGTTGTTCCTTAGTATAAGGGAGCAAAACGGACTTGCTTATTCAGTTTATTCGTCTCTGTTGTCATACGTAAACAACGGATATCTCGAACTTTATTTGGGAACGTCCCCTAAAAACGTGAAGAAAGCGGTTGATTTGTTAATGGAAGATATCGATACTTTTGTCAAACACGGGTTTGAAGGTGCTGAAATAGAGCGGGCAAAAACGCAGTTGAAAACTTCGCTGGTGTTTGGTTGCGAAAATCCTTTGACGCTCATGATATCTTACGGGATGCGCTATTTGTATTTCAACGAGTCTTTCGCAGTGGACGAATATATTGCGAGCGTTGACAATGTTACCGCCGATGCGGCTACCGAAGCGTTTTCAAATTCCTTTGATTTTTCACGTTGTTCGGCTGTTTACGTAGGTAAAGAGTGTAATAACTTTAACGAGCCCGAGAGGTTTTTGAAAAATAAAAGTTAAAAAATGTCGAGAATAAGTTTGCTTTTAGACCGGTAATATTGTATAATGTTTACGTTACGATATAGTAAAAACTTTAATTATTACGAATGAATTCTTGGAGGTAACATGGGAACACAAAATAATACGACTGCCAAAAACACTAAAAAAATTTTTGGTTTAATTCTTATTATTTTATTTGCGTTCGTGTTTTTTTGTTTGATATCGGGTATCTTAAAGCCATTTTCAAACATGCTTTACGGCGTTTTCGGAATATCTGCCATTTGTCTTGCGGTCGTAGGTATCCTTACGGGAATATTGCTTGTAAATAACAAATCTATCACGCTTAAAGCCGGGTATGTTATAAACTTTTTGGCAATGTACGTTTTTATTGCGTTGTTGGTGCATACCATCACGTCCGCTGTATTTATCGATGAAAGCGGTAGTTTTTCCGACTATATTAAAATCTGTTATAATTTTGCTGACGACAGCGGTTTGTCGGCGGTGACTTTCGGCGGAGTTGTTTTCGGCGCAATCGTTTATCCAATATATACAAATCTGACCGCAATAGGTACGTATTTTATATTTGCCGTCTGTTTAATCGTTACTATAATAGTTGCGGCAAGATTTTTCATTAAGTATTCTTCGGCAGAACGTGATTCTCTGTTTGTCGACAAAAAAGTCGGAAAGCAAAACGCAAACGATAAAAGTGCGGTTTCGGAAGAAACTTCTGACGAAGAAGACGAAGAATATATCATTCCTGCGGTTGACGAATCAACCGAAAACGACTTGTCTGAAAACGGTTTTCTCAGCGGTACTAATAGAGAATCGGAAAAATCGGATTTTCAGTCCGCCTTCGACGCGCTTTACGGACCAACGTCAAACGATAACAACGTAGAATCGGTGGCACTTGATAAAGGCGAGGACGTATATACTCAAAAGCCTGTTTTTGATACGGCTCCTGTCGCTTATCCGGCAACGGAAAACACGGACGACGCACTTCCTTATCAATCTCCGTCGGAAGCGGCAATAAAAATCCGTCCTAACCATGCCGACGTAAATCCTACTCCGATTTTGAACGCAGAGTATTATGCACGTCAAAAGGAACAGGCGGAAAAACGTAAGAGCGGGATTATTCCGCAAGAAGATTACGTCACTTCAAATAACGTAAACAAGAATCAAGGCGCCGTTCGTGAAAACGATGACGTCTTTATGGAAGTTGACGCTTCTGAGTTTAATAACGATTTGCAACACGACGAAGTAACCATGCCGAAAGCAGATGACAGAGAAGAATTTGGTTATGTAGATGAGGAACCGTCGTTTGATAACAGTAAGTCTGAGCTTGAATCTCCCGCATTTAACAAAAAGCCTACGGCGGACAAGCCTCACTCCGCTAATAAGTCACCGATAGTAAGTTCGGTCGAAGACTTTAAGGCAATGCGAGCCGAACAAACGGAAAAAAGACAGCCTTCAGTAGTGGTAAAAGAGGTCGCAGAAAAAGAAGAAGCACGCTCAAAGTTGACTTACGAGCGTTTTATCGATAATGATAACAGTGACGAAATCGATACTATTGAAAAGAACGTGCCAAAAGAAGAAAAATCATCTTCTGACAACGTTATCAATAAAACTGATCGTGAAGTTGTTGATTTTGTTGCCAAACAGCCTGAAAATAGTCGGGAAGATGAACAAAGCGATAAACTGATCGTTTACAAACCTTACGTGGCACCGGGTATCAATCTGCTGGATGACACGCCTATGAGCATCAGTGTTTCCGACGAAGAATGCGAATA
>SFEB01000057.1 GCA_004558105.1 Clostridiales bacterium
AAGATAGTGAGTATCACTATCTTTTTTATGTTTTTAGGGTAATTTTTATGAGAATCAACAAATATTTGGCAGGTTGCGGCGTATCCGGCAGACGAGGCGCCGACAAACTTGTGTCGGAAGGAAAAGTTAAGGTAAACGGCAAAGTTGTGACAGAACTCGGTTACGACGTCGATATGTACAACGACTCGGTGACAGTCGAAGGCAGGAGAGTAAAGTATAAAAACCGCGATTATTACATAATGTTGCACAAGCCCAAAGGTTACGTTTGCACCGCAAAAGACGAATTCGGGCGTAAAACGGTTATGGAATTGATTGATATAAACGCCCGTCTTTTTACCGTAGGCAGGCTTGACTATGATACCGAAGGGTTGCTGCTGTTGACTACAAACGGCGACGTGGCGCAAAAGTTAACTCATCCTAAGAGTGAAATTCCGAAGACATACGTAGCGAAAATCGAGGGCGGAATAACCGAAGCAGAGTTGGAAAAACTGAGAAACGGGGTTATTATCGACGGTAAAAAAACAGCCAAAGCAAAAGCGCAGGTAACGGAGACTGACGAAAAGTTTACAAAGGTTGAAATAATCATTACCGAAGGACGAAACCGTCAGGTGCGTAAAATGCTCGAAAGCGTTGGAAAAACGGTTGTTTTTCTTAAACGTACGGCAGAAGGAGAAATTCGTCTGGGCGGTTTGTCCCGCGGAAAATACAGATTTTTAAACGATAAAGAAATCAATTATTTATTGTCGCTATAAAGGAAGAATATGAGAATTTTAGTAACGAACGACGACGGTATTCAAAGCCTGGGAATGCAACAACTCGTCAGATATCTTTCTAAAGATAACGAAGTATACGTTGTAGCGCCCGACAGTCAAAGGTCGGGTTTCAGTCACAGCATGACTTTCAGACGGCCTATGCAATTAAAAGAATATCCTATTGAGGGTGCAAAAAAATCTTACTCTTTAACGGGGTCGCCTGCCGATTGCGTCAGATTTGCCGTAAGATGCCTTAAATTGCCCATAGACATGGTGGTAGCAGGACCTAACGTCGGTCCCAATCTTACGGTGGACGTTTATTATTCCGGTACGGTAGGCGCGGCAAGTGAGGGCGTGATCATGGGTTTGCCGTCCGTTGCGTTGTCTTATGCCTGCGAACATATCGACCAAAATTTGTTGGATTTTGACGCCGCTTGTTCATATCTTACCGATAACGTCGGAAAGCTTTTTGAATTGAGCAAAAAAGGTACTTTTTTCAATATTAACGTTCCGTGTGTGCCAAAGGACGAAATAAAAGGTGTGAAAGTAGTAAAATACGGCGAAAAAATGTTTGAAGATCTTTACGAACTTTACGGCGGCGAAGAGGCAAGAGAAAACGAATATTGGCTTACAGGTGATTTTGTCGCTTTTAACGAGGTGGAAGAAACCGACGCATATTATATCGGGCAGGGCTATATAACCATTACTCCGTTGAAGATCGATATTTGCGATTGGGAACTTTTGAAAGAACTCGAAGGGAAATTTTAATTCAATGACAGTATTGGTTATCGGCGGCGGTCCCGCGGGTATGATGGCGGCTATAAAAGCCAAGCAAACCAATCCCGACATCGACGTCGTTTTATTGGAAAAAAACGAAAAACTCGGCAAAAAGCTTTTTATCACCGGCAAGGGACGTTGCAACGTTACAAACGATTGCGGTCGCGACGCTTTTTTCAATGCAGTGGTTACTAATCCTAAGTTTTTGTTTGCAAGTTACGCTGCGTTCGATTGCAGTGAGGCTATAAATTTTTTCAACTCTAACGGTTGCCCGCTAAAAACAGAAAGAGGCAGCAGAGTATTTCCCGTATCGGACAAGTCTTCGGACGTTTTAAAGTGTTTTGAAAGAGTTTTAAAAAAACTCGGGGTAAAAATAAACTTAAACACCAACGTAATAAAAATTACAAAAGTTAACGCCGGTTTTATAGTTAATTCTACTTCGGGTGAATATTTAGGAGAAAAATTGATTATTGCCACGGGCGGCAATTATTATCGTCTGACGGGAAGCACCGGCGACGGGTACGTTTTTGCGGAAAATTTCGGTCTGAAAGTCGTTGAACCAAAACCTTCTTTGGTGGGGCTTGTCACCGCACAGAAACATGATCTGGCAGGATTATCCTTAAAAAACGTCAGTCTTAAACTTTTTGCCGAAGGTAAAAAAGTTGCCGAAGAGTTCGGAGAAATGCTTTTTACTCACAACGGTTTGTCGGGGCCTACAGTTTTAACGCTGTCAACGAAGTTTGAAAGCGATAAAAAACAGCGCATAGAAATAGATTTAAAGCCTGCCCTGGATGAAGAAACGCTTGATAAGAGGATATTAAAGGACTTTTCGTTGCAAAAGAATAAAGAGTTGAAAAATTCTCTTAACATGCTATTACCCGAGTCGTTGGCTCAATACGTCGTTAAGGTGAGTGGTATTAATCCTTCAAAGCAAATTAATACCGTTACGCTTGCCGAAAGAAAGAAATTGTTAAAAACTTTAAAGGGACTCAGTTTCGATATAGCAGGCGTGGACAACCCCGACACTGCAATTATTACCCGTGGCGGAGTTGACGTTAAGCAAATCGATCCAAAAACCATGCAATGTAAAAACGTCGAAGGGTTGTTTATTTGCGGCGAGTTACTCGACGTAGACGCCGTTACGGGCGGATTTAATATTCAGATTGCCTTATCTAGCGGAGCAGCGGCAGGCGTTGCGGCTGCAAAGGAGTATGAATGAAAGTTATCAGAGGCGCGACGACTGTTTTGCGTAATAAGACGGAAGAGGTTAAAAATGCCACTCTGGAATTGTTCAACAAGGTCGCAGAAGAAAACAAGTTGGACTTAAATAAGGTATTTTATATCGTTTTCGTATGTACGCGGGATATAAAGTGTGCAAATCCGGCAACCTTGTTGCGTCAAAACAACGAGGCAATAAAAGACGTGCCTTTAATGTGTCAGGCTCATCATGAGTACAAAGGCGCTTTAAAAAAGTAAAAAAGTGTATAAGACTGTCGGTTTTTACCGAACAGGACGTATTGCCGAAGCATATTTATTTAAACGGAGCAAAAAAACTCAGAGAGGATATAACGAATGATTAACATAGCAATCGACGGACCGAGCGGTGCGGGAAAAAGTACCATTGCGAAAAGTATAGCGGCGAGAAAAAAGATAACGTACCTCGACACCGGTGCCATGTACAGAGCAGTGGGGTTGAAAGTATACCTGACGAATTCTGATATGTACGATGAAAATCAACTTTCCAATATACTTGACAATCTTGACCTTGATATAAAGTACGTTAACGGAGAGCAAAAAGTTTTTCTTGACGGTAAAGACGTAAGCAAGGATATAAGGGAACATCATATCAGCAAGCTGGCGAGCGACGTTTCAGCCATACCTGCCTGCAGGCTTAAACTCGTCGATCTTCAACGAAGAATAGCGGAAAAGAGCGACTGCGTATTGGACGGAAGAGATATAGGTACTTACGTATTGCCCGACGCAAACGTAAAAATATTTTTAACGGCGTCACCCGAAGTGCGTGCGACTAGACGTTACAAAGAACTGCTTGCCAAAGGACAGAAAGTTGAGTACGACAAGGTTTTATCCGACATCAACGAACGCGACAAAAACGATAGTTCGAGAGCCTTTGCGCCGTTAAAAAAAGCAGACGACGCCGTTGAAATCGATTCTTCAGACATGACGATTGAACAAGTAATTGCCGTGATTGACGAAATTTTGAGTCAGAAAGGAGTCTTTTGATGGGAAAGCTGGCTGTTTACCGTTTTTTTGCAGGTTGGATTGCAAGGATTATAAGACCGATAAAAGTAATCGGAGAAAAAAAACTCGAAAAAGGGCAATCGATATTTTGCATTAACCACACTTCCAACTGGGATGCGGTGGCTTTCGTTGAGGCGTTTAAAGTCGAACCCATGGCAATGTATAAAGCAGAACTCAGGGAGAACAAGTTTTTACGCGGTTTTTTAGACAGCATAAACGCTATACCCGTTCATCGCGGCGAAGGGGATTTGAATGCGATAAAAACTGCGCTTACGGGATTAAAAAACGGTAAGAGCCTGTTGATTGCTCCCGAGGCCACGAGAAATAAAAACTACGACGGAAGCCTTTTGCCGTTCAAAGTTGGAGCAGTTTCGTTATCGATAAAAACAAAAACGCCGATAAGACCTATTTACATTTATCATCCGCGCAATAAAAAAGGAAAGATAAAGGGAAGAACGCTTATTTTCGTAGGTGAAATTTTGGATTTGTCACAGTTTTACGGACAGCAGCAATCAAAAGAACTTCTCGCTCAGGCAAACGAACGTTTGTTTGAAGAGTTTTGCAAGTTAAGAGAAAGTTGTCAAAAGTATCTTGCAGACAAAAAAGCAAAGAAAAGTAAAAGGTAGTTTCAATGAACATTATCGTTTCTAAGTATCGTGGCTTTTGTAACGGGGTTACAAACGCAGTAAACAGCGCCGTCAAGACTTTGGAAGAAAATGAAAAAGGTACCGTTTTCAGTTACGGAGAGATGGTACACAATAAAACGGTTATTGAAAAACTCGATAGGCTCGGCTTAAAGGTCATTGACGATTTATCTTTACTGAAAGAGGGAGACACGCTTGTTATCCGTAGTCACGGTGCTCCGCCTGAGGTTTTCGATTATTGTAAAGAACATTCGGTGAAGGTTGTCGACGCAACCTGTCCGTTCGTTAAAAACATTCAGATTAAAGCGAGAGATTACTATTTGAAAGGATACCAGATAGTTCTTGTGGGCAACAGATTTCACCCCGAAATTATCGGAATAAACGGGTGGTGTCAGAATAGTGCCGTTATTTTCGACGGCAAGGAAAAAATCACATTAGATACTGATAAAAACGTGCTTGTTTTGTTTCAAACTACCTTCGATAGCGAAAAAATCGAAAAAAGTTTGAAAAATATTGTAGCAATTAATGCAAAAATACTTGAGTTTTTTAACACAATTTGCTATACTACAATATACCGACAACGATTTGCCGAATATTCTTCGGTTCATAGTGACTTTTGTGTGGTGGTCGGTGGTAAACACAGTAGCAATACGGCAAAACTGTTTTCCATTGCAAAGGCAAAAAATGCCAACACAATTTGGATAGAGTCTGCGCAGGAACTGCCCGACCTTTCCAAGTACGAAAGTATCGGTCTTATAGCAGGAGCGTCAACCCCTATAGAGTTGACAGAGGAGGTTTTATCTAAGATGATTCAAGACGCAAAAGACAACGCAGTGGTATTGGAGCAACAAGATCAACAAGTTGAACAAATGGTTGATCAACAACCGGTGCAGGACGAGCAAGCCAAAGAGGCTGTAGCGGCACATCCGGAAACGGAACAAGAGTTGTTTACCCGTGCGGTAGAAAAGCTTGACAAAGGTCCACGTCAATTTAAAAAGGGCCAAAAGGTCAAGGGAGAAATCGTACAAATAGCAGACGAAGGCATATTTGTTTCCCTTGGCACCAAAAAAGAGGCGGTTATTCCCAATGACCAAATCAGCCTGGAGGAAGACGTAGATGCTGTTAAGGCGTCGTTGAAAATCGGCGATAAAGTCGAATGTATCGTTCTTTCGACCGATAAGGGCGTTACCCTTTCCAAAAAACAAATCGACGAACTTTATAAGGACGATGAGCAGGTGGAGGGTATCAAAGCCGGTAACCGCTTTGAAGTTACTATCAAGAGCGACGTGAAGGGCGGTCTGTTGGCAAAACTCGGCAGCTTCACCGTTTTCGTCCCCGCAAGCCACGTAAGAGTGGGTTTTGCAAACGATTTGAAACAATACGTCGGCAAAAAGATGACTTTGGTTGCTTTGGCTGACGGCGTTGACGAAGCTAAGAGAAAGATCGTTGCAAGTCATAGAGTTATTCTTGAACAAGAAAAGAAAGAGAGAGAAGACAACTTCTGGAACAATATCGAAGTCGGTGAAATCGTCGAAGGTAAAGTTCTCAGATTTGCGTCTTTCGGCGCTTTCGTAAACGTAAGAGGTATGGACTGTCTGGCTCACCTGAGCGATCTCGCATGGACGCCCGTTTCCAACCCCGCAGACGTTCTGGAAATCGGCAAAACGTACGAGTTTGTCGTATTGAAGCTCGACAGAGAAACTAACCGTATTTCTATCGGTTACAAACAACTTCAACCGCATCCCTGGCAATTGGCGGCGGAAAAATTTGCCCCCGGAACGGTCGTTACCGGTAAAGTTGCAAGGATTTTGCCTTACGGCGCGTTCGTAGAGCTTGGCGACGGTATCGACGGTTTGCTTCATATTTCCAATATCAGTTGGGAATGGCTCCAGGACATCAACAAGGCGGTAAAAATCGGTGACGAACTTGAATTGCAGGTTATCGAATGCGACGTCGAGAACAAACGCATCACGCTGTCCCGTAAGGCTCTGCTTCCTCAGCCCGAAGCACCCGTACAAAAGCCTGCGGAAGGCGAAGAAGTTGCCGTAGAAGAAAATAAGGAAGAAGCACCTGTAGAAGGCTAATAGTATTTGTACGTCAATCGAGAGCCTTTTTGTATAATTGCAAAAAGGCTCTTTGCTTTTATCCTTACCACGTATCGCCATCGGAAATTGTCAAAAAAAAATTAATTTTTTTGCTTAAAATTTATTGACAAATTTCAATAAGTGTTGTATGATAATCAAGCTGTTAGCGAAACAGTCGGTTGCCCAAAATCGGGGTGTAGCGCAGTTTGGTAGCGCACGTGGTTTGGGACCATGGGGTCGGGAGTTCGAGTCTCTTCACCCCGACCACTAATGAGGGCCTTTAGCTCAGTTGGTCAGAGCGGTCGGCTCATAACCGATTGGTCCGGGGTTCGAGTCCCTGAAGGCCCACCAATAAAAGCAACCGAGCGCATCAATCTATACATTTGGCCTGGTAGTTCAGCTGGTTAGAACGCTAGCCTGTCACGCTAGAGGTCGTGGGTTCGAGTCCCATCCAGGTCGCCAAAAATGCCTCGGTAGCTCAGCTGGTAGAGCAGGGGACTGAAAATCCCCGTGTCGGTGGTTCAACTCCGCCCCGAGGCACCAATTTTTTTTATTATCGGCAAATTATTTGCTGGTGTAGCTCAACTGGCAGAGCAATTGATTTGTAATCAATAGGTTGATGGTTCGATTCCGTTCACCAGCTCCAATATTTTATGGGAAGATTCCCGAGCGGCCAAAGGGAGCAGACTGTAAATCTGCCGTCACCGACTTCGGTGGTTCGAATCCACCTCTTCCCACCAAAATCCTCCATGCGTAAGTGTGGGGGATTTTATTTTTCTCGTTAATACTTAATGACAAAAACACCAAGCAAAAATGCTTGGTGTTTTTACGTTGCATTTGACGCCGGTTTTAATAAATTTTTTGCGTCCGATTATTTAAACTTTTTATTGTTGTTCGGATTTTTCTTTGATTTCTTCCAGGCGCCCTTCAGGGTAAGTAACGGTTACGTTTTTAAGTGACATTTCAAAAGTAACGTTTCCTTTGTAGCTTGCGTTGTTGAGGGTAATATCAAAATCAGCCGACGCATAGGTAAGTGTTCCGTCTTTAATTTTTACCGTTAATTTGAGTTCATTCTCGAGTGTGACGTTTTCGGCAAGTTCGTTTGCTTTTTGAGCGATTTCATCGTCTGTAAGGTTTTCGTCTTCGATGCAGAGAAACGCTTCGATATATTGTTTAAGGTTTTCGTTGGTAACGGTCCAGACGAGGGTGTATTGGTCTTTCAATACGGTTGCTTCCGGAGCCGGGAGCTTTGCCAACGCTTTATCGAGCAAAGCGTTCAGCTCTTCCGTGTCTTCGGTAGCAGGTTCAAAAGTGTCAGCTTCTGCGTTCTCCGTATACGTATAAGTTTCGCTGATAAAATTGCTGTAAGAATATTGGTTGCCGTCTTTATAATAACCTTCAAGAATCAAGCCGCTGCCGTCTTCATCTAAGAGTTTAATCCAGACGCATCTTTCCGTTATTTTATTATTTTCATCGGTTTTTATCTGAAAAACTACGTCGATTGTGCTTGTTTCGGTCGTTGTCTGATTAGTGTTTTCTTCCGACGATTCTTCTGTTGTGGTGTACGTTACGTTGCCTTGAATAGTAATGTACAGTTCGTTTGTCTCTACCGTTGTCATCGCTGCGGTCTTCAATTGTTCGTAAGCTTCATCTGTAGAAACCGGTTCGGGCTTTTTGCAGGCACAAAGTGCGAGTAGTGAAGCAATAACGATTAAAAGTGCTATTCCTCGTTTAAGTTGTTTGATTTTCATTTTCTTTCTCTCCTTTAATTTTTGTTTTTAGATATGTAGTCCATGGATTTCTACAAATCGTTTAAACATTATAATTTAGTTATTCTTTTTTGTCAAGCGTAATTTTATTCCGAAATGTTTACTTTAACAATGCAAAAAACGTTCTTTTTACAAAAAAAATTTAAAAAAGCAGGTTAAAAAGCCTAAAAAACGTCAGATTTCAGTAAAAAGCAGGTATTTTAGTATATTTACGTTAAAAATCCAAAAATAGAGTTAATATTACTTTTTTTGCCAAAAATAATATATCTTACGGCGTTAAAATTTTTTTAGTCAAGAGGTAAAAATGGAAATATATTATTCTAACAAAAATTTTAAAATAACTTTTAATCTTGTGGGGGAACTTGACGAGTTCTGCGCGGAAGAAGTAAAAAATGCGCTGGACAAAATTATTACCGACAACAAGCCGCAAGAAATTGTTTTTGACCTTCAACGTCTGACTTTTACCGACAGTACGGGCGTCGGGGTACTTATCGGTCGATACAAAACTGCCAAAAAGACGGGCTGTAAAGTTTTTATTACCAATGTTTCAAGGGCGGTTGATAAAATTTTCAGTATGGCCGGTCTATATACCATTATGCCAAAAATCAGTTAGTAGTGAATGAGTGAGGAAAAAATAAATGAAAACAGTTTTAAATCAATTCAATATGACGGTAGAAGCAAAATCCATAAACGAGGGTTTCGTTCGTAGTGCAGTAGCTGCGTTTTGTACGCAGGTAAACCCTACGATCGAGGAAATAGGCGACATAAAAACAGCTGTAAGCGAAGCAGTGACGAATTGCATAGTTCATGGATACAAAAACAAACAAAAAGGAGATATTGTCGTTACGGTAAAACTTTTCGACGACAATACGTCTGAAATATCCATACAGGATTTTGGCGTAGGAATAGTGGACGTAAACAAAGCTATGCAAACCTTTTTTACAACCTGCAAAACCGAAGAAAGAAGCGGAATGGGTTTTACCGTTATGGCGGCTTTTACCGATGACCTAAAAGTTACGAGTAATCCGGGCGAAGGCACTTTAGTTAAAATGACGAAGATTTTCGGTTATTCAGACGGTGAAGAGCAAGATGGAATACGATCATGAAACAACGATGCGGTTGATTGCTCAGGCTCAACAAGGCGACGAGGAGGCAAAAGAACGCCTCATTACCGAAAATACGCCTTTAATAAAAAGCATCGTTAAGCGGTATATAGGAAAGGGCGTAGAGTACAGCGATTTGATGCAGATAGCCGGAATGGGTTTACTTAAGGCCGTCTACAATTTTTCACTTGATTACGAGGTCAGATTTTCTACGTATGCAGTGCCTATGATAGTCGGGGAAATAAAGAGGTATATACGCGACGACGGTTATATTAAAGTCAGTCG
>SFEB01000058.1 GCA_004558105.1 Clostridiales bacterium
CTCGACGGAGCAAACGCAGGCTTTACCGAAGGCAAAGCGACCTATACGATAGGAGAGGCGAATAAACCGACTCCCGAAAACGTAATCGTCAGCGGCGCAACCGTGCTCGGAAGCGTTCCTTTTACCAAAGACGTTGACTATACGATAGACCTCGGCGGACTCGATTTTGAAAGAGTCGGTACGTACGCGATTACTTACACTTACGTTAAGGATACTAATATAAAAGAAACTTTGACGATAGAAGTCGTTGCGCCGAAATTCACGTTCAGCGCAGTGACGGAAAACGCCAACGGTTCGATTTACTACAACAACGAAGTACAACCCAACGGCTATCAGGCGGAATTGGAAGCAAATACTTCCGTAACGCTCAAAGCCGTTGCAAAAAACGATTATGAATTCGTGGGTTGGTATACGGCAACGGACGTTCCCGAATTTATTTCCGAAAGTGCAGAATACACCTTCGTAACCGGCAATGCGGACAAATACGTAATGGCAAGATTTGCCGCAAAAATTCTTTACTTGTGGAGCGACGGTTCCAACGCCGGTTTTAACGACAACGAAAAATCGGCGACGGTGACGATAGGCGACTCCGTTCTTCCCGATCCGCAAGCGGTACTTATTTACGCGGGAACGGCAGAAGGCGACGTTCTCCTTGCCAAAAACGTGGATTATACGATAGAACTCGGCGGACTTGATTTTTCGCAGGAGGGAACGTACACCATCACTTACAGACATACGAAAAACACAAGTCTGACAACAACGTTAACGGTTTACGTCGTGGCTGCCCAAACGCCCGTAACGATAAACCTGTCGTACAGCGGTACTGCGGACCCCGTAAAATACAACGGCGGACGCGCGGCATACGTTTTCAAATCGAGCATTCTCAATAACGGCGAAGCATGCGATATCGAAAGCCTCGGTTTATTCTACGAATGGCGCGACCATACCACGAAAGCGGTTGTTGCGGTGGCAAAAGACGATACGTGGGATTCGACTTCCGCCCATTATCCTTCTCCCGCAGTACCCGGCACCTACGATTTCGTCGTTTATAAACTGGAAAACGAAGTAAAAACCGATCTTCTCACCGTGACGAGAACAATCGTAGAAAACCAATTTGCCGTGGTCACCGACTTGTCTTCGTTAAGCGAGTACGTCTGCTATACCTTTATTGCCAAAGCAGGGGACAATTACTACGCCATGAGTAATCCCTTCAGCGGCAACTCCGAGCGCGAGGCAATACTTGTTACGCCCGATTCTAACGGCGTGATTTCTCTCGGAAACAACTACGAGTACGTATTCAGACCGTACAACACCGGCAAGACGTCGAGCAGCGGTCTTGTATGCTACGGCTGCAGAACGGGTAACGGACTCAACAGAACGGGCAATCTTGTCCTTTGGGGTACAGGCGGTATCGTGTACAACACTTCTACGAGTGCGGATTATACCGTTACGTTCGTTTTAAACGCAGACGGAACGATTACCGTTCATGCTCCGTTTTGCGAAGGCACTCTCCGTCTCGTCTACGACGCAACTTCGGGCAAGTTCATGTTTACCGCCAAAAAAGCGGTAGACGACACGAGAACGTCGTACCCCGTATATCTGTACGGCGAGTATACCGAACCCGTGGTAGAACCCAAAGAAACGTATGAATTCTTCGGAAAACTCAGCAAGGAATACGACGGAAACGCAGTGTCTTTCAACGTCTACAAAGAAGTAAACGTTTGTACGGAAAACGGCGAGGATGTGGCTGCCGTGCTTAAAAACGGAACGGGAAGGTTCGTATGGACCGACGCCAAAGGTAACGTAATTTCGGTCGGAACCCCCGACGAAAACGGAAACGTGACGGGACCGAGTGCAATAGGAAGTTACCGTCTGGTATTCCAGACTCTGCAAAAAGGCGAAAACGGTATGGAATGGGTAGAAAAGGCGGTACTGCATTCCTTTGAAATCACAGCTCCTGCCGAAGTCAACTGACAAAGTAAATACAGAGGTAGAAAATGAATACAAAATCAATTAAAAACATAGTTGCAGGCTTGCTTCTGCTCGTCTGCATGCTCGCTTTCGTTGCAATAGCGGCGATGTGTATGCCGACCGAAGTTTATGCGGATTCGGCAAACCCGTACCTGCAATTCACTTGCGGTTCGATTGACCAATCCGGCACGGGTTGGACTTGGGATACTGACGAGAGTTATAACGGTACGCTCACGCTCAACAACTACGACGGGCAGGAAATCTCAATCGGCGGCGTCAACAACGGCAAGGTGGATATCGTGCTAGTTGGCAACAATAAAATCACCGTCACCGCTCCGTGCGGCAACAGGGCGCTCAACGTATTCAACGTTTCCACCCTTACCTTCAAGGGTAGCGGTTCGCTCACCATAGACTTTCAGCATACCGCAACGGCACAAGACTATATGTACGGTATTTACATTGACGGCGAAGCAAGCGCTAAAAACAACGGTAATCTGACGTTTGACGAAAGTTGCACCGTCACCGTAAAAGTGTACGGTGTCGTAGCGGAAAAAAACGGTTTGGTTGACGCAATCTTTATACGTGATGACAGAACCGGTTCGGGCAACGTAACCGTAAACGAGAACGCCACGCTCAATATCGACCTTAAGTGCGACAAACTGTATCAGACTTACGGTATTTATACCAAAGGTACCTTTGCTCTCAACGGCACGGTTGATATCAAGATGGTATATACGGGCTCGGGTTCGCCTGATAGCTGGAGAGACGTTTATACGAGTTCTTCGTACGCAACCTGTTCGATCGGAAAAAATGCAACGATCACTTCCGTATGCCCCGGGAGTTCCGGCTCGATTCTTGTCGCGTTTCCGCTTGTCGCCAACGGCAACGCAAAGATAGATTCCTGGACTTACATCGTGTCGAACGAACAGTATTTTGAAAACGACGAGTGTCTCGTCCACGTTTGGGATAAGGCCTCCAACAACATATCTTTCAAAAATTATTCTTACGCAAAGCTCGCAACGCCCCTTACCTTTGAGGACAAGGCGGAGTACGACGTTCCCGCCACCGTTTACGGCGATGACGGTGCTTATTCTTCGATTGCGCTTTCGGCAAGTGGCGGAGGCGGAGAATATACCTTCTCCGTCGTGAGCGCGGCAGACGGGAATACAAACGGAGTCAAGATCAGTTCGACAGAACCGAATAAGATATACGTCAGTTCAATAAACAGAGGCGTAAGCGAAGCTACGGAAATCACCGTCAAGGTGACGGACAAATACGGATACTCCAAGACCATCACCGTAAATATCGGCGCGGTTGCCGCACCCACGTACACCGCAACCGTAGATCCCGTGGATTTCGGTACGGTGAGAGTGGGGTACGGCACACAAGACGCCGTTTCCGTCACAGTAAAAAACACGGGAACGGGAAAAATTTGGACTAACGGTGCGTCCGTAAAGCTCGAAGGCGAAAATGCAAGCGATTATTTTACGTTGGGACTCAACAGCGTTCCAACGTCGGTTAATGTCGGTAGCACGATGACGAATTGGTGGATAAAACCCAAAAGCGATTTGCCTGTGGGCACTTACACCGCTACGATAAAGTTTACCGGAACACCTGAATATTCACAGTTCGGTACAACCAACGTTGTGGCAACCGCAACCGTCAAGTTTGTCGTCACCGACCATGATTTCGATACGACCAAGTGGGAACACGACAATACGAAACACTGGAATCCTTGCAAGGACGACGGATGCACAGTTCATGGCAACGAAGCCGCACACGATACGAACGGGGAGTTGAAGAATGCCGCCGAAGCCACTTTTGACACGGACGGATACACCGGTGACAAATACTGCTCGGTGTGCAAAGCTATGTCGGAAAAAGGAACGGTTATCCCCGCAGGAAAATACATCAGAGAGAGCAAAGCAACCATGACTCCTGCCGCAATCACCGATCAGTTGACGGCAAACGACCTTGTCTTTACGTCGGGAGACGCATCAAAGTACACGGTCGCGCTGTGGCGTGTGTTCGATCTCACGGACAACGCTTTGAACACCGCCGGCGGACAATATCCCAAAGACAGCAAGTTTATCGCGGGACACAAGTATGCGATCGAAATCGAGTTTACCGCCGTTAGTCCTTACGTATACGATGAAATGCACGGCGATTATTGGTCGACGTTCACGCTCAACGGAAATGCAACCGAATTGGCGGCGGCGGTCTCCGTCGGTGGAGCAAGACAGCGCAGAATCACTCTCGATGCGCAGGATACCACTATTCCCGTTACCGTGACGGGCGTTCAGGTGGATTTTGCGGGCGGCGAAACCACTGTAGTGAGAGACGGCGCGTACACCTTCAAAGCAACCGTCACGGGCACCGGCGCGTTTGACAACACGGTCACATGGAGCGTCGTAGGCGGTTCGGCAGGCACGAGTATATCGAGCGACGGCGTACTCACCGTTGCGGCAGACGAAACCGCTTCTACTCTTACGATAAAAGCCGTTTCAAACGGAGACGTCAGCAAGTTTGACACAAAGACGGTGGATATTTATTCCAAAGTGACAATCAAGCAAGGCTCAGGCTCGGAAGACCTCTATAAAAAGGCAGGGGAGAGCGTTCAGCTTACGGCGATTGACGCACCGGACGGTTATCACTTTAAAGAGTGGACGCAAACGGGCTCGGGCACGTTTACAAACAAAAACGCAACCAAGACCGACTTTACCGTGTCCACGACAAACGTGACGATACAATCAAACTACGAGTTGCATTCGGCAAACGGAGAAGCATGGAAGTCGGATAGCACGAGACACTGGCACGTCTGTGCATGCGGAGCGGAAGTGGACGTTGCGCCGCATACGCCCGATCGCGAGGAGGCGACCGAAACCGAATCCGTCAAGTGCACGGAGTGCAGTTACGTCATTACTGCTGCGCTCGGACACGTTACTCACACGGCAGGCGAAGAATGGCTCTCGGACGATACGAACCATTGGCACAAATGCATGGGTTGTAACGAAAAACTCGACGTCGCACAGCACACCTTCGGAGCATGGTCGGTTACCGTTCAACCGCAGGTTGGAGTTGCAGGTGAAAAAGCCCGCGAATGTTCCGTTTGCAAATATAAGGAAACTGCGCCGGTAGACGCTCTCGAAGAGCAGATTACGATAAACGTCGAGGGCGGAAAAGCAAACGGCGAAACAAGCGTAAAAGTTGACGTAAACGGCGCCGTTACGGTTGTTGCAGACGCCGCTCCCGAAGGAAAAACCTTCAAAGGATGGAGCACGGACGGCGGACGGACGATTGTAAGCGAAAACGCAAGCTATACCTTCAACGCAACCGAAAACGTTACGCTCACGGCGGTTTACGGCGATATTGTTCCGGGCGACGGTAAGCCCGAAAAGGAAGGACTTTCGGGCGGTGCTATTGCCGGTATCGTTATCGGGTCGGTTGTGATAGTAGGTGTCGGCGGATTTTCCGTATTCTGGTTCGTTATCAAGAAAAAGAAGTTCGCGGACCTTATCGCGGTATTCAAACAAAAGTAAAATAGGAGGAAACATGAGCGCAATTAAAAAACTGATTATCAGTCTTATAGTTATTGTAGGAATTCTGGCGATGGCGTTGATCGGCGTTTATATCGTTGCGAGGGTTAAACTGGGCGTAGACTTGTTCCGCACGGTGGGACAGTTGAAAACTTTGAGTCAACCCGTAAACGAGGAGGAATCTTTTCCTGCGGCGTTTAAAAGCAAAGATCTCGTCGATTTAAAGTCTCAGACGGAAAGTCAGTTGGGTAACGTGGTGCTTTACGAGGAAGGGAAAGGCTACCAAGGGTATTCGGTTGACTTTACGGCGCTGGCATTGGCTGGCGCAACGGCAAGCCCTGTTTTTCTGTCCGAACAGCAGACGGGTGCGCTCGCAGAAATAGTATTTTATCAGCAGACGGGCGGAAAACTGACGATAGCGGATAAAGATATTTCCGTGAGCGTTTTGCAGATTGCCTTTACCGACGTCGACTCGGAAACCGGCAACGCCGACCTGAACGTGACGGTCAAACTGGATCTGACCCCGTTTAAGGACGATATGGAAGGTTTTCCTTTCAATAAACTTAAAAACATCGTACCCGACGCGTTGTACGTGACTTCCGTAGTCCGTATCGAAAAAGGAGAGGGGCTCGCATACACCGTTACGCCCAAATATCTTACGCTCAACAACCTTTCGGGTGACGATACGTCGGATTTCTTCCATACGCTGGACGTCGTTTTAAAAATCGGCAGTGCGGAAGACCTGAACGCTAAAATCGGAACAACCGCCGCAAACGCCCTCATCGGTACGGAGCAAAATCCCGGTTTTGTTTATGCGCTGAAAGCAACGGGCGGCTCGGGCAGTTTCGCATTCTTTTCGTTTGAAAACGAAGGGAAACAAATAAACGCACTGGTGTTTTAACGAAAATGATGTTTTAACAAGAATGATGTTTTAAAAAAAGAGCCGTCTGAATGAAGACGGCTCTTTTTTGTATAAAGAAAACCGCAAACGAATCTGCGGTTTTTTTAGTGGTGGGCAATAAGGGACTCGAACCCCTGACTTTCTCCACGTCA
>SFEB01000007.1 GCA_004558105.1 Clostridiales bacterium
TTCCTTTACAGTTGACTTTTCTCAACCGCTGGCAAAAATCTAAAAATTGACTTGTGTGTTTTTTCTTGCTTGTTTGTCTATTCTCTTTTCAAGCTTCAATGCTGTCTCAACCGACAGCCTACATATCTTAACACACACTACTTTTCTTGTCAACCGTTTTTTTGAATTTTTTTTCTTTTTTTTTGAAAAAATTTTAATTTTGCTCTTTCTCAGGTTTTTACTGACGAAAACGGTATTCAACGTCTCAAAAATCCGTTAAAAAACCGCCCTTTACGGGCGGTTTTTTAAGTTATATTCCTATTATTTTTATCCGTTCTTCGGTTTTTATTTGCGCTTGTTTTCGTTGTAAGCCGAAAAATCCGCGGCTACCGATTCTAACTTTTTGATAATGTCCAGTTCGTACGGACAACGCTCCATACATTTTCCGCACTTGACGCATTTATCCGCTCCGGCAGCCATCGCAAAGTATCTTTCAGCCGCCCAATCCGCCAAATCGTAGTTTTTGAGATAATTCTGGAAGGTGAAGCAAGTGGGAATATCTATGCCTGCCGTACAGGGCGCACAATACCCGCAGCGGCGACAAAAACTGTTGCCGAGCTTTGCCCTGATTACCTCGCATTCCGCCTTTTCCTGCGGAGTTAAAGGCGATTTTTGCACGGAAACGTCTTGCGTTATCTCCCGTTCGCTCGCCATGCCGGGAATAACCACGCTCACGCAGTCGTTGGCAAGACAAAAACGCAACGCCAACTCCACGTCGGTAAGGTTGCCGCCGGCAAGGGGTTTCATAACCACAACGCCGATATTCATTTCCTTAGCCTTACGGAACAATTCCTCGCCCTGCACTTCTACTATATTATAAGGAAACATAATCGTCTCTATTTTGTCGCCGTACTTGTCCAGAGCGTAATCCAATATTTCTCTTTTGTGACAGGTAAGACCGAAATGACGGACTTTGCCCGCCTCTCTGTATTCGCAAAACGCTTCGTACGCGCCGCCCGCCGAAAAAACCTTGTCGACGCAGGCGTTGTCTTTGACGTTGTGAACCTGGTAAAGGTCTATGTAATCCGTCGCAAACGCCGCCAGCGACTGCTCTATGTTTTTCGCAAAACCGTCTTTGTCGCAGGCAGGACCTTTGGTTGCCAGAACCACTTCCGCGCGACGCGATGCGATTGCCCGACCGATATAACTTTCGCTTACGGAATATCCGCGTGCGCTGTCAATATAATTTATTCCGCTGTCCAATGCAAAATTGATAACCTTTTCCGCTTCTTCCGCCGTAATGCGTTGAATCGGAATGCCGCCCAATCCGATGACCGAAATTTTCAAGCCTGTCTTTCCTAACACGTTGTATTGCATGATACACCTCTCTGCCGTTTTGCTTATTTTTTATCCGCATATATTGTAATACAACCTCAAAAAAAAGTAAACCGTATAAACGGCAAGATTTTAGAAAATCCTTAAAAGAATCCCGAATGAACCCGATTCAACGATAAAGTACAATTGCCGCGTTGGTGAAAGGTTATTTTAATCAATATAAACTTCATTAAAAAAACCGTTACAAACCGATTGTTTCGGATTGTAAACGGATTTAATTCTGTCGTAAATCGTCCTTGTTACAAAGCATTAAAATGCCTGCGACCGGATTTACGAATAACAACAAAAATATTTTTTCATCGACGGAAATCTCTTTCCTTTTTTTTATCATCGAACAATAACTGATAGTCATAGACAGACACCAGGCAAACGGAAATAATCCGAATATAAACCAAAGTAAAAACCCCGTAATAACCGCGTACGCACAAGCGCACACCGTCAGCAGGGCGCTGAGCACACAGCCGATAATCATAAAACCCATCGCCACGTTTGCCAACGTCGCGGGTTTATTGCGCAATGCCTCAACTTCGGTTAATGTTAACTTTTTTTCGTTAACAACACCCGTAGAACTTTCTTGTCGCGATATGACTTCGGCTATTCCCTTCTCATTGGCTATTCTTCCGCAACATGGGCAGATAACCCTTTCCTCCGATACTTCTTTTTCGCAGTGAATGCAAAACACCTTTTCCCTCTTTGTCTAAAATATCCCGAATTGGGATATTTTTATTATCCCAAAATGGTATACTAATGTCAAGTGATTGTGAAAAAGAAAATTAAAAAAATGGAATTCAGACTTAAAAAATTGCGAAAAGCAAAAAAAATATCGCAGGTCAAACTTGCCATCGATCTGAACATGAATCAGAATTCTATATCGAGATACGAAAATCTGGAAAGGCAGGCGGACTACGATACTCTTATTAAATTCGCCGACTATTTCGGCGTAACGATAGATTATCTTCTCGGCAGAGTGGAAAAAGAATAAACACCGCATATTTAAATATTTGCGGTGTTTTTTATATATTAAAGACGTTTTCAAAGGTATTGAAAGGACGGCAAAATTAAATTCAACGGCAAAATATCTTGTTAAAACCTTGACAACTCGGCAAACCGGTATTAAAATCAATACTGTCCTGAGTTTTTTAAAAACAAGCGGAAGCGACCGCTTTAAAACAGAAAAAGTCCGAAAAAGATCAGGGTAAAAAAACAAATCCGATAAATTGTGCTTCCTTAGTTAAATGGTTATAACAAGCCCCTCCTAAGGGCTAGTTGTGGGTTCGATTCCCGCAGGGAGTGCCAAAGGAGGTTGTTCGTAAGAGCAATCTCTTTATCTTTTTTCTTTCCGATGGAATAAGTTTCTTTGATGCATTGCATTTTACATTTACTTTTTATATAAAATGAGCATAAAGTAGATGATTATATCAGCAATAAGCTTTACAGCGAAGTAAAGAATGAAAAAAAATAGATGCGAATGAACTTATTACTCTACAAGCGAATCAAAAACTATATTTGGCGATTTGTCAAAAGTACAAGGTATTGATTTGAGCTAGTTCTGTGATAATTAAACTAAAAACAGCAAGAAGAAGCCGTAAAAACTTCTCTTTTTTATTTCTTTGTGCAAGACATGTTTGGTTTAGAAAAAAGAGCGCTTATTGATTTATATAACAAATTTCCCTTTGTTTTAGGAAAACGTTTGAACGGATTATCAAGCCTTATCAAAAAAATTGCTGCTTACTTTGAAGTGGACGAGCGTAAAGTAAAAGACCTTATGTTAGAATACCCATTACTAATGAATAGAGGTATGTCTTTCTATATCAACAATAAGCTTGGTAAAGAAATATTTGATAAGCATTGGCTTCTTGAATGCTTTACTGATTATAATCCTTGTAGTTTTGGCGGATATAGAACTTTTGCAAACTTAATCTTGGTCATAGATAAAATCGAAAAGGATATAGGTACGGTTGAAAGAGTTTATAAAAAGGAATATAAAGACGGTACTTTCATAGCATTATTAGCAAAAAAAGATACAATAAAGTATCTGGTTTCACTTGGAGCGAATGCTGTTACAAAAAATCAAAGGGTAAAAATGTTGGCAGGAACTCCGGAACAGCAGTTGCTTGAAAAAATTTTTAAAGAAGAAAAAAGGATTACCGATACTCAAGAATATACATACCATCAAGAGTATGTTTGCCAATTAAATACCGAAAAAGCAGATAAGATAAATGACATTTTACATATGATGGCTTCTTTTGCTGCTCACTCAGCTTATGGTGAAGTGGAATTGAAGCCCGAAGGAAACGCATATTATTTATCTGATTCCGAAGATATAAGCAAATGCTCTATTGAAACAGTTACAGAGCTTTCAAATGATAAATACAACCTTTACGTAAGTTTTTATAAACTTGAACCAATGGGCAATGGAAAAATGTTAATTAAGGCTCTTCGTGAACCAATAGAAGACGAAGGGTTTGAAAATTTGTTCGACGATTTGTTATTCGATGACGAAGAAAGCGACGATAAATAAGCTATATAATTGACCGAAGAAGGTATTTTATATACTCCTTCTTCTTTTGATAAATAATCACAAGAAATGCGAAAATTTGTTCGACGTGTACGTTGTGTTGTACAGTTTTCTATTGGCAGGGGAAAATTATGAGTATAATATAGCTATGATAGATACGAAAATAGGTTAGCCCCTGCAACAAAAAAATAAGTTCAGATGCAAAAGAAGAACGACGAACGAAAGCTTGGGATTTATAACCATATAAATGATTTCATAAAAGAATATGTATATGCCCTTCCTACGACGAGATTGCTTCATCTATCGGGGCCAGATTGACAAAATCCGAACCCTGAAGCCTGTCGGCGAGAGTTTCGGATTTTTTTGCACTCAGACAAATCATGCTACTTTTCCCCTCCCTGAGGCTGTCCGATCATTCTCTTTAATGCTATCCGTACGTTCTCTTTAATGCCGCCTGCGTATCCTCTTTACTGCCGTCCGCACAGCCTGTCGGACAGCGTGCTTATTTTTTCGGAATTTTAGAAAAAAAGCCCCCTATGACAACTTCCGGTTGCCGGAAGCAGCATAAGAGGCAATTCTCTACGTTTGAATCGTTACATGATATTGGCGATCACGCACATGATTGCACCGACAACCAAAAGCGTGCCGGACATTCCATGCCCAAGCATGGCAGGATTAAACATATCCGCACGAATACCTCCATTGGCCGCCTGACGCCTCATATCCACGGTACCGAGAATATACGCAGCAATAAATGCAACTGCCGTAAGAATTCCTGTAACAATAACGGCAGGCATAGCAGTCAACGCATAGTGAACCAACATGCCCACAATTCCTACTACGGTAAGTATAAGCGACAAAATTCCCATACACTCATTTCTCCTTTCGACGCACTTCAATAAATTTTCGCACCTTAGCGAATCAAGCAAATTATATACCGCTATTATGATTGATCTGTTTCCAACAAGTGAATATAATGTTAAATATATTGTTTTGAGTCGGCAACGACGTTGCTGCCGCGGCAAACGAGGCTTTGACGGAAAAATATACGAGTTTTTGTATTTTTTTATTCAAAAAGTAACAATTTTCAAAAAATTATGTTATAATTTAATAAATAATGAGACAGAGGGATTATGATTGTTATTGCAATTATCGTCGTATCGGTTATCGTTACACTGATATTTAAGAATTTTTGGATTGTTTTTGCCGTATTAGCCGTAGGTATTGCCTTAGGCATTGTTTTCGGCATCGCTGACTGGATATCGGGTAATGGTCAAAACAGTGAACAGAATAAAAATCAAACTCCGCCACAAAGCAAAAAACAAGACGAGCCGACAACTTATGAAATGGACCACTTGTTATCATCTGTCGATGAAATGCTTACGTTCGATTTGTTGAATGAACAACAGAAGAAACTTCAAAGACTTCAAAATAACAAGAAACGGGATTATACCGAATATTGGGAAACTCATTGCGAATCCTGCGACGAGTTTTTAGAAGACTGCGAGTGCGATTGGGAACGCCAAAGTAAACAGGACGTCAGTCAATCAGACTCCGGGTTCGGTACGCATGGCGGAAATGATTTTGAAAAATAATATTCTATTAACGTCGGGGCGTCTTAAAAACGCCCCGACTTTTTTAACAACAGTAAATCACACGACCGTCTCGGTTAACGAATAAAAATCAGGGGTACCCGCTTTCAAACGTGATATCCCTGATTTCTTATTATATTTTCTTTTTCCGTTTTTTCCGCGTCACGTACGGCAAAATTATTATCTCCGTTAAAACACGCAAAGCGTTGTCGTCAGGCTATTTTAACGTACCTTTGCCGGTGGTAATGTTGTGCTCGCGTGAGTTTGCGACAAACGTAATATAGTCCGAAAGGGGCAGCGGACGCGAGTAATAATACCCCTGAACGACATCGCAACCTTGCTCTATCAACAGCTCTACGTCCTCTTTCAATTCCACTCCTTCCTGCGTTACTTTCATGCCCAGATTTTTTGCCAATTGGATTATGCTTTGGAAAATCGCAAGGTCCCTGCTTTCCGAATCGCTTTTTTCCAGGAAAAATTTATCCAGTTTGATTTCGTCCATCGGCAACGACTTAAGAATTCTATACGAAGAATATCCGCAACCGAAGTCGTCTATCGAACATTTAAACCCTTTTTCGTGCAGGCCGTCAACGATTTTACGCAAAGTTTCGTAGTTTTCGTAAGCGAAACTTTCCGTAAATTCTATCATCAGCAAGCCGTCGGAAATACCGTACTTTCTTTTCGTCTTGTAGTAATAATCCACAAAATCAGGCTGTACGGCGGTTATCCGCGACACGTTTACCGAAACGGGATAAACCGTTCCGCCATGCGCCAGCGTGTAACTGATATATTCGCAAACCTTGGTGTAGACGTATTTGTCAAGTTTAACTATAAAGCCGTTCGTTTCAAACAACTGCATAAACAACGCCGGAGGATTGAATTTTTGAGTTTTGGGATCATACCAACGAACCAAAGCTTCGCATCCGTCTTGTTTGCCCAGATGCAAATTGTATTTCGGTTGGTAAAAGACCTGAAACTCACCGTCGCGCAACGCTCCTTCCATACGCAATTCCATGTCTTCGTTCAACAATCTTATTCTCCGCAGTTCGTTGTCGTAAAAGTTGACCTGCATATTCGCGTTTTGCGCCGTCGCTTGCCTGATGGCGTTGTTGGCCTCGTTTGCAAAATCTATCATTTGCGAAACGGCTATGTTTTCAGTAGAATCTATTTCGTAAATCCCGTATCTCAACACTATGTCGAATTTGTGAGAGCCCTTGTATTGGGTGTACAAATATGAAAACGTCTTCAATCTGGCAATCAGATCCTCGCGCCCTTTTGCATGCAAAAGCAACAAAAACTGTCCGTCTTCGGCATGTCCGAAGGTTTCTTCCAGATTGATTGATTTTGCGCAAGCGACCCGAATGTGCGTCAACAGCTGAGTAATTTCGTCCGTGCCGAAAGTATCGAGAATGTACTTGTAGTGCCTGATCTGAACGACGACGACGGCAAAATTAGAATTGTTGTTGCGTTCCAGAATTTTTTTTGCGGTTTTTTCAAACCCGTTGCGATTTAAACACTGCAACTTGGTGTCGGTCGTTTCCATGTTAAAAAATTCTTTTTCACGCTGAATACGCCGAATCACCAGATAGACTACTATGAACACTGCAATCACGGCAAACAAAACAATTATCATTATGATGGTGTCGATAAAGTCCAGACTGGTGGAGCATAAGACGTCTACGCTGTAAAGCTCCACAACGGCGAGGTCCTGAAAAACGTCCTTGTCGGCTCCGACCGAAATAACGTAGTCGTTTCCGGAAATTTTTACGTTAACGGTGCCGTCTTTCCCTTCGCGAACCAGTTTAAGAACGGAGTTAACCGAATCCAGTTCGCCCGTGCGAAGACGTAAGGCGTCTTTGAGGTTGGAGTTTTCAACCTTGTCTCCTCCGACTACGATTTCGTTTTTTTCGTTGGCTATTACCAGGAGAGAAAATTCCGCGTCGGCAGGCGCTTCCGTCGGGAAAAAGGTTTGCAACTTGCTACGCGCGTAGTAAACGACGACGGCGTCCACTGCCGCAGAATCCGGCGTCGGAGCGTAAAACCCGATAACGCTCATCTTTCCGCCCACGCTGACCGAATCTTCAAAAGTGCCTATGTAACCGGCGACGTCGGGATAATTTGCGCGATAATTATTGGCAAGATCGCTTATTTCCCTCTCGTTACCGTATTCGTCAAAAAGAGTATCACCCACAAAGTATCGTACGGTCCTGACGTCGGAATAATCGCTTTTAGACGATATCCCGTGAATAAATGAAATAACTTCTTCTTCCGTCTCACAGTAAGAAACGACGGAAGCCAAAGCCCTTGCTTTTGCAGTGTAATCAGCCATATTCCCGTTTAGCGTCGCTTTCGTGTAAAGCGTCCGGTTAAGAGCCTCTGCGTCGGCGCGAACGGCAACTTCGTCCGAGTAATTAGACAGCATCGCAACAGCCGTCAGCAACAGTGCCATGCTGACGACGGCTATAAGTATCACTATTATATTTTTTTTGCTTTTTGTCAGAATTTTTCTCAAATGAAGTCTCCTTTGGGCATTTATAAACCAAAACTCTTCGGTTTATTGCTGCGTATCTTTATCCTTTACCCCTTCGGTTTTATCGGATCGTTCATCCGTTCTTTCAGAAGCGTGTTCCGCTTCCAGACGCGCCACTTCTTCTTTTACCAGGCGGTCGACTTCCTCTTCCGAAAGCCGTTTGCGCTTTTTAACAAAGAACCTGAAAAACCAGAAGAACACGCCCGCCGATATCAGCGCCAGACAGATGCAAAATCCCGCAGTAGACGAGAAAATTCTTCCGAATACCGTCAGAACGGTCAGGTTGCAAACGTATTTTGCCTCAACGTCCTGAGCCAGGACATGAGTCGTGTCTACGCCGACCGAATTGTCGCCTTTGGTGACGAATTCTTCATGATCTCCTATGATTTCCACCACCCTGTGCGTGTTAAGCATTCCGTTTAAAGCGGCGTCTCGGGAACGAAACGTGATGACGTCGTCAACCTCAATTTCCTCGGCGGTAACGTTTTTGACAAGGATATAACTACGCGAAGGAATGGTGGGTTCCATACTCTCGGTAAGCACCCACAGTACGGAATACGGCAAAACGGATTTGCCGGATATTCTCGAGTACACGGTAATGCCGATAAAGACGCACAAAACGACAAGAATGCAGGTAAGCGCTACGTTGCATACAAGTTTCAGTACTTTTTTGTTTTTTTTCATCTGACTCACTCGGCTTTTGGCGGTTTTGAAAATCGATTGACGCTGCTCGTCGTCTTAACGAGCGGAACGGGAAGCGCCGCCAGTTCTTCCGTAGTCATATAATCGCAACGATAGTCCTCTTCGGGTAACGATTGGAAAACCGCACCCGCTTTTTTCATCACGTCGTCAATCAATTCCTTGGCGTACTTAACCCCTCTTTCGCTGCGCACCTTAAGTAAGACGGGCAACGCTGGCGTTTTGTCGTTTTCCGAAAGATCTTTCAGACGGTACTTGGAACCGACGTAATCGGAGGGCGACAGCGCGAGGTAAAGCAATACGGATTTTCCGCGGATTTTAATTCTTGCAATCGTTTGTCTTCCAAAGTGAAAACCGTCGTGTTTCCATGAAACGTTGCTCTTGACTTTTTTGAAGGCGAGCAGGTAGTTCTTTATTTCTCCGTAACGTTTTTGCAACGTTTCTCCGCACTGAATGAGCCGCGCTTTGAAAGAATAGCGATAGCGATAATCAGCGACCGTACTCGTCACGTCGTTTTCAACGTCGCTTGTCGTCTCGTCGTTATCCGTTAAGGATTCCGCCCTGTCGTCGACAAAGTTCACGTCGCCTATGATTTTAACAAGCGGCGGTTGACGGGAAGCCATTTCCTTTCTCGTGGCATACGGAATATGGTAGTCCGTAAAAATCGGTTCCGCAAGTTTTTCCAGACCCAATTTGCCCATTACGAGGTCGATAAGAGCCTTGGCATGTTTCACGCCGCGTTCGCTCCTGATTTTCAAAAAAACGGGGAAAATCTGCGCGTCTCTGGTTGAAGTAGTCGCAAGCCTATACTTTTTGTCCACGGCCTTACCGTCTATAGGCAGGTATAAATACAACGTTTTACCTTTAACGTTTATTCTCGCGCATTTTTCGCGTCCTGCGGAGAATGTCTCGTGATTCCAGCTGACTCGTGATTTAACCTTTTTAAAAGAAAGCAGGTGATTTTTGATTTCGGTGTAAAAGTCTTGCGTAGGATTCTGCGCCAGAATCAATCTGGACAGGAAGGAGTAACGGTAGCGGAAAAGCACGTCGGACAACGTTTTTTCGAAATCGTACAGTTCTTCGACGTTAAACAGGTCGTCAGCCGCAAGAGCGACGGAAATCGCCTGTTCCAACAATTCCGATTTCTCTTCTTCCTCCTCTCGTTCGGGTGCGCCGTCGGCTTTGAGGTCTTCAAAGTCCAGTTCCTTATCCGAAAGCGGATCCAATTCGTTTTTTATTTTCGGACGTATCGGTTGGTCGGTTTCGCGACGATCCAACTCGTTTTCTTTTTCAAATTTATTGCGGACGTGTTTCTGGAACAGAACGTATTGCTCCGCAAGCGTGTTATAGTAATCGGCAATGCAGTCGGAAGGCACGTTTTCCACGTCCTCTTGTATTAAAGTTTCGTATCCGGTGTTCTCGTATGCTTCCAAAAATTCCCACAAAGCGAGGCATTGACGGAAATCTACGTTTTTAAGCAACTTGTTCGTGCGCATGACCGGAGGACGGATGTAGTTTTTGCCCATTGCTTTCGAAAAAGCAGAATCGGCGTAAGCCGTAACAAGTTTTCGCAAACGCAATACGCGTTTCCACAAGTCCCCCGAATAAACGTAGTTTTTCACAACTTCGTTTTCTTCCGGGCTTTCGGACATTTCTATTTTTAGCGATATCTTACCCTGTTTTTCTCCGTCGGAAAATTCCTGTTTGAAGGTCAGAGTCGACAGTTTTTCGTCCATGCCGCATTCCTCGGCGGCGTCTACGCGTAGACAAACGAAAGCGTACAGTCTCGCGATGAGGGTGTTGATAAACCTGTTTTCGTAGGTCAGCAAAGTTTCGTCCTGAAACACGTTTAAAAGTTTGGACGGCATGACCATACCGTCCCGCCTTATTTCGTTTATCAAATCGGTGTGTTGAGCAAGATGCTGTACGGAACGACTGGTAACCTTGCGGGTCTGCTCGATGGGACGCAGCTCCTCGTCTTCACACAAAAGACGTCCGGGATTGCGCAAAATCACGTCCAAAGAAGGAACGGTATCCTCTATCATTCTCACCCACGTTTCGTCAATGGCTTTAAGCATAATGCGTTTACGCAATTCCACCGAGCCTTCGCCGTTTTTGAAACACCCCAGAATTTTTTCGTAATAAGGGTGTTGCGACAGCGACGACAAACTGCGTTCGGTGTCGTCGTAAACGTCGCGCGGCAGCAAAAGGTCGTCCGCGTTATCGGAAATATTATTTTTAGCTTCTACGGCGTCCACAGACTGCCTCCTTTGTTTCGGTTAATTTTGTGAATCGGGCAAAATATTCGGTAAGGAGCCCCATTTCGTTCACAAAGGCTCCTTACTCGGTTTAAGATATCAATAAGACTTTTGCAATCTTCTCAAGAACGCTATACACTCTTTCATCGTGTCTTTTCCGAATGTTGCGTCCAGGAAGTTTATCAAACCCTTGATTTCGTCGCGGATAAGACCGAGGTTGAGACTCTCGAACTTGCGGAAAACTTTGGTCGCCAACATATAGTCCAATCCTTCCAGCTCATCGCCTCCGCAAGCGACGTACACGGGTACGAACACCTTCAACTGTTTCATAATACGGTTACCGAACGCGACGCGGAAATGTTCTATAACGTAGGCGTCGAGTTTTTCGATTTTATCCAGAATCGTTTGAGAAACGGGATGTTTCTCAACCGCCTCGCCGTACATTTTTTCAACGTGCTCGTAACTTACGCGGCGAGGAGCGGTTTCGGGCGCTTCAAACGGAACGCCCTTTTTGTCCAGATTGATGACGAAAGCACGGTCGTAAACTTTATCCGAAACCGCAAAAGTAGAATCGTCGTTGTTTGCCGTTCCGACGTACCAGACGTTGGTCGGAATCTTCAATTTGCCGTCTTCCAGACGAACGGGGTCGTTGTTCCAGACGGAAGACACCAATTGAATTTTCCATTCTTCGGGATCGGGCATTTCGAGAATAGAAAGCATTTCCGCAAAGTAATATTCGATACGGGCAATGTTCATTTCGTCCAGAACGATAATATTGACGTCGTCAGTAAAGGAGGATTCGTAAATACGGCGCAGAACTTCCGTTTCGTTGAATTTCTTCGTGAATTCGTTGTAAAAACCGAACAATTCCGACCGGTCGCGCCAGGAAGGCTGAACCGAAGCGATAGTTGCGTCGTTGCGGAAGTATTTTCCCATGACGTACGGTAAAGAAGTTTTACCCGTTCCGGAAATACCCTGCAACAGTATCATTTTAGTAGATGCGAACCCCGCTATCATCAAACGAATGGTTTTTAACTCATAGTACAGTCGTGAATTGAAGCAGGCAAAGTTGCGGATTTCCTCGCACAACTGAGCCAGATCCACGTCGTCTTCGTATTCCGGCGGTTGATAGTTGGAATATTTTTCGTCCACTGCGGCAAGACGGTAGAATCGTTGAGCCTCTCCGTTGTTTTCTCCCGCAGGATGCGTTTCTACGGCGGCGACGTCGGTTGCCGCTTTCGCAACGAGCATTGCGTCCGTTTCTTCCGGCAGCACGAGATTTACGCCGTCGTCTATGCCGTTGGCGCATTTCATTGCCAATATCCTTTCTTTTTCCTGCGTAAGGCGAACCACGTCGCGATGCAACGTGTCGATTTCTTCCAACAGGTCCTCGTTACTGATAACGGTGGAGCGATAACGGACCAACTTTCTTATCAACAACACGAACAGAACCAACAGTCCCAGCCAAAATGCGTAAACGAGAATGAAAGAAAGTATCGCCAAAATCCAGCCTATCGGACCGAAATCGCTTTGAAACTGCGAAAAAAGGTCGAAATACGTACCGAAATCAAAAATGTGAACAATACCCAGAAACAGGCTTTTTATTCCCTGCCAGATACCGCTGAACATGGTTGTTATGAATGCAAAAAACCAGTTCAAAAAAGCGTCCATTAAGTGTGCCTCCAAAAATTACCGACAGTGCGGTTAATTGTCGCCTCCGGAACCGTCCTGACCGTCTTGCTTTTCTGCAGATTGTGCGGATTGCTTTGCCAGATATTCCTCGATAGCGCGCTGTTTTATCATTTCTTCCTCTTCCTGAGTGATTTGCTTTTTATCCTTATTGCGCATCTTGTTGATGGTCATAATCATAACCACCAGTTCGTAAATGAAGAATGCGGCAAGGGGAAGAACGATACAAACCAGAAATCCCGTGCTGCTTTGCAAAAACTGAATTACCGAACCTAGACCGCCGATGCGTTTTCCCGTCCAGATAGCTTCGATCTGATCCACGCCGATAGGACTGTCGGGCACGAAACTGACTTCTCTGTTGTCGCCCTGCGTGACGTAAGTAACGTTTCCGCCTTCATCCACGTTGCGTTCGATAATTCTGTGAGTATTCAGCGCTTTGTTTCCGTCGCCTACCAAATCTGCGTAAAAAGAAACGACGTCACCCACCTGAAGATCTTTCTTTTCGTCGTCGTCAAGTGCACGGCAGATGATCAGATCTCCCTTTTTAAATCCGTCTGGACCGTTCATAGAATCGGACAAAACCGTAAGCAAACAGGTTTTGCCCAGTTTGGGATAGCCAGCGTTGCTTGCTTGCGCTGAAAACGCAAGTATGGTCATCAAAAGTGAAAGAATCAAAAAGATCCACAGCAGGACGTTTACTACGATTTTCGTGATTTTCTTTGCTTTCTGGTTCATAATGTTTTTCCTTAATTTTTCCTTGTTTTATTTTTTTATATTTCGATAGATATAAAAATTTCTTAAGTATAGTTTGTGCTACTCGCCCGAAAAGTTGCGGCAGCACCGCCGTCTTAGTTCAGGAAACCGCGCTTCCCGTCACCGTATAAGTTTTGCTCCACCGTCGCAACGTTCCCGAATACACGCCTTCGTTGTTCGCTATAACTACGCCGTTGACGTAAATTTCGTAGGCAAACGGGAACAAGTTGTTAGGATCGTCGTCGTTATCGCATAGCAACACGCTCAGATCGAAGGTGGCGTCGTCGGCGTTGGTAATGTACAGCCGATAAACGCCCTCGCACCATTCGGTCACTGCCGACGCCTCGTCTGCGTCCATTCCCTCGACGTAATCATTTACGGGAACGTACTGCACGCTTATCTGAAATTGGTCTGTCGACGACGAAGGCAACGTGTATGAAAAATTGAAAATCGAACGGTCAACCGTTTCGGCTGCGTCGCGGTAATCGACCTTCGTAAACAGCGGATAATCGCTGACGACCGCCGTCGGTCTGTTTTCCGTCCCTACCGACGTAATTCCGCCGGCGCCGCCGCCGTTTGCGCCTACGTCAAGGTAAAACAGGTATGCGCCCGTTTTTCCGTCCACTGAGCCCAGCGCAAATTCGCCTGAATTGCAAGGTATTTCAAAGTAATATACGGCATCGTTTACTATCGTCGGATTTTTCACCCACGACATATCGAAAACGGGTGTGGAACTATATCCCGCAGGCAAAGAAGTTGCCCCCGTGTAACTACCGTCGGCGTTCGTATAAGTACCGTCGGTGTACAGATATACGTAGTATTTTTTAGCCTCTTCCGCCTCGTCTGCCCATTTGTAAACTTTGTCGATTTCTTTTATCGCAATAATGTGTTTTGCGGAATCCCGATACACTCTGTGCAAAGAGAAAAACGTGTCGTTTCCGCTGAAGTACGTCCCGGCAAAGAAACTTATCGTTCCCTTTTGTATCGCGTAAAAGTTTATGCAGTCCTCGGGAAATTCGTAGGTTTCGTATTCCGTCCCGAAAAGTCTCACTTTACTGGCTGTTATAATGCGGTCCATACTTATCCGTGAGTCCATAAAGTGCAATCCGTAAATATTACTTCCGCTCTCTTTTAACATAGTGGCAAGGTTGTCCCTTGCGCAAGCCGCTGTCGGGTCGGTAAGCGATTCGTAATTGACGAGACCCAAATCCGCAACCGTCTTAGCAGAATACGCCGACAAATCAGCGCTGACGCTACCGTGAGTGGTGTTGTGGCGAAGGTCCGTAATGCGCACGAAACTGCCGTTCGTTGCCGCCGTAGCCGTCAGTATTTCCATCCGTTGGTCGTACGTGTCGTTGAATGTCACCGCATTAGTAACGTTGAGCGACGTACCGATATCGGAAGTGGAATACTGAGAAATACGTATATCCGACCGATAGGAAGAAGTTTCGTATCCGCCGGAAATAACGTAACCCGTGTTGCGGTTGGACGCACTGTACTCGGACGTAAGTTCGTCGTCTCCGGAATAATCGCCTATTTTAGTGGTCAAAGGGAAATAGGTATAGTATCCGCTCGGCTGGTTGGAAGCAACGGAAACTTCAATAACGCGCTGTTCCGCTGTTTTTTGCGTGACCGTATTGCTCACGACGTTTTGCGTTGCGCAGTTTGCCGTCACCGTCGTCTGCGCTATCCTCGTGCCGTTTGTAGGATTGGTTGTACTTGCCTGCCAACCGTTGTTGTATTGAAGGTATGCGGTGCGAGTTCGAATCAAGGTTCTAAACGTAAAAGACATTTTCGTATCTGCGTTCGCCCATGCCGATCCGCTGTTGCTGATAGAAAAAGTAATCGTACCCAAAAAGTTTCCCGAACCGTACAGGTACTTTTTCACACCGTCAAAGTAGGTGTAGACGTAACTGTTAGAAGAATCGTATTCCCACAATACCGAATCGTCTCCGCTCGTCTTGTTTATTACGCTAGTTCCGTCCGTGGAAAGATAATTCGTTCCGTCCGTTACGAAGTAGTAGGTTGCGTTGGGATCAATCAACGTCCACCCGGTATTGCGGTAGGTAAGCGAGCAAAGATTGCCGTTTACCGAAGTCTGCAATCCGCCCCCGTCCACCGTCCATACGGTACCTGCGGACGTTGCGTTAAGTTTCATTACGCCCAAATTACCGTTAAGATAGTAAGTTGTTCCGTTCACAACGGTGAAAATTTCTCCGCTTTCACTGAAGAAAAATTTTGTCGCATCGTCAATGCTGTTAGCAACTGCCTGCGAACCGTCGGAATTAACCGCAAAAAAGTGTCCCGCACCGTCGGTAATAACAAACGCCGTCGCACCTTCGGGTATAAGTGTCCAACCGTTTCCGTTGATATACGAAAGATAATATTTTTTACCGTTCAACGTGCAGTAAATTTCGTCTCCGGTAACCGTCCATTCCGTTGACTTTGTCGTACCGAAAGACGCCCCGGATTGAGAGGCGTTAAGGTACAACTTTCCGTACAACGTGGTATACGTGTACAATCCGCCCGATCCGTCGCCGCTAAGCACTACGGCGCCAGACTCGGCGGTCTCTATCACGTTAAGGTCGTTAATGCCCAGATAAACGTCGCCGACGCTGACCGTCGTTCCCGTTTCTACCAGATACTTGCTCGGATCGGTTGGATCCGCCTTGTAGGTTGCCGTGGTCACGGTCTTTACCGTTTCCGTTCTTAAACCGGTAACGTAAACGTACTGATCGGCACCCGTTCGGTTATAAAAACTGTACGAACCGGCATAATTGCCGATATCGCTGTAATCGATAATGTTGTTGACCTGACTTTCCTCGGTCACCGTAATTACCGTTTCGCCCGTAACCTCGTCGACAACGACGTTTTCCGCCGAAACGTAAGAAGCGGCGCCTTCGTTTCTTGCAAGGTCTCTTATCGCGTCCACCCTGTCGTACAGGTCTTTCATCGCGATCGAACCGCCGAAACCCGCGCTGTCACCTGCGCCGTTGTTTCCCGTTTCCGAGCCCTGCGCGGCGTCTATCATTCCGTTAATGGTAAAGACGGTATCTCCGCTGAGAACGTCCACGCCGCCGATGTAGCCGTAATTACACTGTGCGACGCCCGAGTAATCTCCCCCGACGACGGAACAGTTGTTGACGTACACGTCCTCGAAGAGGTTAGTCATATCGGCGGTACCTTCGGGAGTGAATTGCAGTATACGAAGGTGTCCCACGATATACCCGACGTAAACCGTATCGGTGTGTTCGACGTGCGTAGCGTCCGTTTTGGAAGAGACGTTTGCCTCCAGCCCCGAGATATCTATGGAAACGTTTTTATAATAGACGTTTTTCACCCTACCGCCGACGTAATTACCGTTTTCGTAATCTCCCGCGACGTATCCGAAAATCCCCAGGTCCGAAGTATTGTAAACGACGTCGGGATCGGCGGAATCGATTGCTTTTACCGTTTCGGTAGCGGTGATATGCAAATTTTCCACAGTCAGCCCCTTGCCGTCGAAAGTTCCGATAAAAGGCACTGCGCTCGTCCCGACGGGGAGCAAAGCGTAATCTCCTGCGTAGTACGCCATATTAAGGCTGTCGGAAAACATCGGACCGTCGGCGTCCTCGTTGAGAGTGCCGTCGTCGGCATAATCGTAAACTTTATAGTTTCCGTCGTGTATTCCGTCGCCGTCAAAGTCGTCGTAACCCAACTGGAACCAATACCCTGCGTTGGCAAATTCTATCTTGCGTTGGTAAAGTTCTACCAGATGGTAGTAATGGATAGGACGGGTGATAACGAACGGGTCGTCTTCCGTCCCCGTGCCGCAGTGAAAGTATTGTTTAATCAGCGAGCCGTAGTCCACCTTGTGGTCTATTTCGTTCCCCGCCGTGTACAGCCACGCCACCGTCGCAGGCGCAAGCACTGCGAAGATCGCGCACACCGTCAAAAGTACAAGAATTAATTTATTTCTTACCGATACACTCATACGTCCGCTCCTCCTTTCAGTTTAAAAGAGGTCAGGTCGCAGTCAAACGAAACGATATCCGTAACGCTGCCGTCGCCGAATATATCCAGGTCGTTGCCGGCAATAAATTGTTGCACAAGCGCGTCGTTGTAGGTAATTTCTATAAACAGTACGGCGTAATTACCGCCCTCGTCGGTCAGTACCTTGTCGTCGTAGTCGGAAATACCTATCGAAACGCTGTTCACCTTAGAAAAAACGTCGTTTTCCTTGGACACGAATACAGCGGAAGGTACGGTACTCAACAGTTCCAACGCCCCGGCGTACACCGTTTTAGCATTGGCGACGTCCGTCGTTGCTAGGTCAACGCCTGCAACCGCGGCGCGTATTTCCACGATATTGGAAAGCAACGGCGTCAAAGAATTGTTTTGCTCGTCCAGCCATGGCGAGTCTCCCATGCAGGACGTAACCAGACTGAAAGCGGAATAACTGCCGTTTTGCTGTTCCAGACCGGAAATTACCGCTCTGATAATAACGTGCGAATTACCGTTGTTGTCGGGGAAAATAGTGTCGTACTCCGGCAGAGAAATAATGCTGTCGGTAACGATACGCGCACCCTGCGCCCCGTCGCGACGGTACAAAGTCACGTTTGACACCGAGACCGACCCCATGGAATCAAGCTGGATAGTCATGCCGTTTGCCTCGACGTTTTCCGAATGGGCGAACCAGCTATAAGTCGTCACTGACAATACCAGAAAAACCAGAATAACAACGAGCGAAAGACAACTGTTGATAAGTTGCCTACGATCGTTTGATTTCTTTTCCACGACGCTCACCTCCCTTCAAGAATAAAAAAAGCCGTTACAAATGCAAATTTGCAACTGGCTGTCATAATAAACTTGAAGACCCTATAGTTTTGCGTCGTATGCTTTCGCAAACTTTGCCCTTATATTTGTTTGTAGAACGTTAAGTACGTTAATATGAGATATTATACCATGTATAGCCGTACTTGTCAATGCAATGAAAAAAATTAGTTGACCAAATACACAAAAAAACCGCACGTTTTTACAATAAACGAGGGGTAACGGGAAGAAAAACGCCGCGTGTTTAAACTTTTTGTCAAAACACGCGGCTGAAATTTAATCACGTTACCGTTTGACTGCGACTCGCCTTCCCGAGCCTTCGACGCGTCGCAAGTTCAAGCTTTTACCATCTCTCAACTTGCGCACACGACGGCAAGCAGTCAAGAAAAACGCTTTCTATTTTCTTATATTCTGGTTCCCTTTCGTAACCCGAAAAAATTTACTGATTAAGCAGTAACAGCTTCAACGTCAAATGCAAGTTTAATCGTAACACCGGTCAAATCTGCAATGTTGTTCGTAAATATGTTAGTATCGTTACCGTCAATATAAATGTAAATTTCCACGGTAAGCACAGTTGATTCTGTAAGTGGCGTGTTGGAACCTTGGATGCCAACTTTGGTACCATTATTTGTACTTGTAAGATTTGCAAAACCACCGTCACTTGTTGCGACAATAACATGAGCCGCAGTAAGGTCTTTACCAGTACCGGTTATAGTGGGCGTAACCTTCAAATTGTTTGCGTCCTTTGCGCCTTTAGCAACCGTAAGATAAACGGTTCTTCTAATAACATAGCCAGTAAAGGCTGTGAGTTGTATTGCGGTGCCATCTTTCATGCCAGAGGCGCCAGATGTTTCAGCGGTTGCGGTGTACCAGTTGGTAAATGCACTTGCGGTAGCCATGCTTTCAACTTTTACACCTGCGGTAGTGATATTGGCACCGCCAACTGTATTTCCGGAAGTCGTAAGATAACCAACTTCTGTGTCTGAAATAGCAGGTGCGCAAGGATAGACTTTGGCTTCACTACTACCAACGTCGAGGTCTACCGTTATTTTGTTTTGATCTTGAATTTCTGCTGCTGTTTTTTTATCGCTACTGATAAGCAAATAGGTGTTGTCGGATTTGGCAGCAACCTGCATACCGTTTGCAGTAACAGAGGTGTTCATAGAAAACCATGCAAAGGTTGACGAAGCGAGCATAACTGCCGCTATAAGAGTCATACAAATTGCGGGAATGAGTTTTTTCATTTTTAGTTTCTCCTTTTATTTTTTGTTTGTATAACGCACGGCTCGTGTGCGTGAATAACCGTTTTAATCGTCCTGTTGGGCGTCCGTACCGATAACGCTGAATTTCATATCGACCTTCATCACTCCGCCTATGACCGAGTCAACGCAATCGGGGTCGTTGCCTTCCAGCCAGATGACCACCGTGTATTTCATCACGTCGTCGGGCGAAAAATTTAGAACGTTGTCCTGCATTATCGTCGTTTTGTTTAAAAACGGCGTCGTACCGGGCTCTGCCACGGCGTTGCCGTCGTCGTCCACGCCCGCCGCCCTCGCGTAGTCGACCTGAGAAAGTTTCTCGCCGTTAAGGTTGGTAATCAACCGTATTCGCACGGCTTTTTCGATACCCATCGTCATGTTGGCGATATTTATCGAGTAGGTGAAGGAAAAAGATTCCGTTCCGCTGTTTTTGCAGTAAAAGGTGTAGCAAAGGTAGTTGTCTCCGCTGTCGTTTCCGTCAACCGCGCCGATGTCTATCTCGTCGAGGATAGCTCCGTCAATGTTGTCGATTTCTTCCGACGCCTTACAGTTTAACCGAGAGGTGGGAGAGCTGAAAAACCTGTCTTCCGAAAGAGAAAGGCCGTACTGCAAAGCGTGGTACTTGTTGACCGAAACGGTAAAACTGCCGAAACGCGTGTACATTAAGGAAATCACGTAGGCAAGTACGACGAGAATAAGTATCGCCGCCAGAACGGACGGAATAAGTTTTTTCCAGAATCGCTCGTTGTGCTCTCTTCTCGCCTGCCGCTTTAAATACGCCGACCCTTTTTTCTCCGACATCATAGGTCTTCCTCCGCCTTTTGCTCAACGACCTCCCGCCATGTGAGCGGTTGAGCGCCGACGGGCAAAAACCCGATACACTCGGTGTTGCGTAACGACGGGCGTTTTTCTTCTTCGCCCTCCGCCACGACCTCTGCGCCCATACTGTTGACGTAGTTTATCAAGGACGGGACGAGTTTCGGCTTGTCGCGACTGCCTGCCCATTCCGTTACGGAGGGATGAAGCATTGCCATGTCGGCAGGAACTCTGAGCAGTTTGGAAAGGGGAAAATCTTCCGTTCCGCACCCGGTCAGCATCGTACGGACTTTTAACACTTTCATGTCCATTACCACCGCGCGGGCTTTTTCCGTATCCGCGAGAAAAGCGGGAGAAAACTCAAGACAGAGTTTTTGCGGCTCCAGACGGGGATTTTTTTTAAGCACGTCGGACATGAGGTCAAAGAGCGGTTCCGCATTGACAATGTCCGCAGGGCATGCGACGGAAATAAATTCTATCTGCTTTTCGGCTTTCGCAAAAGACAGAATTGCCGTTATCGCGTGTTGCAGGTGGTGCCTGAACAACTGAACGCCGCAAGGGTGGTTGTCGCAATACGGGGAAAAATCTTTTTCCGTTAGCGTACCGGCTATGACCGAGTTGATTATCAACGACGTACGGTAGGCAACGGGAAAACCCGATTCGCAATCCTCAAAGGGGTAAAACCGCAATTCTATCGGCGCAACGCCGCTATCCAGAGAAAGACGGACGTAATCGTTAAAGGTCAATTGTTCGTTATCCATAAGTTCCTCCCCTCTCCTTTTATCGTTTTGCCAATAAAAAAAGCAGCCGATGCGTTGCGGAAAACCTCCGAATGCAACTGGCTGCCTGAGTTTAGGCCCTATAGCTTTGCGTCACACACTTTCGCGTGCTTTGCCAAACGTATTGAATTGCTTATTTTACTGCGCCAAAAAAGACCGTCGCTTTTTTAGCCTCTTTAGTTTAGCAAATCGTTTTTTATTTGTCAAGGGTTTAATTCAATTTTTTTAAAATATTGCAAAATTTTACGTCTTTTGCCTATTTTACGCCCGATTTTACACGATTTCGAGCGTTTTTGCCGAAATTGTGGGAAAAAAGCAATATTCGGTAGGTCGGGAAGTCGGTATTCGGTTATTAAGTTTTTCTTGACAGGGACGAAATACTTGTGGTATAATACCAAAAAATGTTAATCGATGAGTGAATTTTCGTATAAACCCCCGCGTAAATCTACGGCATCAAAGAGGTAGTTCACACCACTTTTGCAGTACTCAACGACAAAAAAATAACGGCACTATCTCAAAACCGACGCGATTAACCGAAAAGGTCGCGTACAATACACAAAGGCAGTATTTATGAACACAAAACAATGCTACGACAAACTTGGAGGCGACTACGAAGATCTCAGCGGACGTATCCCCGACGACGCGTTAATTACGCGGTTTTTGCGTGGATTTCTGAAAGATCCGAGTTTTCAGACCTTGAACGAACAAATCGAACGCGGAAACCGCGACGAAGCTTTTTGCGCCGCTTATACCCTTAAGGGTATCTGCGCCAACCTCAGCCTTACCACTCTTTACGTCTCAGTGTCGGCACTGACGGAAGAGCTGAGAACCGCAAACAACGTATCCGAAAGCGCCATGACTCTGTTTCGGAAGGTCCGTCAGGACTATACCGAAATTACCGACGTTATCCGCGAATATTTAAACCGGAATACCTGAAAACCGAAAGTCGACGATATCCCGAAACGACCGGACTAACGTGCTTTAAAAATCAAAAGAGATAATTATTATGAAGACAAAGAGAGAGATTCTTATCGTAGACGACAATTTGCTTGACCGCGAAATGCTGATCGCTATGCTCAAGGACGATTATAGGGTTCTGCAGGCGGAAAACGGAGTCGTGGCACTCGATTTGCTTAAAAAAAATAACGTGGACTTGATTTTATTGGACGTCGTTATGCCGGTTATGGACGGTTACACGTTTTTGGATAAAATAAGACATGACGACGAACTTTCCTCCATTCCGGTCATAGTACTTACTCCCGACTCGGGCGAAAAAGTCGAGGTTTCGGCACTGGCTCACGGCGCAACGGACTTTATTACTCAACCCTATCGCCCGCAGATTATCCGTCACCGTATCGAAAATCTTATCAACTTCCGCGAGACCGCCGCTACGGTCAATCAGTTCAGATACGACAGACTTACGGGATTGTACAGTAAACAGTACTTTTTTCAGAAGGCTCAGGAAAAACTTTTGAAAAACCCCGACAAGACTTATTGCATCGTCTGCTCCAATATCGATAATTTTAAACTTTTTAACGATATCTACGGCATAGACCTCGGCGATAAACTGCTGAAAGAAATCGCACGGTTTTTACTCTCGCTGATAGGCCCCGACGGAGTATGCGGCCGTTTGGATTCCGATAAATTTATTTGCCTGATCGAAACGCCTGACGGTACGGTGGATTATAAAAAATTCGACCCTAAAAGAAACGAACTCTCGCCGTATCTTAATAAAATCGTTATGCGCTGGGGACTCTATAAAATTTCAGACCGCTCTCTGGGCATAGAACAGATGTGCGACAGAGCACTCATTGCCGCCAACAGCATCAAAGGTCAGTATAAACGCTTTCTCGCTGAGTACGACGACGTGCTGCGCGATAAACTCATCAGAGAAAAAAATATAACCGACGCTATGGAAACGGCGTTGGCGAAAAACCAGTTTTTCGTCTATCTGCAACCTAAATACAGCCTCGCCGATAAAACTTTGGTGGGCGCGGAAGCTTTGGTGCGCTGGTATCATCCTCAACAGGGTTTCGTGTCGCCAAACGTCTTTATTCCGCTGGCGGAAAAAAACGGCTTTATCTTTTCTCTCGACCAATACGTCTGGGAAAAGGTATGCGCTATCCTTCAGGACTGGAAAAGAAAAGGTTATGACTGCGTGCCCGTTTCCGTCAATATGTCGCGCCTGGATATATATAGACACAATCTCGAAGATTTTCTTCGCAATTTGCTCGATAAATACGATCTCGACCCCTCTTACCTCCACCTGGAACTGACCGAAAGCGCTTATGCGGAAAATCAGGACCAACTTATCTCTACCGTAAACAATCTGCGTAAAATGGGCTTCGTCATCGAAATGGACGACTTCGGTAGCGGTTACTCTTCGTTGAGCCTCCTCAGCCGTATGAAACTGGACCTTTTGAAACTCGATATGAAATTCGTCCATAACGAAACGGCAAAACCTATGGAATACAGCATGCTTAACGATGTTATCAATATGGCGCATCGTATGCACCTCGGAGTTATCGCAGAGGGCGTGGAAACCCGTGAACAAATGAAACGCTTGCAGATGATGGGGTGCGATTACGTTCAGGGCTACTTCTTTTCCAAACCGCTGCCGCTGGAAGATTTTGAAGAACTGCTGATAACGCAAAAACATGCTCAGTGCCCAACCAGGGAAACAGCCGAAAAAACGAGTTCGGATTTGTACCGTATTATTCTGGCGGACGAGTCGCAGGTTTTTCGCAAGAGCGTAATCTGCGGTTTTGAAGACGAATACGAAACGGTGGAGGCGGAAGACGCCGAAACCGCAATAGAAAAATTAAAAGAATTTGGCGGAGACGGCGTTTCGGCAATTATCGTCAGTATGACATTGCCGGATAACGGCGCGGCAAAAGTTATGAAGTTTTTGCGAAAGGAAACGGAGTTCTGGAACGTTCCGGTTCTCGCCACTATCCCCGGTAGCGGAGAGCTGGACAAACTGCCTTTGGCTAAAGAAACCGACGACTTTTTGTGCAAACTTCACCCTATCTTCGACATTAAAAAACGAGTCCAACGCCTGATTGACGGCGCAGAAGCCGATAAACGCCTCAGTATTCTCGAAAACGAAGCCTGCCGCGACTTTATGACCGGTCTGCTTAACCGCAGAGGTCTGCACGCCGCAATGGATTCCCTGCATATGGAAAATCTTCCGATGGCCGTTTGCGTTTTCGACCTGGATACTTTGAAAAAAGTCAACGACTCATTCGGGCACGGCGTGGGCGACAGCCTGATTCTTACCTTTACTCAACTCCTGAAAAGCAAAACGCGCAGTAACGATATACTTTGCAGATACGGCGGCGACGAGTTTGTCGTGATATTTAAAAAAATCAAGGACGAAGAGTCCGCCGTGCGCCGCGTGAACGAAATTTGCAAAACGTTCAGCGATAGCTTTAGCAAAGAAAATATTTCCACTTCCTGCTCGGCAGGTATAGCTTTCTGCGGTACGGAGGAAATGCCTACCGTCGAATTGATAGACAAAGCCGACCAGGCGCTTTACAGAGCCAAAAGAGATTTGAAGGGCGGCTGCTGCGTCTGGAAACCCGAATTCCGAATCGGCTCTTAACCCATTCTGCCGCGCCCGAAAAGCAAACGCTTGTTATATTCCCGACGTCGGCAGTATAAACCGCCACAAGGCTTTTTGCCGGTTCTACGACAGGCAATCCGCGCGACGTGCGTGGATTTCTTCTTTTAAAAATTTATCAACAATAAAAATCCACCGATTGCAAATGCGTCTGAAAGTAAAAACTTTTCGGCGCAAAAGCGGATTGGTGGATTTTTCGTATACGCGTGATACTATTGAAATTTATTTTTCATGTCTAAGAGCAACTCCGATACCCTGAATGCGTTTCTTTCCGCCGAAGACAAGGAAACGATCAACCTGTCGCAAACGGAGATAATATCGTCCGACCGTCGCGGCGTATTCAATGCGGAACGAACGTCCGTCTGAGAATTTTTCGATAGTTGTTGCAAAAGTTGTAAAATTGCTTCCAGAGAATAATTGGCGCACCTTAAAGAACGTATGATTTTAAGTCGTTGCAGGTCTTGTTCCGTATATACGCGGTACCCGTTGAATTTCATCAGTTTGTCTTGCGGCACCAACTGCGTAACGGCAGCGTTTACGGCAGGAGTTTGTATCCCCGTCCCTACCGAACGAATCGCCGATATTCTCACCAACGCCAACAGTATAGGCGTTCCGTCGGAAATTTTCGGAAAAAAAATAGCAAACAAAAGAGTTGCCGCGGCTATCATAGCGTCCGATAATATTATCAACTTTTTTTTCGAATACCTGTCGGCAAGTACGCCGGAAAAACATGAAACCAAAAATTGCGGCACAAAAGCCGCTATCGTCATTGCCGACACCCATCCTCCCGACGAGGTTTGCCCGGTTACGTACCAGATCAATGCAAACTGCGCCAGAGACGAACCGAACAACGTGATACCCTGACTTGCGAGAAACAGCGCCGCCTTCTTTTTATAATTATTCAAAACAAAACCAACCTCCTTTTTGCGAAAAAGTATAACACGCCCGAAAAGGTTGGTGTTAAAGTGGAAGGTTGGTTTTTTTCACTCGTTCGTTATTTTTGACAAATTCTTAGCCTTTTTACGCCCTTCCCCCCTTAATATACCCACCCATATCTGCTTTTCTATAAATTTTTTCTAACGGCGATACTCCGATTGTAATATTTTTAAAAAACATGGTTGACAAAATAAGGCTTTTTGTATAAAATGTTATATGTGGATGTATACGCTTTACGCATTGTTGACGTAAAGTCGAGGCATAAAATTTAAGATAAATTGTAAACTGTATATTAACACCCTTTATAATGACAAAGGAGTATGCGATGAAAGAGGAAGTTTACACTAAAACCATCACCAAAGTAAAATTATGTAAGGCAACAAATCTCAGTTATCCCACCATTAGATGCTGGATGGAGAAAGGTCTTTTAACGCCTAAACGAAACGAAAACAACAATTACTATAATTTTAACGTTCTGGATATCATGAGCATCCACAATATCATTTTTTCAAGGAATATAAACTTAACTCTTGCGGAGGCAAAGAACCTTACCAAGTTGTCTCGTCAGGAGTTTGTTCAGTTGTTCGAAAAAAAGAAGGAACAGGTAAAAAGAAAGATTGAAGAATATCAGGAAAAACTCAAATACATCGAAAACTACTGTGACATGACCGCCGAGTATTTCAATACCGACTACGCTGATTTTACCATAGTAACACCGAGATTTAAACACATCGTTGAGGCGGACATTTATATCGACGAACATATCCGCCTTTTGGCGCTCGAACCCATCGATTTTGCCATTTTGTTTGATGGCGATAACATGAGTGACGAGACGGCTTCTTCGGGTATTTTGTTGCATGAAAAGCCAAAAAAAGGTAAAATTCTGACCACTGTAAACAAAGGCGACAGATACCTCGTTAAAACCGTTACGGCTGATAACCGCAACTACAACGAGGAACTTTTCCGATCCGCATGCGAATACGCCGAAAAACACGGCTACGGCAAAGTGAATAACATGATTTATCTGCTCAAGTTTCACAATTTTGAAGACGGTAAAGACTTGTTTACCATGGACGTTTACTTTAAGCTTTCGTAAGCGTCTTACCCTACCATCGTCTCCCGTTAACGCAGGTTAACCGATATCGTATATGATATAATCTTAAAATAAGAATAAAAAACAGCGATTTTCCCCCGAAGATCGTTGTTTTTTTACACAAACAGACGGTTGTCGTCTGTTTGTGTTTCGAAAAGGATGTGTGCCTCGGTTGCAAAGACTTTTTCAACCGATCACGAAAAAGAAGCTTATTGTACGGGTTTTACGTTGCCGTAGACTACCGTCGCCGTAACGTTTACGACAACGTCACAGAAGGACATTGCCTGTGCCTCCGTATGCTCGAAGCTTACCGTCTGATCTGCCGTCCGGTTAGAAAATACCGCGGTGCCCATGATTCTTACGCTCTTGGGAATTACGATTTATTCGATACCCGTGCAGAGCCAGAAAGCGTTGGCGCCGATACTGATAAGAACGACACAAAAAAACAAGGCTGAAAATTCAGCCTTGTTTTTTAACCGTGTCCGGTTTAGTTTTGTTTGTTGTCGACGAAAGCAACTTCGCCCTCAATGGCAATCTCGCCGGAGTTTTCGGTCTGTTCCGGAGTAGGTACGTAGTTGTAAACAACGTTGCCTCCAAACGAGGTGTGCGTCAAGGAACCTCCCCAGACAGCCATCGTAGCACTTCTGCTTAACGGCGAATAGATTGTTTGCTCTTCCGTCCAGTTGTAAAACGCGTTGGTACCGTCAACGAATTCTACTGTGGAAGACAAATACAACTCATAGATGGCCTTATTGTTGTAGAACGCATAATCACCGACAGACATAAGTCCTTCAGGCAAAACAAGTTTCGCAGGACCTTTGGCAGCGTACAGGAAGTAATTTCCTATCGACTTTAAGGTGCCGGGCAAAGTCATTTCCCCAATAACCGTTTGCTGGAACGGGTTGTTGTAATATATATCGACCACAGGAACCGGGTGATAGATATATGGGAAAATATCAATACTCTCAATACCCTCTTCAAACGTAATGTGAGAATAAGTACCGTAGAAGAAGCTATAACCGTAAAGTGCTTCTAACGTCTTGGGTATTACCAATTCCGTTTCGCGAGTGCAATAACGGAATGCGTGCGCCTCAATAGTCTTAAGGTTCTTCGGCAAATTGACGTCATTAATGACGCAACCGCTGAGGAAGTACATCGGTATAGTCTCCACACTATCAGGTATAGTCATCTTAAACTCGGTCCAACCTTCTTCCGGTTCCTTAGAAATGCTGTAATAGAAAGCATACGTGCCAAAATCATCGGCATCACTCGGTAATCTTACATCAAATTTACAACCTTTGGTACCATATATGAGATAGCCGTATGAAACATCCATACCGTCAGGGAAATAAACGGTAGCGTCGCAGTCGGTTGTATAACTGATAAAGTCTTTACCGACATATCTTACGCCTTCACCGACGGTTATCTTTTGCAGACCTTTCGTATAATTCAGCATATAACTGAAACCTGCCGCACCGTTAGTAGCAATATCCGCTCCGCTTGCATTTATCCATGTGGCTGCAAGTGCGTTGTACTCAAACTCTCTTATATTAGCATAGTAACAGAGAAATTGACCGATTTTTTCCACCGTTGACGGGATAACAAGCTTATCAATCGTCGCATAACCGAACGCTCTGTAACCGATGCTGGTTACGTTTGCGGGAATCACGAATTCACCAAATTCGGCTTCGTAGAACGCATAAGAACCTATGCTGGTTACCGTTTCAGGCAAGTTAATACTGCCGCTAAATCCGGCGAAGGAATACGAAGGCAGTTCCGTCATGCCTTCCGGAAGCACTACGCCTGTGATACCTGCCGAACCGGTGAAACAGTAAGAACCGGGAGCCGTACCTTTTTCAAAGGTGTAAACGCCGCTGAACGTAGAAGGAATACCAACTACCAGGTCGTCGCCGTCGGCAACTATCTTAATAAGTTCTCCGTTGCTACCGATACGGTAATTAGAGTTATTGGATTTGTACGTCGTAATATTGTTTCCGAAGAATACGGAGTTACCCATAGTGACCAATCCTGCGGGAACGGTGAATTCCGTCAGACCACAGTTGCGGAATGCATAATTGCTGATAGTCGTTACGCTTGCCGGAACAGTGACAGACGTCAGACCTCTATCTCCGTTAAACGCGCCTATACCGATAGTGGTGAGTGACCCTCTGGCAGGGAAGATTACCTTCTTGAGACTTAACGTCTGCGAAAACGAGTAAGAACCGATATCGGTTAACGAACTCAACGCACTGAGATCCACTTCTTCCATTGCGGTTTTGTAGAATGCGTAACTACCGATAAGCTCCAACTTATTCGCTGCGCTGAAATTGAAGGTCTTCAAGCTCGTGCAATATGCAAACGAATGAGGAATTATTTTGGTTATACTGTCAGGCAAACTCACCTCTTCCAACGCAGAACAATAAGCGAACGGACCGTAAATGGTGGATGTCGACGAAAAGCTCGTCAAAGTCGTTGACGTGTTGTTATAACCGACGTAAGGCAACAGCCCTCTTTCTATCGTTGCTTTTTTGAGGTTGAAGCAGTCGGCAAAGACGCCGTAACCGTAAGCGGTTACTTTCTTACCGAAGGTTACTTCTTCCAACGCTGTGTTACGGAAAGAGTAGCTACCTAAGACGCTTATCTCTTCGATACCCTTTACCGACCTGAGCGACGTACAGTCTCTGAACGTTTCAGCACTTAACATCGTAACTTTGTTGAGGTCGACGAACTCGAGACTTGAACAACCTTTGAACGTATAGCTGAAAGCCGTTGCCGACGCAGTCGTTCCGTTACTGCTGCCGAGGGTAATCAGTTTGTCGGGGAATCTGTTAGTGGTATTACCTTCCGCATCGACAGCAAAGGTGTTAAGCTTTTCGCAAAGGAGGAACGTCGAAGTGTAAAGGTAAGTAATATTAGGCAAGTTATTAAGATTTACCTTTTCAAGATTGATGCAGTTCGCAAAGATGTAAGCGCCGCCGAAAGCAGTAAGAACGGTATTGTATTCAAACTCAACCTCTCTGAGCTGCTCGCAATAACGGAATGCGCTTGCGCCGATAGTCTTTACCGTGCTCGGTATAACCATCTTTTCAATAGCAGGAGCACCGATTGTTGCAGAAGTCGCGCCGAAAGCATAAGTCATTATGTTTTCAAGCTTTCCGCCCGTACCCGCTATTCTTGCCGGATTACCGTTCTCATCGGGTTGACCTTCTGTGTCAATAGCGCCGTTGACGACGTGGTCGAAGTCAACGTTTGTCAGACTCGTGCATCCCGTGAAGCAGTAAGAACCGATGATTCTCAATTCACTCGGCAACACTATCTCTTCGAGACTGGAGCAGTCGCGGAACAAGTACGTACCGAAGATGGTAATATTGTCGTTCAGGTTGTTAACTCTCTTAAGAGCGGTGCAACCGTTGAATATATACGATGCTCCTGCCGCAGTAGTCGCCTTCTCCTCTGACGGAGCGGTGTTGTTGAGGTTGGCTGTCTTTTCGGGAAGCGTTACTTCTTCCAGGGCAGTACAACCGTAGAAAGTATACGTATTGATCCAGTTGAGTTCTTTTAACGTAGAAAGGTTTACGCTCTTAAGGCTTGTACAACCTCTGAATACGTTCGTACCGAATCCGCCTTCTACCAATACCGTGTTTTCTTCGAAGGTTACTTCCTCGAGATTTTCGTTGTTTGCAAAAGCGTAGTTACCTATTTCCGTTACGTAACCCGGAACAACGAGTTTTTTAATGCCCGTGCCGTACAGTGCGTAAGTCTTGATGGCAATCGGCTTAACGTTTCCTTCGGAGTCCGTAAGTCTCGGAATCGTGAAGTTTTCCAAGGAAGAACATCCGTAGAAGAAATAGTTGGGTATAAACGGCATGTTGGGTACCCAGTTAGTTACCGTCGTCAGGTTAACACAGTTGCGGAAGATGTAGTTACCTACGTATGCGATGTCGCCGCGGAAGGTAATACTTTCGATTCCGCTGTACTGGAAGCAATTGCCTTCCAGTCTGACTTTCATGTTGCCGTTTTCGTCACCCGGAATATCTATGTGTTTAAGACTGCCCGTGTATTCGAAGGAATAACTGCCGATGGTTTCCATCGCCGAGTCGTAAGGCACCACGACTTCTTCCAGCGCCGAGCAGTAAGAGAACGCATATTGACCGATGGAAATAAGAGACGCAGGCAACGTGATCTTGGTTATTAACGTCTGATCTTTAAACGCACTGTCCGCAATACTTTCGATACCCTCGGGGATAGCGAATTCACCCACGATGTCGCCGTAAACAAACTTAATGGCAGTACCGTCCGGGTCAACCAACAGCGGATACTTCTTGCCGTCGGTAGATTCGTACGGTTTAAAGTTAACGTTCTTAGGCGAAACGGTCAGATCGCTGACGGAGGAACAGCCTTTGAACGCCGCGCCGATGTCTGCGATATTGCGGGACAAATAAACCTTCGTCAACGTTGTGCACTTATCGAAGAGGTTAGAACCGAGTTCCATAACGTCAACGGAAGATTCAGGGAAGATGAATTCCGTCAATGCCGTACTCTGGAACGCATAGTTACCGATGCCGGCAAGTTTGCTTCCGCCCTCTATATCACCTTTTTCAAACGTGACCGATGACAACTTTGAACAACTCGCAAATGCATAATTGTCGATGGTCTCAACCGATGCGGGTACGTAGAATTCGGTCAGGCTGGAGCAGTTACGGAAAACACTGCCGCCTATCTTGGTAATGACAGCGTTGGTGACCTTTGCGCCGTCAACGATTTCGTATGCAAACTCTGCCTTTTCAAGTGCTTTACAGCCGTAGAATACGGAGCCGTAAGAAGTGCTGGTAGAACTGGAATAATACTTACCTATTTCCTCCAAAGTATTGGGGAAAGTAATTTCTTTAAGAGCCGTGCAGTTGTAGAACGAGTAATAACCTATACCCTCCAGACCTTTGGGCAGGCTTATCGTGGTAAGGGCGGAACAGCCGTAGAAAACGTAGTCTTCTATAACAAGGCTTACGCCTTCTGCCATTTCTGCCGGGAAGATGACGCGCTCAAGCGTCTTAACGTCTCTGAACGCACCGTAATCGAGGCGTTGCAAAGTGGATGGAAGATTTACCGTTACCAGTTTAGAACCGGACAGAGAATATCTGCCGAGTTCTACGGTACGTTCGGGCAACGTAAGCGTCGTCAAAGCGTCGCAGTTGTAGAATATACCGCCCATTGTAGAAGCAGTGGCATCGTTGGCATCGTTACGGAAAGAAAGTTCGATAATATTTCCTTCTTCGGCATCTTCAAAGACAATGTTATCTAACGCCGTGCAATAATAGAAGGAATTCGGTTCTATTCTGCTTACCGTGTTGGGAATATTGACGTTTTTCAACGCAGAGCATTGATAGAACGTGTTTTGAGGAATCTTTTCTACGCCCTTGGGAAGCTCAACCGTCTCGAGTCTCTTGCTGTAATAGAACGAGTTTTTACCGATAAGGAGCTCATTGCTTCTTGCATTCTTTATTTCGTTTGAACTGAATTTTACGTTTCTGATACCCGTGCCTGCTTCCGCATAAGTCGGATTGCCGTTTTGATAGAACGCGCCGTACCATGTCGCCATAACGGTGTTGGGTATAACGATGGTGCCGTCCACGCCGGAGTTAGAGGTCGGGCAGGCAATCAATACTTTAACCGTGCCGTCCGTCCTGTCGTAGAACTTGGATTCGAACTCGGTGTAGTTAACTTTAATCGTTCCCGTTGCCGTGGTCGGGTAAGTATAAGGAATGTAGTTGGTAGCTTCTACGGGGTAATATTCTCTGCTGTAAAGAACGCCGTCTATGGACGTGTAAATCGGGTTGGCAGGATCTACCGCTATCTCTTCCAGACGATAGCACTGGTAGAATACCGACATTGACAAGCAGACTTCCATATCTACGGTTTCTGCGGATTCGACGTAGCTATCGCCCACCTTACTTACTACCTTAACCGTTCTCGTTTCGTAGTAACCCATCTTGGTTACCGATGCGGGGATGTTTACGTTTGCAAGATACGAGCAGGAGTAGAAACAGCAGTTACCTATCTCTACCGTACGGTCGGGAAGGGTAATGGCGGTAAATCTCTTGCCATCGGTAGCCGTAGCACCTACGGAGCTGAATACGTATTCGCCCAAAACGAGGTCTCTTTCCGTCTGATCGGAAGGTGTTTCTTCAAAGTTTACCGTATTAAGTCTCGAGCAGGATCTGAATGCGTCGTCACCTAATCTCGTAGTACGGTACGGAATGGTAATTTCCGTGATGTAAGAACAGGAATAGAACGCACCGTCGCCTATAACGAGGTCAACGACCGCTTCGCCTACCTGCGGTGTCTTGAATTCTACTCTGAGTAAACCCGAACATGACTTGAATGCGTCGCCGCCTATCTTTTCAATACCTGCGTGCAGTACAATATATTCGCCCGCTTTGTCCGCCGGATAGAACAACAGACGTGTTACGTTACCGTTGTAAAGTATGCCTTCGACGGATTGATAGTAGGGGTTGCCGTCTTCAACGTTGACGGCCTTTAAGGTAGAAGTTCCGAAAACGGATGAAACCGCAAAGTCGGGAACCGTCTTTGAAAGGTTTACCGTATTGACGTAGAACGTGCCTACGCCGTTACCC